>CAZSMU010000027.1:0-33344 GCA_964607915.1 uncultured Haliscomenobacter sp.
ATGGACAAAAAATGACTCTTTTTTCCCTCCTCGCTGACCCCGCGCAACAAGTCTAAAATTTAAATAAGTATAAATAAAATGAGGTAAATCATATTTAAAACAAAATGTACCAAAAAGGACTTATCTTTATGGGAAATTTTTAAAATATGGCGAAAAAGCTAGTCCGGTTCGACTGGGCGATGAAAAAGATGCTTCGCCACAAAGCAAACTTCGACATCCTTGAAGGCTTCCTGTCGGAGTTGCTCGGCGAAGAAGTGAAAATCGTGCAAGTCCTTGATAGCGAGAGCAACAAGGAGACGGAGGACGATAAGTTCAACCGGGTGGATGTGCTGGTGGAGTTCACTGACGGCGCGCTGGTCATTGTCGAGGTGCAAAACAGCAAAGAATACGATTACTTCCATCGGATGTTGTACGGTACGTCAAAAGTCATCACCGAACACATCAAAGAAGGGCAGCCCTACGCCGAAGTGAAGAAGGTGATTTCGGTGACGATAGCCTATTTCGACCTGGGACAAGGGAAGGATTACGTTTATCACGGAACGACGGTCTTCAAAGGTATCCACAAAAACGATATTTTGACGCTCGCCGATAAGCAAATCGAACTTTACAAAAAGAATACTATTCACGAGGTTTTTCCGGAATACTGGGTAATCAAGGTTGGAAAATTCGGCAACCGGGTGAAGGACAAACTCGACGAGTGGATTTATTTTTTCAAAAACGCTGAAATCAAAAACGACTTTTCAGCGAAGGGCCTGAAAGCAGCGGGAGAGAAATTAGACGAGATGAAATTGAATGAAAAAGAGGCAAAGGACTATAAAAAATATCTGAAAGAACTACGAGACATCGCCAGCGAGCAGCATACAAAAATGGCGGATGCACAAGATTTGATAAAAAAAGGAGAAGAAAATAAAGAAATAGAAACCGTTTTGAAGTTGAAAAACAAAGGAAAATCGAAAGAAGAAATTGCCGATTTGCTTGATTTGCCACTCGATATGATTTCAAAAATTCTTGACAATCAATAGACTTGTTGCGAGGGGGATTTATCGAGGGGTTAAAAAGGCTCTTTTCTTCCCACACGACGCCTTTTTGTGGTCCTATAGCTGGGCCATATTCCCACAAAAAGCCTTCGCGTGGAAAGAAAATGACTCTTTTTTCCTCCTCGCTGACCCCCTCGCAACAAGTCTAATAGTGCGTATTTTGTAGGAGGGGGCCCTCCCCTCCTACAAAAATCCTAATAATTTTTGGCGCTCAAGTCCACGACAAAGCCATCAATCTTATGTTTTCGTTTGAGGTTGTCGGCATATACACTGGCACTAGCCTCTGACGTGAACGGTCCGAGGATAATTTTATAAACGGGGCTGACACCGTCTGCGGAGGGCTGGATGCTGACCAGGATATCTTCGAACCATTTCCCTTGCAGGTCGGCGATTTGGTCGAGCAGGACTTCGGGGTTGCTCAAGGCCATCACCTGTACGCCGAAGCCCTTGGTCGGGGAGTTGTGCAGGGCGATTTTGTATAGTCCGAACTGCTTGAAGTCCCCGCGCACTAAGGGATAGATTTTCGTATCCACTGCCTTATAGGTGCGGACGGCGGTCGTTGCGGCACCGGATTTGGCTTGCAGGTCGCGATTGGGCACGGCCGGCTCGGCTGCGGGTTTGGCAGGCTGGGTCTTTGCCACGACGGGGACGGGGCTTTTTGCCGGTTGGGTATTCACTTTGGCGGGGTCGGCTGGTGGGGTTGCGGGGCTTTTCTTAGCGGTAGTTTCCGTTTCCGTTTTGCCAATCACCTCTACGATTACATTAGCGGTGCCTCCGGTACCGAGACCGATTTTTTGGGCGGCAGCCCGGGAGAGGTCCACAATCCTGCCAGAGATGTAGGGACCGCGGTCATTGACGGTGACGATTACCGAGCGCCGGGCGCGCTCGTCGGTGCGGGTCACCTTGAGCTGTGTGCCCATAGGGTGGATTTTATGTGCCGCAGTGAGCTTATCTTTGTCGTACATTTGCCCTGATGCGGTGCGGCTTCCCTGGAAGCTGTCGTCGTATACAGCGGCAATACCGGATTCCTGGGAGTAGGCGAGGTTCGCGGAGCATAGGGCGGCCGCGAGCAATAAGCGTCCAAATACAGTGTTCATGATGTTATTTTTTTTAATAACTCCAAAAGTAAAAAAAAAGTGTCATACAAGCAAATGGCTATATTTGAAGCTTGTGGAGTGAACCTTCCACGCGTAGGACTTGTTGCGGGAAGGGTCAGCTAAAATTAAATTCGAATGAGCAAACACGGCAGGGTACTGGTTGCAATGAGCGGTGGGATAGACAGCACCGTGACCGCTATGTTGTTGCACGAAGCGGGCTACCAGGTGGTGGGAATCACCATGAAAACCTGGGACTACGCCAATTCCGGCGGTACGAAAAAGGAAACGGGCTGTTGCAGCCTGGACTCCATCAACGACGCGCGTCAGGTAGCAGTAGATATGGGGTTTCACCACTTTATCATCGACATCCGCGATGAGTTCGGCAACTACGTCATAGATAACTTTATTGAGGAATACATGGCGGGTCGAACCCCCAACCCCTGTGTCCTTTGCAATACGCACATAAAATGGAACGCCCTGCTGCGCAGGGCGGACGCGCTCGACTGCGAGTTCATCGCTACCGGCCACTATGCCCGTATCATCGAGCAAGACGAGCGGAGGTTCATACGCCGCGCCGCAGACTTGAACAAGGACCAGTCCTATGTGCTTTGGGGGCTTTCCCAAGATGCGTTGTACAGAAGTCGCTTCCCTCTTGGCGAGCTCACTAAGCCGGAAGTGCGCCAACTGGCGTTCGACGCTGGCTACAAGGAGTTGTCGAAGAAAGCGGAAAGCTATGAAATCTGCTTCGTGCCCGACAACGACTATCGGGGCTTTCTCAAGCGCCACGTGGACGGCCTGGAAGAACAAGTGGCCGGTGGGCAGTTCGTGAATCGGCAGGGGGAGGTGTTGGGCCAACACCAGGGCTATCCCTTTTATACTATCGGGCAGCGAAAAGGGCTGGGACAAGCCTTTGGCAGCCCTATGTACGTCACCGAAATCATCCCCGAGACGAACACGGTAGTGCTCGGCCCTGTGGAGGAACTGGTGCGCAACGGGATGCAGGTATATCAGCTCAACATACAGAAGTACCCGGTCATACCGGAAGGGCTCGAGGCAGCGGTAAAAATCCGCCACAAAAGCCCGCCCACCCTGGCCCGGCTGGAAAATCTGTCCGAAGATCGGGTAGGGGTATCGTTCTACGCCCACGTGAGCGGCGTAGCACCGGGGCAATCAGCGGTTTTTTATGAAGGCGACGATGTAGTGGGCGGGGGAATCATCCACAGCAGCTACTCCGGGAAAAACTGAATCGAAGCACTATGCAGAAAGGAGAGCAACTTTTTATTTGTATTGGGAAAACCGGAAAGGCGCACGGCCTGGGCGGTGAGCTAAAATTCCATGTGGACGAGCGCTACCTGGAGGATTTCCTGGAGGCAGAGGTAGTATTCCTGGAAAACAAAGGGCAAAAGCTCCCGTACTTCATCGAAGCGATTCGGGAAGGGAACGATATTCTGGTGAAACTGGAAGACACCGACAGCCCGGAACAGGCGCGGGCGCTGACGGGTCTGCCGGCATTCCTTCGGGAAGCCGACCTGTTGGAGGATGAAGAGCGGGAGGGGTCGGCCGAGTTGCAGTTCGAGCGCTTCACAGGATACGAAATCCTGGATGTGTTCAGTGGCCGGCGGGCAAAAATCGTAGAAATTGTGGCCATGCCGCAACAATACCTGGCGTATGCAGAAGTGGAGGGGAGGGAAATCCTCATTCCCATGCACCCGGATCTGATCAAAAAAATAGACGAAGCCTCCCGGGAAATCCAGATGGAACTCCCGGAAGGCTTGTTCGATTTGTAGTACGCGGGTTATCCTTTCTTTTTGCCCGTTGTGCCAGGCTGTTCGATTTCGTAATCGTCTTTCTTTTTGCTGTCGGCGACCATCTTGCGCACATCGGCGAGCAGTTGTTTGGCGTCGTATACAATGCCATCCTTGATGGTATAGCGCACGCCACCCACGCGTACGGTTTCGTTGGTATCGGTCAATTGGATGGCACCGGTGCCGTAGAGCACCTGTATATTTTCGAGTGGGTTTTCCTCTATCAACACCATATCGGCTAATTTGCCGACTTCGATGGTCCCGATTTTGTCGGCCATGCCCAGGGCTTCTGCCCCGTTGAGAGTCGCGGCCCGGATGACTTCGAGCGGGTGGAAGCCTGCTTCGCGCAAGAGTTCCAGTTCGCGGATGTAGGCAAACCCGTACAGTTGGAAGATAAACCCGGAGTCGGAGCCTGCTGTTACCCGGCCACCGCGGTTTTTGTATTCGTTGACGAAGGTCATCCAGAGGCGGTAGTTTTCCTTCCAGCTCACCTCTTGTTCGGTGCCCCAGGAGTGCCAGTAGGAACCATGGGAAATGCGGCTGGGCAGGTAAAAACGCCACAGAGAGGGTAGGGTGTACTCTTCGTGCCATTCGGCGCGGCGTGCGCGCATGAGGTCCCGGTTGGCCTCATAGATGTTGAAGGTGGGGTCGAGGGTGAAGTCCAGGTCTAACAGTTCCTGCATCACCTTGTTCCAGTGTTCGGAGTAGGGGGGGGCGGCCTGTTTCCAAAGGCGTCCGGCTTGTTCGAAGCGGTGCTGCTCGTTGGAGTAGTTGTAGTCGGCCGGGTAATCCTGTACGGTGCGGTTGTTGAACAGGGCCTCCGGGAGTCCGTACCAGTGTTCCATGGAAGTGAGGCCGGCGCGGGCGGAGCTGAGCACGTTCCAGCGGGCCACGTCCATCTGGGCATGGTGGCAGCAAGAGCGCAGGCCGAGTTTTTTATTTTCATCGAGGGCGGCGGCCATGACTTCAGGGGGCGCGCCGAAGAACTTGATTCCGTCGGCTCCGCGCTTTTGATTGTCGCGCACCCATTCGCGCGCTTGTTCGGCGCTGGCGATGGGTTCTTTACTGCCCATCCCAAAAGCGGTATAGGCCAGGATGCGGGGGGCGGTAATCTGGTTGTTGAGGCTTCTCTGCTTCTGGTCGAGCACCCAGTCCAGCCCGTTTCCAGCCGATGGGTCGCGAATGGTCGTGATGCCATGCCCCATCCAAAGTTTGAACACGTATTCCGCATCGGCGCCCTGTGCCCTTCCTCCGATATGGCCGTGCATATCCACAAAGCCGGGGAGCAGGTACATGCCTTCTGCCTGAATTTCCTTGCCGCCCGGTTTGAGCTGGGGTCTGCCCTTCGGGTCAATGGGCACCCCCGGATATCCCACGTTGCGCACTTGCTTGATGACGTTGTTCTCCACGACGACGTCCACGGGGCCAACGGGCGGCGCGCCGTTCCCATTGATCAGGGTCGCCCCGCGGATGATCAACTGCGGATAGGGGCCGTCCCCCTCTTTGCGGTCAGGCGCCTTCTGTACCTGGGCTCCCGCGCGAATGGCAACCAGTGCCAATAGAAAGAATAGAATCCGTTTTTTCATTACAAACAGGTTATTAGGAGTTTGCGAAAAAGTGCAAAATAGAAGAAATATTTGAAATTTTCAGGGATTGGATTTACGCGAAAAGTCGTATTGTTGCCCCTGGGATATATCGGTTAGGCAAAGTAGAAATCCATCAAAGCATGATAACAGACAAGGTCGTTTTTTTAACCGGGGCATCCCGGGGCATCGGACGGGATTTGGCCCTCCGTTTGGCCACGCAGCAGAACCATCTCGGTTTGTTGGCCCGCAACGAAGCAGAACTGAAAGAACTGCAGTCCCTTTGCATAGGGAACGGAGCCCCCCATGTCCATATTTTTGCCGGCGATGTATCGGATGAAGGCGTGGTCAAATCGGCTATGGAAGCCTTTATCGGGGAATTGGGCAGGTTGGACTTCCTCATAAACAACGCGGGTTTCGGAATCTTCAAGCCGGCAGATGAAATCAGTTCCGGGGAATGGGACGAGGTCATGGAGGTGAATGTCAAAGGGACATTCCTCTGCTGCCGCTATGCCCTGCCGGCCATGAAGGCCCGCAAGCAGGGGCATATCATCAATATCGCTTCCGACGTGGCCAAGCGCACTTTTCCGGCAGGCTCGCTGTATTGCGCCAGCAAATACGCCCAGGACGCTTTTTCGTCAGCTTTGCGAAAAGAGGTACATCCCTTCGGAATAAAAGTGAGCGTCGTGTATTCCGGTCTGGTGGACACGCATTTTCACAGCCATCCACAAGGTGCCCAGGAGGCGGAAAGCTGGCTGAAAGGAGAGGACATGGCCGATGCGATTCACTACATCATGGCTCAGCCTCCCCACGTTGTCATTGACGAGCTGATGATTCATCCGCTGAGCCAGGCGTATTGATTTTTCCGGTAGATTTCAACCAAATGTAGAGGGGCGTCCCGGCGCACAGAAGCAGAAACCCCCAATATACGGCCTCCTGCCCGGCCCCGCCGATGGCCCAGAAAGAGAAAAGGAAGGCTATGAAGGCAATATACGCACCAGGCTGGAGGGCCGCTCTTCCCTTTCGCCACCCTATGCATTGGCCCAGGTAGGCCAGCGCGCAGAAAAGGTAGGGGATGAGTACGGAGGTGGTCGCCAGCAGCAGCATGAACTGAAAGGTGCTCACCATGCTCTTGTTGTAGTTGGTGGCCATCAGGGCAGACAAGAGCAGGCTCGACAGCACCATGCCGGCTATGGGGACTCCTTTTTTATTTGTCTTTTTGAAAAAGGAGGGGAACACGCGGTCCACCGCTGCTGCCATAGGAATCTGCCCCTGGATGAGTATCCAGCCGTTGAGTGAGCCTATGGAGGCTATGACGGCTCCTGCTGCGACCAGGTAGCGCCCAAAGGGGCCCCACAGTTTTTCGGCTGCTTCCGCATAAGGAGCTTGAGAAACCTGTAAATCCGCCGGGGGGATGAGGCCCATAATGGCAATCGAACCACTGATATAGACGAGAGCCACTACGAGCGTGCCCCAAACCGTGGCTTTTGGGATGGTCTTTTCAGGATCCCGGATATGCGCTGCCGGAACGGTGGCCGATTCAATGCCTAAAAAGGCCCAAAGCGTCAGGGACGCAGTAGCGGTGATCGCTCCGAAGAGCGATTGATCGCTGCGGTTGAAGGGCTGGAAGTGGCCCGGTTCGAGGAAGAAAATGCCGAACAGCGGCACCAGGAACAAGGGAAGCAACTTGAGGACGGTAGTTGTTTTTTGCACCCACCCCGCTTCGCGTATGCCCATAGAGTTGACCCAGGTGAGCAGCCAGATGATGCCCGGGCCCGTGGCCCCGCCGGCAATAGGGGCTTCCTTCATGGCGGGAATGAAAATGCCGAGGTAGCTGACTGCCGAGGTCACGATGGCCGCATTGCCTACCCACACGGAAATCCAATAGCCCCAAGCTACCTGGAAGCCGATAAAATCGCCAAAGGCCTCCCTGGAATAGGCATACGGGCCACCCGCACCGGGTTTGCGTTTGCTCAGACGGGCAAATACGACGGCCAGGCTCAGTGCCCCTAAAAAGGAAAACAACCATCCGGCCAGGCTTACCGCTCCATATCCGGCCAGGGTGGCGGGCAACAAGAACACGCCCGACCCTATCGTATTGCCTATGACGAGGCTGATGGCCGTTGCCAGCCCGGCTTTGGGCGCTGTTTCGCCTGTCTTTTCCATAGTTGCTTTTTATGTCGGGGTACAATGTAGCGAAAACCCGTCAGCCTCAAAGCGAAACCCTGCTCTTTTTTACCCGGGGGCCTCTTTTTGCAGGATCCATACATCCTGGGCTATTCCCCAGGCCTGTGCCTGGCCGGGGCGGTGCTCGAGGATGGCAAAGCGCGTCCCGAAAAAACGGCGTGCCCATCGGGCGGGCTGGAAAGCGGCAAATACGCGATGCCCCTCCTTGCCCGAATGGCGAACGACTAATTCACCGGCATCAAAGCGAATCCGCTCGGCATCGCTGAGCTTCTCCCGGAACGCATCGCCCTGGGTAGTCAACAGCAAAATGCCTCCCGCCCTGGTCAAACGGTCCAGCTCGCAAAGCCAGGCGCTGTGGCTGTCCGCAGAAAGATGAGTGAAAATGGAAATCCCGTAGATGAAATCGAAACGGGCATCGGCGAAACCCGTCGGGGGCAGGATACCGTGGAGGTCAAAACCAAACCCGTGCAGGTGGCGCCGGCACCAGGCAATGGTGCGCGGGTTGTAGTCGGCCCCCCAATAGCGATGTTCTTCCCCGAGAATGCCGGGGAGTTGCCGCAGAACCCTTGCGGGGCCACAGCCCCAGTCGAGTACGTCCAGCTCGCCTTCGGGCAGGTGAGGTTTTACCGCGCCGACCAACCAGAGGGCAGTTTCCTTCCCGCCCTCCCAGTACTTGCGATAGTCGAGCTGAAAGGCCTCGAAGAGCATATAGGCAGGGGGCAGGGCGATTTCGGGAAACTGTTTTCTAAAGGCTTGGTTGCGCCCGAAGTTTTTCATATATTGGGCGATATAAAGCACCCGGTCAGCCAGGGGCATCAGCCCAAGCCTCCCGAATAGTGCACGAACCCTTCTGGCTTGCATGGTGCAGTAGATTTGCGCTCAGAGCGTGTTCCGAATTTTTTAACCGGGTCAAAAATGGCGTATTTTTATCATTTTTAGTGGTACGCTCCCTCAAAAAGCCTTCGTGTAGACAAAAACCTTCCTCGCTACCCCCTCGCAAGAAGTCCAAAAATGGCTCTTTTTTTCTTTTTCGCTAACGCTGATAACCACTCATCTTTTCATATTTTCCGTAGCTTTAAAAATTGCTACATAAAACCATACGAATCTATACATCATGGGGCCTTTTGAAATCAATGAGGACATCCGCAGGGCGAAGACCCTGGACACGAGCTATTACAAAGAAAACCAGTATTTCATGGCCGACAAGGAACGTATATTCAGCCCGAGCTGGCAGTACGTAGGGCATACGGGCATGGCGCCGGACCCCGGCACCTATCATCCGGTGGAGCTGCTGCCGGGATATGTCGGGGAGCCACTCCTCCTGAGCCGGGACAAAAGCGGGGTGCTGCACTGCTTGTCGAATGTCTGTACCCATCGCGGCAATTTGTTGGCCTGGGAAGCGGGCAAGGGCAGCCAGTTGCGCTGCCGCTACCACGGGCGGGTGTTTCAGCTGGACGGCACGTTCACCTTCATGCCGGAGTTCAAAGACGTAGAGGATTTTCCCGCCCCTTGCGACCACTTGCACCGCTTGCCGCTCTTCCAATGGGGCCCCCTTCTGTTTGCCCAGGTGGCGACGGGTGAGGACCCGCAAACGTACTTTGGCGAAATGATGGAACGGGTCGGCTGGCTGCCCATCGAACGCATGCGCCTGATGCCGGAAAGGGCACAAGTGTTTGAAGTCAAAGCCCACTGGGCCTTGTATTGCGAAAACTATCTCGAAGGCTTCCATATTCCCTTCGTCCACGGGGGCTTGAGCGCAGTGCTGGATTACGGCAGCTACACGACGGAAGTGTTCGGAAAGTCCAACCTGCAGGTAGGGATTGCAAAGGAGGGAGAGCTGTGTTTCGACCTGCCGACCTCTTCCCCCGACTATGGGCGACGAGTGGCGGCGTATTACTTTTGGGTTTTCCCCAATATGATGTTCAATTTTTATCCCTGGGGTTTGTCTTTCAACCTCATAGAGCCCATCGGCCTGGATCGCACCCGCGTGACGTTCCTGCCGTTTGTCTATGACGAATCCAAACTCGAACAAGGTGCCGGCTCAGGCCTGGGGCAGGTGGAAATCGAAGACGAGGAGGTTGTGGAGGCAGTACAAAAAGGCATCCAATCCCGCTTCTATGCCTACGGGCGCTATGCACCAGAGCGCGAGCAGGGGACGCATCACTTCCACGGGCTCATAGCTGCAGCGTACAAAAAATAGCAAATTTTTGCAAAAAAATGCTTAAAAGAGGCTGGTTTTCTACTTTAAAACGTAATTTGAGCGCAATTTTAGTTGTTATTTGCAATTTATTGCAAAAAGCACACCTTGGAAACCGCATTATTTTCTATAACTCACAAAACGTCATGTTTATGAAGAGACAACTACAGAGATCGAGCTGGTTGTTGCTCCTGATGCTTATCCCGATAGCCGGGCTATGGGCGCAGGCAAAAAAAATCAGCGGTACGATCACAGACGAGCAGGACGGTGCGCCTCTGATAGGGGCTACTGTCCTCGTTGCCGGCACCACAAATGGTACGGTTACCGATTTGGACGGAAAGTACGAAATCGAAGCTTCCAAGGGGCAGACGCTGCGCTTCACCTACACGGGCTACTCTCAAAAAGAAGTAGTCGTAGGCGATGCGAACGTTATCAACGTCGAACTGGCTTCCGAGGCTACTGCCCTGGACGAAGTGGTCGTGACCGCCCTGGGGATAAAAGAAGACAAGAAAAAGCTGAGCTACTCGGTGCAGGAAGTAAAGGGCGAGCAGTTGTACAATACTGGTCGCGACAACTTCCTGGTATCCCTGCAGGGCCGTGTAGCCGGTCTGAACATGACGCCTTCCAGCGGCCAGGCAGGAGCTTCGGTGAGCATCCAGTTGCGCGGGCCGAGCTCGATCGACGGGAACAACCAACCGCTCTTCGTCGTGGATGGCTTGCCCATCGATAACCGCACCTTCAGCCAGGGCGCCCTGGTGTCCGACCAGCCCAACCGATCGGCAGATTACCTCAACCGCGCAGGGGACATCAACCCGGCCGATATCGAATCCATCACCGTGCTCAAAGGCCCGGAAGCAGCAGCCCTCTACGGCATCGATGCCTCCTCCGGCGCAATCATCATCACGACGAAGAAAGGTACCGCCGGCAAAGGCCGCATCAACTACGACAACCTTTTCCGCACAGAGGAATACTACCGCTTCCCGCAGTTCACCAACGAATACGCACGGGGCTTCAACGGCTCGGCAGACCCGAACACTACGTCGTACTTCGGACCCAAACTGCCCCCCGGCACCCAGCTCTACGACAACGTAGGAGCCTTCTTCCGCACCGGCTTCACGCAAACCCACAACCTGGGCTTTGAAGGCGGATCGGAAAACCTGAACTACCGTCTGTCGAGCAGCTATACCGACCAGTTGGGTATCGTGCCCGGCAACGACTTCAACCGCATCTCCCTCCGCTTGAACACTACAGCCAAAGTGAACTCCAAACTGGAACTGAGCAGCTCGTTCAACTACCTCATCACCGAAACGACGGCTCCCGAGCGCGGGGCGAGCGGCTACCTCATCTCCTTGATCCAGTGGCCTTCCTACGACGATGCCACCGTCTATCTCAACGCCGACGGCACGCGCCGCAGGTTGATTGGTACGACGTCCGAGCCGGACAACCCCTTCTTCAACACCAACGCCAACGCCAACCGCACCCGTACCAAGCGCTCTATCGGCAACTTCACGCTGGCCTATAACCCGCTCAAATGGCTCAACGTGACGGGGCGCTTTGGTGTGGACAACTATTCCACCATCGGCAACCAGTTCCGCCATCCGGAATCCGTGCTCGGCATCGCCGGCCTGGGCTCCGTGGAGAGCTATAACGAAGTGTCGCTGCTGCTCAACGGCAACCTGATTGCTACCGCCAAGAAAAATTTCGGCAACTTTAGCTCCTCCCTCACCTTCGGCGGCTCGTTCGACGACCGCAACTACGAGGTCACCTCGGTGCGCGGGGAAAAACTCTTCATCCCGGACTACAACAGCGTAAACAATACCGACCCCACTACCCAGCGCAACAAACTGACCATCACGCGCCAGCGCCTGGTGAGCCTGCTGGGTAGCTTTGACCTGGGCTACAAGAGCTTGCTCTACTTCTCCGTGAAAGGCCGCAACGACTGGTCGTCCACCCTACCGGTGGCCAACCGCTCCTTCTTCTATCCTTCCTACGGCCTCAGCTTCGTGTTCACCGAACTACCCGGCCTGAGCAACAACCGCGTCCTGTCTTACGGCAAGCTGCGCGGTACCATCTCCCAAACGGGTAAAGATGCCCCGCCCTACCGCATCCAGCCCCGCCTGGTTTCCCAGAGCTCTACGGGGGGCGGCTTCCTGTACGACTTTTATGGCGGCAACCCCAACCTAAAACCGGAGCGCACGGAAGGCTACGAGTTCGGCACCGAACTCAAGTTCTTCAAAAACCGCATCGGAGTGGATTTCGCCTACTTCAAAAATACCCGTTTCGACCAGATCGTCGCCCAGCGCCTGAGCTATGGCACAGGCTTCATCTTCGGCCTCGTGAACGGCGGTACGTTCAGCAACTACGGCTACGAAGTACAACTCAACGTCATGCCCGTGAAAGCCAAAAAAATTACCTGGGAAGTGCTCGCCAACTTTACCACCTTCGAAACGAATGTGGAAAACCTGCCCGCCGACCAGGCCGAATTCTACAACTCGGATACCTGGCTCTACGGCAACGCCCGCTCCAGCGCCTTCGTGGGCGACCTGCAGCGTTTCTTCCCTGGAGTCAACCTCTCCGGCAACCTGCGCGGCATGGGCTCTGCTACGGCCATCGGCGGCTACAGCTACCTGCGCAACAAAAACGGAGATGTCCTGATCAGCCCGAATACCGGCCTTCCCGTAGTCAACGCCAACTTCCTGCCCATCGGCGACCGCAACCCGGATTTCACCCTGGGCCTCACCAACCAGTTCACCCTGGGCAACTTCAACTTCTCCTTCTTGTTCGACATCCGCAAAGGGGGCGATGTGTTCAACGGCACGGAAATGTTCCTCTTCCGCACCGGCCTGAGCACTCGTATCGGCGACCGCACCCAGCCCTACATCTTCAAGGGCGTGCTGCGCGACGGGCGCCAGGATTCCGAAAGCCCCACGGCCAACACCATCCAGGTGACGCCCCAGACGCGCTCGGACTTCTTCTCCGCTTTTCCGGAATCGGAATTCGTGGAAAGGGATATCAACTGGGTTCGCCTCCGCGATGTCTCCCTGAGCTATGCCTTCTCACCGGAAACGTTGAAGAAGATGGGCGTGTTCCGCTCCCTGCGCCTGTTCTTCACCGCTACCGACCTCTGGATGAAGACCAACTACACCGGGGCCGACCCCAACGTGAACGGAAACTCGGCCACTACCCGCGGTGCCGGTGCCTTTGGATTTGATTTCGGTACCGCATCGCTGCCTCGTACGTTCTCGGGAGGCCTTCGCATAGGATTGTAATGCGGCAAAGGTTTGTTCTTATATCCTATTTTTTAGGTATAAAAAGTTTTTAAAATGAAAAAAATCAAAATAATATTGTTCATGTCCTTGTTGGTGCTGGGTGCGTCTTGCAACGAATACTTAGACATCAACGAAGATCCGAGCTTCCCGCAAGTCGCTGCGGGCTATGCCATCCTCCCACCGGTCCTGCAGCAAATGGTGCGGGGCGAAACGTTCGATAGCCGGTACATCGCACAATATGTCCAGTACTGGGGCTCCAGCGCAGCGGGTAATACCTACGACCGCCACGGCTATGCGGCAGGCTCGGACGCACAGGGCGAAAAATGGCGCCAGCACTATTGGGCCATCGGTCAGAATATCGATCTCATCCTCAAAGAGGGCGAGGAAAACAACCGCTGGGACTACGTGGGAGCCGCCAAAGCTATCCGCGCCTGGAGCTGGCAGTCTACGACGGACTACCACGGGGAAATGATCCTCAAACAGGCTTTTGAACCCAACCGCTATGTGTTCGATTACGACACCCAGGAGGAGGTCTATGCGGAAGTGCGCCGCCTCTGCGAAGAGGCTATCAAAGATCTTTCCCGCACGGATTACAGCAAATCGCTCAATCGGGGCGATCTGGTTTACAAAGGCGATACGGACAAATGGATCCGCTTCACGTATGCCGTACTGGCGCGCAACGCGCACCATGTCAGCAACAAAGCATCGTATAGCCCGGACAAGGTCATCGAGTACGTGGATAAGTCCTTCCGTAATAATGCGGATAACTTCGACGTGCCCCATGCGGGTACGAATACGACGGATGGCAACTTCTACGGCCCTCTGCGCAACAACATGGGTTCTTTCCTCCCTACCGCCTACATCGTCAGCCTGCTGGACTCTACGGTGCTGAAAGCGCGCGACCCGCGCCTGCCCATCATGTTTTCCCCCAGTCCCGACGGGGTGTACCGGGGAGTGGTACCGGGGTCCGGCGACCCCAACAACGTGTCGGGCAACGTGCGTCGAATCCCCAACCTGTGGGGCGGCCTGGGCGTAGCGCCTACCGTCGGCAGATGGATCTTCGACAACGCGGCACCGCACTCGCTCATCACCTATATGGAACTCCAGTTTATGAAAGCAGAAGCGGCCTTCATCAAAGGGGATAGGGCGCTGGCTTATCAGACGTTCCTCACCGCAGTGGGCTCGGCACTCGACTACTGCAAAGTGTCCGCCACTGAAAAAACGAGGTATCTGGCCAGCGTAGCCATCCCGAAAACGGCTGCCGACCTGAAACTCAGCGACATCATGCTGCAGAAGTACATCGCCCTCTACGGGCACGGCAGCCTGGAGACCTGGGTGGACATGCGCCGCTACAACTACAGCCAGGACGTCTATACGGGCTTCACCCTGCCGACCAGCTTGTTCCCGGACAACAACGGCTTGCCCGCGCAGCGCGTTCGCCCGCGCTTCAACTCGGAATATGTGTGGAACAGAGCTTCCTTAGCCAAAATCGGCGCAGATTTACCGGATTACCATACGAAGGTGTTGTGGAATATCCAGAAGTAAACCGGCACTATTTGCGCTTTTTGTGAACTACAATCAACTTTATGTCATGAAAAAATATTTCTCGATCCTGTCCTTCTTCGCATTGGCTACGGTGTTCCTGGCCTCCTGCGGCGAGGAGCGCAACTTCCTGGAAAGCGCTACTGCCGTCACCTCGGGCGCGAGGATTAAGGTGTTCCACGCAGCTATTGATGTGCCGGGGGTGGTCGTGTCCGTAAACGACAAGGTCGTATCGGGCGTACTGACGACCACGGCGGGAGCCACGCCCGGCCTGGTAACGCTGGGCAGCCTTTTTCCCATCCTGGATTACGCGGTCATCCCGGCGGGAACGGCCAAGTTCAAAGTGACGGCTCCTGCTACTTCGACTACCGCCGAGCGGGTCTTGAACGCAGATGTCAATGTAGCCGATGGGAAGTACTACACCATCCATGCCATTGGCAATGCGGGTACCTATAGCTTTATGGTCTCTGAAGATGACCTCAGCGTACCGGACCCGGATAAAACCTATATCCGCTTTATCAACGCGATGACGACCACGCCGGCAAAGGGTGTCGAGTTTGTCGTCAACAGCGCAGTAGCGGCTACCGAGGCGGGCTTGAGCGATGGGAAAGAGGCGTTTATCGCCTACGACCAGCCGGGTACGACGCGGTTCACCATTGTGTTGCGTGAGGTAGGTACCACTGCTGCCTTGAGCACACAATCCAGCTTGAACCTGGTGCGCGGTAAAAAGTACACGATTATCGCACGCGGCATCGCCGGAAATACGACGACGACGGGCCGGCCAACGATTGGCCTGGTCAACAATAATTAATTCTTGACTGCAAGGGTAAAAAGGGGGCCGTACTGCCTGTGATTTTCCGGGTGGCACGGCCCTTTTTAAATTCAACCTGTATGGAACTCGATCAGTACTACTTGCTCAAAGCTATGGAAGTGGCCCAAAGAGGGGTATCTGAAGGGGCCGGCGGCCCTTTTGGCTGTGTCGTGGTGGATGCATCGGGCAACGTCATCGGAGAGGGGCACAATGAAGTGCTGGCTCAAAAAGATCCTACCTGCCATGCAGAAGTGGTCGCCATCCGCCGCGCCTGCGCGCATATCGGCGACTTTCAACTGGAGGGTTGTACGGTCTATGCTACCTGCGAGCCCTGCCCGATGTGCCTGGGGGCCTTGTACTGGGCGCGCCCTTCGCGCATCGTGTTTGCCTGTACGCGGGAAGAGGCAGCTGCTATCGGTTTTGACGATGCGTTTATCTATCGGGAGCTGGTACTCCTCCCGGCAGCACGCGCCATTTCCACCGCACATCTGCCCGTGGGAGATATTTCCTCGTTTATGAAAGCCTGGGGCGAAGCGTCGGAGAAAAGGTTGTATTAGACTTGTGGTAAGGGGAATCATCCAGGGGTGAAAAAATGGGCTTTTGACCCTTTGTCGTTTCGTTCCTGCAAGTTTACCAAGCGAATTTAGCCCTACAAACAGTCGAATATGAAAAGCCAGAAAAATCTTTTTTACATACCGGCATGGCTGCTGTTGTGCGCCGTAGCGGCACACTCCTGCGCCTCCGTATTGGAGCTGCCGTCTCAGGCGGCTGTACAAGGGCCGAAGCGGCAAAAAGACACGGCTTCGGCAGATGGGCGCATCCTGCTCCGGAACTTTCCTGCCGACACGGTATTTTCGGCTTCCTTCTCTGTATTGGCCAAAGCGGCATACCCGGCGCAAACGCGTATCCAAAACGAAGTTGTAAAACAATACCGTACCGGGGTTTTTTTCAAAGACCTGACGTTTAAGGAGGGTATAAACAGGGTGTCTGTTGCAGTGGGCTTCCCGGATGGCTCGGTATCGGAGTATTCCCGCGATATCTATTATCAGCCGCGCATGCTGGTTCGCCCGATTTACCCGTTGTGGGTGGATACGGCTTCCATAAGCCTCAAGCAGGGCTGGCAGGGTATGCCCTCGGATCGGCTGGGCCTCTCCTTTCAGGGGAGTAAAGGGCAAAGTGCACACCTGGAAGTGCGGCCAGGGGGCTACAGGCAGCCGATGTCGCGCAAAGATTTTGCGGACTACAGCGTCTATCAGACGGAGCTGTCGGGGATACGTTTGAAGAACAACATACCGCACAGGCTGTCTTTCGTGCTCAAGGGGGGAGATAAGACGCTTCGGCAGACGTTGCCATACCCCGTCCGTACCGCACTGCCCGATGAATATCCGGTTTTGCGGGTTCGGCAAGACAAGGCACCTGTATCCTGGAACCTCGGGCCCATCCGCCTGGGAGGGCCTTTAGTGGGGGAGTATCCCCAGGGAGTACTTTTGCAATCTTGTGGTAAAATCGGGGATTACTATCGGGTGCGCCTCGATGGGCAGCGGGAAGGGGTAGTGGCCGCTTCGGCGGTGGACGTCCTGCCGTTGGGAACCCCCAGGCCACAGTACTTCCTGCAGTCCGTCAGCGCATCGCCCGGGCAGGAAGCCGATATCCTGCGCATTCCTTATCCGGAACCAGTGCCGTACTCCGTGGAGCTGGCCCCGGGAGGAGAAGGGCTCCGCATTTTTCTGTATGGCGTCCAAACCAGCAGTACCTGGATGACGCACCGCGCGGGGCTTCGAATGATAGATTTGGTGACCTGGGAACAGGTCTCGTCGGAAACGTATCAATTGAACGTAACTTGGACAACCATGGTAAACTGGGGCTATACCTTGCAAGTGGAGGGTAAGAGTCTGGTTTTGCGGGTTAAATACCCCCCGGCTTTGCCTGCAACCGATACCCTGCGGCCGTGGAAAGGGTTAAAAGTGTCCATTGAAGCCGGCCATGGAGGCTGGAATACGGGCGCAGAGGGCTTGTCCGGGCTTTTGGAAAAAGAGGTCAACCTCGATGTGTCCTTGCGGCTGGAGGCCTTGTGTCGGGAGGCCGGCATGGAGGTGTTGCAGATCCGCCCTTCCGACACCTACATGACGTTGGAAGAAAAGCGAAGTGCCGCCGAGCGCTATCAGCCCCATCTACACCTCAGCATCCATTCGAATTCCAGCGGGGGCGGCTATCTTGGGGCGAATGGAGTGAGTACCTATTACCACAATGCCTTGTGGGAGCCCTTTGCCCGCAGCGTTTATACAGAGCTTCTCGCGCTTCCCTTAAAGGAATTCGGGATGGTCGGGTCTTTCAACTACCACGTCACGCGGATGAGCAGTCAGCCCAGCATACTGGTGGAACTGGCTTTTCTTTCCCATGCAGAAGATGAAGAGAAACTGGCCTCGCCTGCGTTCCGCCAACAACTGGCGGAGCAGATTTTTGCGGGAATCAAGCGCTACCTATACCAGTCACTACCCCCCCGCTGATGCTTCGCTACCCCTTTTTTTCATCCCCCATTCAAATCTCAGCCAGTCACCGGGCCTGAGCTGCGCCAGGCGGTCTAAATCGGCTTGCAGTACGTTGGCAATCCTGGGATAGCCGCCGACGGTCTGCGCATCGGCCAACAGGAGGATGGGTATGCCGGATGGAGGCACCTGAATCGCACCCGGTACGATGCCGGAGGAGATGAGTTCCGGAAGGGGCTGGATATCGTCTAAGGGCTCCGTGAGGCGGTATCCCATGCGGTTGGAATCGGCAGAAAGACGATGCCTGCGCCCAAAGAAAGACGCAATGGCAGGACCGGAAAACAGGCTGAACTCGGGCCCGGGCCATACCCGGATGAGGGGCTCGGAATAGGCGTGTGCCGCGCCAGGGTGCAGGATAATCTGCGGAGAGCGGGTTGGAAAAGGCCGGATATGGATTACCTGGCCTTTGCTGAGGATGCTCTCCGGGGTAGGGGAAGGAGTATATTGCAAGAAGGCACTGTGGCTCCCCAGCCACCGGGGAAGCGACCAGATGCCCCGGACGGCGAGATAGGCCCTGCAGCCCGACCTGGGGTTGCCGAATTGGAGCGTGGCACCGTCAGGCACCTCAATGGTTTGGTGTGACGCGAGCGCAGCCCCATTCAGGGAGGGAGAAAGGTCGGCGCCACAGAGCGCAATTTGACAACTGCCCTCAAAACGGATGAGCGGCCCTCCAAGGGTCAATTCCACGACGGGGGTATCCGGCGGGTTTTGAACCAACTGGTTGGCCATACGCGCTGCGCCCCGATCTAAAGGGCCGCCCAGAGGAACTCCATACTGCTGCAGGCCCGCGCGCCCGGAATCTTGCACCAGGGAGTGTAGGCCGGGCTTTTCTACGTGCAGTCGAATCATAGCACGGCGACTTCCTCCGGCCACTCGGAGGCGGGGATGGCCTGGAATCGAACGGTGTCGCCCGGTTGGAACAAGAAAGGCTTATCGCGTCCGGGGTCAAATACGGACAAGGGGGTTCGCCCAATAATGCGCCAGCCCCCCGGTGCTTCGCTGGGATAGATGCCCGTCTGCTTGCCGGCTATGCCCACCGCGCCGACGGGTACTTTTTTTCGGGGCATAGCCTTGCGCGGGCAATAGAGCGCATCGGGTACGGAACCCATATAGGCAAAGCCGGGCAAAAAGCCCAGCATGAACACCCGGAAGGCCGTACGGGTGTGGATTTCCACGATTTCATGGGCGCGGAGCCCGGTTATGGCCACTACTTCAGGCATATCCACCGCAAAGGGCAGGTCGTAGCATACAGGTATGGTATGGGTATTGGTGTGTACTTTAGGCTCGATGACCGGGCTCTTCTTGCGCAGTTGCGTACCAATGATTTCCCGCCATGTCTCAAAGGGGGCTATATCGGGATTGAAGGCCACCGTCAGCGTGCAATACGCAGGGATGAGGTACTGGAAGCCGGGCAGGTGGGACTGCTCGATGCGCTCGGCGAGCTGCATCACCTGGCGGTGGATTCCGATGTCTATTTCTTGTGTAAAGCGCACGAGCAGTGCGCCATCGCCGTACGGCAAGATTTCAGGCTCTGTCATAGATAAAGGTGTTTTTAGGTTCTATTGGCTTTTTTTGGATTCCGGCACGGAGGAAGGCGGCATCTATGGCTTGCAGGACCTGCGGCGCAGCGGGGTGGTCGCCGTGTACGCAGATGCTCTGTACGCGAACGGCTACAAATGCACCGGTATCGCAAACGACCCCTTTTTCCAGTACGAGCCGGCAGGCTTGTACGGCGGCTTCCTCCGGGGTTGAGAGCAGGGCATCCGGCCGGGTACGCGGCAGGAGCCTGCCGGTTTCGGAATAGCGGCGGTCGGCAAAGCCTTCGGGGATGAAGGGCCGCTTTTCTTCGGAGGCCATTTGCTCGAGGAGGCTTCCGGCCAGGCCCATGAGCGCCAACTCCGGATCAATTTCCCACACGGCATCCAGTAAGGCGCGGGCTTCGGCGGGGTCGTCGGCAGCCCGGGTGTACAGCGCCCCGTGCGCTTTGACGTAGGCCAATGTCCCGCCCGCGCTTTCGGCCATGCCTTTTAAAGCGGCCACCTGATACTTTATGAGGGCCCTCAGTTCATCCTGGGGTATCTGCATGTAGCGCCGGCCAAACCCGCCCAGGTCCGGGTAGGAAGGATGCGCCCCGATGCGGACGCCCTGCGACAGGGCCCGTTCTATCGTGCGCTCGATATGCAGCGGGTCTCCCCCGTGAAACCCGCAGGCAATGTTGCAGGAGCTGATATAGGGAAAAACCTGCCCGTCGGCACCTATTTGGAAGTGGCCGTAGCTTTCGCCCAAGTCGCAATTGATATCTATTTCCATAGAAAGCATAGGTTCAGGTATCAAACTGGGTGCGGGGGGAGTATGATTCCCCCCGCAACAAGTCTGTTCCATAAATATAAAAAAAATCGCAGTGCTGTGCTTCTTTTTTTTTGATAGACTAGTGGTGAGAGGGGGCGTCAAAAGTTGGTTGTGAGAAATGTCATTGTGATTTGCCTGAATTGAAATTACCTTGTAAGGAAAACACCCCAAAGACGGTACAAAGTAGGTTGGAAGTTGGTGTGCAAAACGTTCGTCATCTAAACTATAATCCGTATGAAAATCCAGATGTCAACTCCCACGAGGCGCAAGGTTGCTTTTTTCCTGTGCGCCATTACGAGCCTTTACTTGACAGCGTGCTCTACTTACAAGGTATCCAGGCTTGCTCCTGTGGATATTCACCAATTTGAGAAAATACAGTCCCGGAAGGTGGTCTTTCTGCATCAGGGAGAGGATGTGTACAGGGTACTGGCTTTCTCTATATCCAACGATACGATTTTGCAGGTTACGCTAAGTCCGATAGATCCCCTTGACACGGTATTGTTGAACGAGGTTGGGGAAAAGCCCTGGATTGACAAAGAATCCATAGTAGCCCACGCTCCTCATTACAAGGAAGACAAGACTTTTAAGCAATATAAACCCAGGCAGGAGGCTACCCTGACTCGGGAGGTGCATATCTACGTTTCGCCGGACGCATCAGGAGTTCAGGTGGGCAGGGTCAATCTATCGTTAGGTATGATATCGGAGATCAGGTCTATTGAAAAGGATCCCACCAGGTCTTTTATCAATAGTTATATTTTGTTCAACGGAATTTTGGGGGTTCTGACCATCGTCCTGCTATTGACCAAATCCTCCTGCCCGTATGTGTATGTGCACGATGGGGAGGGGTATGTGTTCCAGGGAGAGGTGTTCAGCGGAGCAGTCATGCAGAGTGCGGAACGGGATGATTATCTGCCTCTACCTTTGCTGAAGCTAAAAGATGGGGAAGTGCGCGTGCGTATCGCCAACGAACTCAAAGAGCGGCAATATGTGAACAGGGCAGAACTGATTGGGGTAGAGCATCCGTCGGGTACCCGGGTAATCCTCGATGCACAGGGGGCACCCATGCTCCTGTCGGCACCCCGAACGCCCCTTTCGGCCCTGACCGCTGCCGGAGAAGTAGCCCTTCAAAAAGTAGCCCGGCAGGATTCCGTATTTTATGCGTTTGATGAAAAAGACCAGCCCCAAAACGGCCTTGTACTTCGCTTTGACAATCCGGGTGGAGCAAGACGTGCTATACTTACCCTGCGGGCAAAAAACTCCCTGTGGTTTGACCATTTGTACGGGAGTTTTGCGGAAAAAGTGGGAACGCGCTACCCGGCCTTTATGAAACACCTTGAAAAGCTGTCGCCGGAGGAGCGTACCCGGCAACAGCAGGAACAGGACTTCCCGCTCTCGGTTTATCTGAAAAGTACCGATGGGGATTGGAAATTAGTCGGCAGGTTCCCCCTTGCGGGTCCGATGGGCTGGCGCGATATGGCGATCCCCCTGGATTTACAAGGTATAAAGGGAGCAATCGAGCTGCGCCTGGAAACGGGCTTCCTGTTCTGGGAAGTAGATTATGCTGCTCTTGACTTTCCGCAAAGCCAGCCGCTAAAAATGTTTGCCGTTCCTGCAACTTTTGCAAAAGACCAGGATGGACAGTCGTGGCTTCGGGCTTTGAGATCGGATGATAGAGCATATATGGTACAAGCAGCACCGGGAATGTATGCGGATTTGGGATTCCGCTTGCCCGAACCTCCTTCCAACGCTACCGTATCCTGTTTCCTCCATGTGAAAGGCTACTATGAGCACATCCGCGATTTTAAAAAGGTGCCCGATAGGGAAGCGTTGGCCGTTTTCCGGCAACCGCATTATTTCGATCTCTTTTCCCGCTCTGAATACGAGCGGTTGCAGGGGATTTCTTTTCAGCACAATTCTTTGAAAAATGATCAATAATAGCGTGGAAAAATATTCGCCTGCTGTACAGGGGAACGCGGTGAAAGGCATTGGAAAATCGCAGCTCCTCCGCAGGCCTGGGGAGCGCCTTCTCTTCCGTCTCCATTTGTGGATAGGACTGTTTGTGCTCACATTAGCGCATGCGCGCAACCCGTTGAGGGCGTTGCGCTGGCTCGGGCAGTTAAAACGGAAATACCAGGCTGTTTTTGGGGGCAGGATGGCCAAAAAAGTGGTACGGGTAGGAGGCCGGTATTTCTGGAATATAGGCGGACCGGGCTTTCCTTCCCCTTCCTTCAGGCGCAACTGGGAAAACGAGCTGAACCGGGAATTTCATTTTCGCCCCGGGACAAACGGCATTCGCGACCTGTTCTTCGCCATCACCTCGAAGTGCCCGTATCACTGTGCCCACTGCTTTGAATGGGAGCGGCTGAACCAGGCAGAGTCGTTGACGCAGGCAGACATAGAAGAAGTCGTACGTCGCTACCAGGAATTTGGGACCGGTCAAATTATTTTTAGCGGTGGTGAGCCCATGCTGCGCTGGAAAGACATTGTTGCTGTGCTGGAAAAGGCAGGTAAAGATTCGGATTTCAGAATTTTTACATCGGGCTTTTCTCTGACAGAGGAAAAAGCACATCGCCTAAAACAGGCCGGCCTGACCGGGGTGACCGTCAGTCTTGACCACTGGCAAGAGGATTGGCACGATTCGTTCAGGGGATATGAAGGGGCGTATCAGCAAGCCGTACAAGCGGTTCACCATGCACGGGGTGCCGGTTTGGTATGCGGCCTCTCCATCTGTGTGACCAGGGAAATGTGCGATTGGGACAATTTACAAGCCTATTGCGACCTGGCTAAAAACCTCGGCGTTTGTTTTGTCCAGTTGCTGGAACCAGTCCCTGTCGGGCACTTTTCCGGAAAGGATGTGGTATTGTCTGTCGACCAGTTGAAACTACTGGAATCCTTCTACCTGCGGATGAATACCGACCCGGCCTTTCAAGAGTATCCTATAGTGGACTACCAAGGCTTCCATCAGCGAAGATCAGGCTGTATGGGGGCGGGGAACCGCTATATGTATATCAATCCGCAGGGGTATGTGCAGCGCTGCCCGTTTTGTTCGGAACCAATAGCCCATGCGTTGGCGTTTCCCGTCTCCGATATCGTCGGGCTCCTCCAGGGGGTTGGCTGTGCCTCTTCCCTGGCGGGGTTCGCAAGCGGGTCGGAACGGTAGCCAGTCCTATTTGACTGGTTACGCCGGGGATCATCCAGGAGCCATCCAGGCCCCAAAACCCCGCATTTTGCGTTTTATTGGACACTATTTGCGAAGTGCTTACACGTCCATGCCTGAACTTTGACGGTGTAACCAACCCGGATAAAGCAGCTGCTCGCCGCCCTTTCCCGGGGTTTGGTATTGCTAACAAAACAAACTGCACAGGCATGAACAAGTACGTTTTACTCCTCTTCGCTTTTCTGTTTTCAACTTCCACCGGGCTGCTCGCCCAGGCTACCCTGAGCATACAGGGCACGGTCAAGAACTCGGACGGCACGGCTGTCGCAAACGGCAAGTACAGTATCAAGTTCAGCTTATATACCACAGAGAGCGGGGGTACTCCGGTGTGGACAGAGACGCAGGACGCGGTCCCGATAACCGGCGGGGTGTACAGCGCCTTGCTGGGAGCCTCTACGCCCCTGAATGCCGCGTTTGACCGCACTTACTACCTCGGCGTCGCCGTGGATGGTGGCGCAGAATGGATACCCCGCGCCCGCCTGACTTCGTCCCCCTACGCGCTGTCGCTGGTGGGCTCGTCGAACGTCTTTCCTTCTTCCGGGGCAATAGGTGCCGGCACCATAACCCCCGACCCCAATACCCAGTTGACAGTGAGCGGCGGTACTGGCGACGGCAAATTACTCATCACTGCGCCCGGGGATAAGTCGGCTAACCTCTGGATTCGCTCCGGGGATAAATTGGGAGGAATCTCACAAATTGGGGATGGCACGTTGACCGTTGCTGCCCCTGGAGCCATAAATATATCAGGAGGCAGGGTACACCTCTATGAGGCAGGGGGCCTGAAAGCCTACACCGATACCGACGGGTTTGTAGTCAATGGCCGGATGTGGGCTACGGGAAATCTGGGAGCTGCCGGAAATTTGGGTGTAAACGGGAATCTCGATGGCGGAGGCCGGGTGTATACCGGCAACGGCGATATTACCTCAGGAGCCAATACTGACCTGAAATTATACCGCGCCAGTGATCTACACATGGTGTGCCGCGGCGATGGCTGGACGGAGTTCAAGAAGGGGATATATATTCCTGGTGGCAAACCAAGTTATTATTTTGGCTACGCGGTGGATAAGCTTGACTGGGGCTATCTGTACGGCCACCCTAATGGAGGCTCTTCTTTCAAGGCCCATGGCGCTGGTTTAGTGATAGATTTGAGTATCCTGACAGACAAACACATAGCTGGCGGGGGCTTCATCCTCAAATCCGATGTGCGGGTGAAAAAAGACCTTGCGGTGAGCAATGGTTCCCGCGACCTGGCGACCCTGCTGCAGCTCGAAGTGACGGATTACCGGAAAGTGGATACCCTCGCCCATGGCAATATGCTGGAAAAAGGCTTCATTGCACAGCAGGTGGAAAAAGTGTTCCCCCAAGCGGTAACGCTTACGCAAGGCAATTTGCCCGACATCTACGCCCAGCCGGTTGGCCTGCAGGTAAGCGGGGAAGAAGCTACTTTTGAAATGGAGAAGCCCCATGCCCTCGTTGTCGGCGACCGCGTAAACATCATAACCGAGCAATCGGCGCAAGGGGAGTATGAAGTGGTAAAAGTAACGAGCAACACCTCCTTCACGGTAACCGGCTGGAAAAGCGAATCTCCCTCGGGGAAGGCGTTCGTGTTCGGCAAGGTAGTAAACGATTTTCGGCGGGTGGACTACGACCGCATCCATACCCTCAACGTATCGGCTACCCAGGAGCTGGCCCGGCAGGTGGAAGCGTTGCGCAAAGAAAATGCAGCCCTGAAATCCAATGTGGATTCCCTCAAGGCAGAAAACAGCGCTCTGAAAACGGCGGAGGCTCGCCTCGATGCGCGCTTGCAGGCCATAGAGGCCAAACTGCCCAACCATTAGTTCCTGGTTCTCTCTTTGTTCATGGATTCACATTTAGACAGTAATGAAATATCTCTCTATAATCGGGTTGTGCCTGGGCATATTGCTCTCCGGTGCCGTACAGGCACAGGTGAAGGCGCGCTACATCCGCGTGCTCAACAATCGAGCCGATTGCATTAACTTGTCAGAGCTGCGGGCCATCCACAATGGAACCAACGTAGCACAGGGCAAGGCCGTCACCTTATCCTCTAGTTATACTGAAAGTCTCGAGGTCACAAAAGCGTCCAACCTCGTGGATGGAAATACCGCCACTTTTACATCCACTGGATGCACGAGCGGGCAGTGGGTGGAAGTGGATCTGGGAACGACCTATGCCCTCACCCGCGTCGAAATCGTCAACCGGCAGGATGCCTGTTGCTTTTTTCGGGCCGATAACCTACAGTTGGTACTCAAAGATGAGAATGGCACCCAGATTTATTCCAATCTGATTACCGACGGTAAACTGCTGGATGCCACAACCGGCTACCAGGCGAACGTCGAACTGCCCATGGCCACCGCCCTGGCCTTCGACGGGGCGAACGACTTCGTGAGCACCAATGCCAACCTGGGGATTACCTCCAACACCTTCACCATCGAAACCTGGCTGAAACCAGACGGGATCCAGAGCGATTACTCGGGTATTATTACGATGCGTGTCAGTGGAACGGGTACCGGGCTTATATTCCGCGGAAACAACAACACGGTGGCCTATATGTGGAACAATGACTACCACTACTGGAATTCAGGACTCACTGCCCCCGCCGGTCAGTGGTCGCACATCGCCCTGGTAGTCGAGGCGGATAAAGCCACCATATACGTCAACGGAGTAGCCGCAGTAAACAGTGCGGCACATGGCGCGTTCTCGTTCGGTGCTCCGCTGTTCTTTGGCACCGACCCGATAACCACCACCCGGGGCATTAAAGCCGTCATGGACGAGGCGCGCATCTGGAACCGGGCCTTGTCTAAAGGGGAAATTGTTCAGCGTATGCACCAGCAGCTTCAGGGTACGCAGAATGGGTTGTTGGCGCATTACACGTTCAATAATTCCAATAATCCCGTGTTGAGCGATCAGAGCGGGAACGGGCGGCACGCCACGCTCAATAATTTTGCCCTCAGCGGCACGGCCTCCAACTGGGTGGCGCAGACCGCGGTGGCACCAGCCGTACCGCAGCCCGTCATCAGCGGCGGGGTGATCAGTTGTACCGGACCGGGCAGTACTACGCTCGCTGTATCAGGAGCTGCAGGAGCTGCAGTCAGCGTCAGCGGGACCAGCGCCAGCAATCAAGGCTACGTCAGCATCCCGGATAACAGTACATTGGATTTTGCGAACGCCTTCACCCTGGAGGCGTGGATCAACCCGAGTAGCTATGCGACCAACGCCAACAACTACGGCAATGGGGTGGTGTCTAAAAATAGAGATGCAGGCATTGGCTATGCCATCGGGATCCTGCCCGACGGCAAGCTGTTCGGGATGCTGAACAACGGCAGCTCCAACCAGGCAGCGGTCTCGACCGGCGCAGTGCCCCTCAACACCTGGAGCCATATCGCCGGCGTGTTCAATGGTACGTCCATGACGATATACCTCAACGGTACGCAGGTAGGACAAGCCACGTTTGCCTCCATGAGTTTAGCCAACTCCGGCCAGCCCCTGACGATAGGGAGTATGGGGCCAGCGCTTGGCGACTGGCTGTTCAACGGAAAAATCGACGAGGTACGGGTCTGGAATACCACGCGTACCCAGGCTCAAATTACGGCCAACATGAGCAAGGGCATTGTGGCTCAGACGGGTTTGGTAGGCTACTACACCTTCGACGAGAATCAAGGGAGCACCGTCAGCGACCTGTCCGGTACCGGCAACGTGGGTGCGTTTGTGGGTTCGCTGGTGAACCGCATATCGGCCTCCGACGCCCCGATAGACTACAATACGTATGCCTGGTCGCCTGGCAGTGCGAGTACTAAAAGCATCACGGCCAATACATCGGGCACCTATACCGTGACCGTCACCAACGGAGCCGGGATTGCGGCGAGCACATCGGAGCTGGTCGTCTTTTCGAGTCCGCCGACGGCAGCTATCAGCGAGTCCTCGACGGGGGGCTGCGGATCCACAACCCTGACTGCTTCGGGAGGCAACAGTTACCAGTGGTCCAGCGGGGCGACCACGGCTTCGATAGTCGTAACTCAAAGTGGCACCTATACGGTGACGGTGAGCAACCCGGGCTGTACGACCACCGCTACTGCATCCAAAACGGTGACTATTACCTCGGTATCCGCGGCCATCAGCGGCTCTCTGACGGGCTGCGACAGCACGGTGTTGACGGCTACCGGCAGCGGGAGCTATCTCTGGTCCACAGGAGCCACCACCGCCCAGATCATCGCGAGGGAAAGCGGGAACTACCGCCTCTCTGTCACGGTCGGATCCTGTACAGTCTCTAACAGCGTGGGGGTCACTATCCAGAAGAGCATAGCCTATTACCCCGACGCGGATGGCGATAATTACGGCGATAAAAGCCAGCCGACGTATTCCTGTACCCCCATCCCGGGCCTGATTACCCTGGGGGGGGACTGCGACGATAGCAACCCCGCCATACGCCCGGGAGCCAGCGAGAACTGCGACGGGGTGGACAACAACTGTAATGGGGTGCTCATCGAATCCGATTGCCCGGGGCTGAACGCCACGGTGTCCACCAACTGTGTGCAGCTAAGCTCGGACAATGTGCTGAGCGGGGAAGTGTTCTTTAACTACGGCAGCGTGTCGAACGGCCGCAATTCCGTGACCAACTCGAACTTTACGGTGGGACAGCCCGTTGTGGGCAACAGCTTCATCGGAGGGGACTACAATGGCACCCTGGGCTTCTGGACCCGCTTTCTGCAGCCCCCCTCCGCCCCGGCAGTCCGGGCGACGGAAGGGGATTTGCCCGACCGCATACAAGTGACCTGGTCGGCAGACCCTCTCAGCCCGGCGGCGAGCTCGTTCAACCTCTATCGCAACGGGGCACTGCTGGCTACCGTAGGCGGAGAAGTCAAATCGTTTATGGACTTCAACGTGCTGGCCGGGCAGTTCTACACCTACGAAGTGGCCGGGGTGAGTCCCTTCGGGGAAGGGTATCGGGGCAGCTCCCTGGGCTTCCTCAATCCCAACGGTGCCGTGCTGGGCCAGGTGACGACGTTCAGCGGAAACCCGGTCGTGGGGGCAGTCGTGACCCTGATACCTACCCTCGGCACGGCTGTGTATTTCAACGGACTGGGCAGCGCATTCGCGGAATACAGCGACCAATATCCCAACAGCGCCTTCACCGTGTCGGCCTGGGTCAAGTTCGGAGGGGCAAACGACCGCGCCGGGATCCTGGACCTGGGCAGCGATATCGGCAAAAACTGGTGGCTTCACACCCTGCCCACCGCCACCGGTCGCGGGGTGTCCTTCGGCATCGGCAAGGCGAAAGGGCAGACGGTCTCGGTCACCTATACCTACCCCTCGGCCCAGGATACCGCCTGGCACAATATCGCGGCCAGCTACAACGGGACCTCCCTCCTGCTCTATATAGACGGCGAACTGGTGGATACCAAGGCCGGCGAGTGCGCAGCGGATTCTTCCAACCTCTTCCTCGGCAAACGAAGCGACGACGGGGGATACTTCAACGGAAAAGTGGACGAGGTGCGCATCTTCTCCCGACAGTTGCCCCAGACGGAAATCCAGATGCTCATGAACAAAACGGCCAGCGCCAAAACCCCCGGCCTGAAAGCGTACTGGAAATTCGACGAAGGCACCGGCAGCAAAGGCTTCGATCTCTCCGCCAACAAGATCAAAATGTATTTCTGCGGTGCCCAGTGGACCTCCGACCGGCCCAATGTGGTCAATGCAGGTATCACCGACGAAACCGGGTTCTACGAAATACAAGGGATAAACTACGGCGCAGGCAATACGTTTAAAGCCATCCCCTCTAAAGAGTTTTACTTCAACCAGTCGCTGGAGTTCAACGCCTCCAACTCGGATTACGCCAACCTCACGCGCTTCGACCTGCCGGACAGCACTACCATCACCCTCACGGTCAAAGCCTTCGACTTCACAGGCAAACAGGCTATCCTGAGCAAAGCGGACGCCTCGGGCAGCAACCAGTTCATGGTCTGCCTCAATGCGGGCAACCTCGAGGTGACGGTAGGGAACAGCACCCAGAGCTTCGGAGCGCTGGGCATGGGCTTCCACCACCTCGCCCTGGTCCTGAAAAAGAATGGCAGCAGCCTTGCCGTGACCGGCTACAAAAACGGAACCCTCCTCAGCACCAAAACCTTCGGCACAACCGCCTGGACAGGCCTGCCCTGGAAACTCGGCGCCCGCGCCAGCAGCGCTACCGCCCACGCCGACTACTTCACGGGATTGGTGGACGAAGTCGCCTTTTTCAAAGAACTGCTCCCACTGGGCAAAATCCAGGAGTACGCCAATATCGGCACAGGTCTGACCAACGGCAACCTGATGGTCTATTTCAACCTCAACGAAGGTATGGACACCACCCTGCACGACATGGGCCTGGCCCTCACCGGGGCAGGGAGAACCTATGGCGCCCAATGGAGCACGGTAGCGGCCATCTCACAGACGCTGCCCCACGATTTCACGCCGGCTTCCCGCCTGGTAAACCTCAACCCGAGCAACACGAGCACGGATCAGGTGGATTTTACCGACCAGAGCACCATCCCCGTCAGTGGATATGTGCGCTTTGAGAACACGGACTGCTTCCAGGCAAGGGTAGAGATTCTCGTCAACGGCAAGTCCAGCGTACCCCAGATCTTTACAGATGCAAACGGAAAATTCAGTGCCGACTTCGAACCGGGTGCCAAAATCGTCCTCACCCCCCAATTTGAAAAACATACGTTCTATCCCGCATTCTGGGAAATCCCGAACCTGGCAACTCCGGTATCGGGGATCCTGTTCCGCAACCAGGTCAAGCGCAAAGTGCTCGGACAGGTCGCCGGGGGCCACTGCCGCAAATCCGTCATTCCGGAGGGCGCGATAGCCAAGGTCAAAGTGGCCACCCTCAACGGCTGCTACGAACAGGTGCTGCAACTGCCTGCCAACGGGAACTTCACCTTCGACGGTGTACCGCCGGATTCCGTGACGGTTTCCGTCATCGAGCACTCCAACCCCGTCATCTATACCTTTTTCCAAAATAAAGGAGGAAGCGTACTGGACCTGAAAACAGAGAACGATACGGTGGACTTCATCTACCTGGCCCCGCCCAATGTGGAGCTGAGCCCCCTGGATACCAACGAGTGCGGGGACCCTATGCTGACTATGCTCCAAAAGACCAAAACGACCATCAAGGTCTTTGAGCAGTACGACGGGGGCAAATGCTACCTGGACACCGCAGAACTCACCATCAACAACGATATCGCGCACCTGAGCCAGTTCGATACGATCATGACCAAGGGGAGTTTTGTCCACTCCTTCCGGGTCGAGGAGCCCAACATCGTGTCGCCCTACCTGAAATACCTGCAGGTGACGGCCAAAGCCCACGACGAACAGGCCAGCGCTTCCCTGAGCGCCGTCGTCTTAGGGCGCAGGCCCCGGCAGACGACCTTTACCTCCACCTCGCCCAGTATCCCCATGCTCATCCTGCGCGACCCGCCAGGCGACGCCTCCTATTCTTTTATGGAATCGGGGGAAACGACCTGCCAGAGCTGGTCGGTCGGGGCTGCCAGTACGCTCGATGCTGAAGCTCACGTAACCGTATCCCTCGGACCGGATATTGAATCTACAATGGGTACCCCATTCTTTAGCGTCGGTACGGAAATTGATGTAACGGCAGATATCGGGGTTAGTTTTAGCGGCAGTCTTACAAGCTATTCTTCGAATGAGATGGAAGCCTGTATGACGGTTACCAAAACCATCTCGACCAGCGACAACGATATCATCGTGGGCAGCGAGATGGGGGGCGATGTCTATGTCGGCGGGGCCATGAACTTTCTCTATGGGATCACCGACGAGCTCCTCTATGACACGGCCAACTGTAGCTTTTTCCTGGATAAAGGGCTTTTCGTCTTCCCCCAGGGCTTTGCTACAACCTTCATCTATTCCGAGTACCATATCAAGAATAATGTCATCCCGGCACTGACCTTAATCGGCGATACGGCCAGTGCGAAAGCCTGGCAAGGCATACTGGATTTGAATAAAAAACAAAAAAAAGAGGCGGTATTCTCCAAAAACCTGTCGTTTGACGCCGGAGCGGTATATGAGGAATCGGAAACAACAGAGGTGAGTAAGACAGTGACTCGTGAATGGATCCAGGGATTTAGTACTGGGTTTTCTACCGAATTCGGAGTGACGGCGAACGGGGTTGGCGCCGTAGCGGGTCTGGCCATGAACTTTTCCATGGAAGAGAGCAAGTCCAGCTCCAATACGACCGCTGGCTCGCGCACGGTGGGCTATGTGCTGGCTGACAATGACTTGCGCGATAATTTTACGGTTAACGTCAAAAAAGACAAGAGCTACGGTACTCCTGTCTTCGAAACCGTGAGTGGCCAGACGGCCTGCCCGCACGAGCCTCTCACCCAGGCCCGGGAGGAGGTGCAGATCACCGTGGATAAAAAAATAGCAGTCAACGTACCCGAAAACGACGTGGCTATATTCCAGGTCACCATGGGCAATACCTCGCCCTCGGGAGAGACGGGCTTCTATTTTCTTGAAATGGTGCCTGAGAGCAACCCCAACGGGGCAACCCTGGCAGCTAACGGTGTGGATATCAGCGGTGCGGTGCTGTACCAAATCAAACCTAATATAGGACTCCCGCTCACCGTGGCCATTTCCAAAGGGCCTACGGAATACGTATATGAAAATCTCCGCGTCGCCGCCCGCTCGGGCTGTGAGTTCGACCGTGCCATCGCCCTGGGATTGCCAAGGGAGGAAATAGACCCGAAATTCTACAAAGAAGTGGAACTGGACGTCTATTTCCTAGAGCCCTGTAGCCCCGTGGATATCGGCTTCCCCCTGCAGGATTGGGTGTTGACCCCCGCCTCAGGTAATCTGCTGAATATCACGTTGAACGGGTACGACACGCAAGACCCCGACCTGGAGCTCATCCGCATCCAGTTCCGAAGGTCGCAAGGGGACGGGAGCTGGATCAACATCGCGGAAATCCCGAAAGCCCAGTTGGGCGACGTGTTCACCATACAGGCCTGGAACATCTCCTCCCTCAAAGATGGCCTCTACGAAATCCGCGCGGTCACCCAGTGCTTCAGCGGGGCCCTCAACCCGGGCATCTCCAAAGTGGTGAAAGGGAAAATCGAACGCTCCCCCCCCGAGCTGTTCGGCCTCCCGGAACCGGCCGATGGCGTGCTGTCCAATGGCGATGAAATCAGCATCCGCTTCACGGAACCCATCCGCTGCGACCAGATCATACAGGCCGACTTCTTCAACAACAATAACGTCGGCCTCTACGATACCGAGACGGGAGCACTGATAGACGCCGTGGTGACCTGCAGCGGAGATAAAATCACCATCGTACCCAACGTGCCCAACCGCTTCCTCGAAAACAAGGTGCTGCGCGTCCAGGTCAATACTATACGGGACCTGGCAGGCAATGCGTTTGTGCAAAAGAAGTGGGAGTTCTTCGTGGACCGCAACCCCTTGCGATGGGTCGGCGGCGACGTGGACATGATGAAAAAGGAATCGGAGCAGGTCACTCTGACGCGCAAACTCGAAAATACCGGTGGACAAGCCCTGGCCTACGACCTGGAAGGGGTGCCGTCCTGGGTGCGGGTATTCCCACAGCAGGGGATATTGGCCCCCGGCGTAGCCCAGACCATCACCTTCGAGTTCGACAGCACCATGGCCCTGGGCATCTACAAGGACACCATCTA
>CAZSMU010000028.1:0-32808 GCA_964607915.1 uncultured Haliscomenobacter sp.
CCAAAGATAGTCCAAAGTATATAGAAAAGCAAAAGGCTTTTCTGCAAGGGCGGAGGGCTCCTTTTTAAACCCTATCGGCAAACGTTCGTCTCAAAGTTAGCGAGAGGGTGCTGTGTAAGCCCCCTCGCAGTAAGTATAAAAAATACAAATATGAAAACCGTATACGCATTGCTTTGGGTGTTGGCTGCTTCAATCCCGGCCGGAGCACAAAGTCTCTACTTCCCACCCACAACGGGGAATGCGTGGGAGACCCTTTCCCCGGCAGCCCTGAACTGGTGCCCGGCTCAGATTGACAGCTTGTACGCCTTTCTGGAAACCAACGACACCAAAGCGTTCATCCTCCTCAAGAATGGGAAAATAGTGCTCGAGAAGTATTTCGGCAGCCATACGCAAAACTCGCCCTGGATGTGGGCTTCGGCCGGCAAGACGATAACGTCATTCATGGTCGGGATTGCCCAACAGGAAGGGCGTTTATCCATCTCCGATCCTACCTCGGATTATCTCGGGCGGGGCTGGACAGCCTGTACCCCCGCGCAGGAGGCAAACATCACCATCCGCCACCAACTCACTATGACCTCCGGACTCGACGATCAGGTGCCCGACCACTACTGTACCCTGGATACCTGCCTGCGCTTTAAAGCAGCTGCCGGCACGCGATGGGCCTACCACAATGGCCCCTACACCCTCCTGGACAGCGTACTCGAACGGGCAACCGGAATGACCCTGAACACATATACCACCCAGAAACTCAAAAACCCAACCGGGATGACCGGAGCGTTTTTTTCCGTGGGCTACAACAACGTGTTCTTCAGCACTGCCCGAAGCATGGCACGGTTCGGGCTCCTGATGCTGAATAAAGGAAACTGGAACGGTACCCAGGTCATGACCGATACCGCTTATTTCAACGCCATGGTCACTCCCTCCCAATCCCTCAACCGCGCCTATGGGTATCTGTGGTGGCTCAATGGCCACTCTCCCTATATGCTCCCGGGTACCCAGCTCCTCTTCAACGGCTTCCTGAGTTCCAACGCCCCCGCCGATATGTTTGTCGCCATGGGAAAAGACGGGCAGTTCCTGAATGTCGTACCCAGCCAAAACCTGGTGTGGATCAGGATGGGCAATGCCCCGGATGGCCTTCCCGTACCTGCCTCAATGAACAATAAAATATGGCAATACGTCCGCAACCTGGAATGCAGAACCACCAGTCTGCGCGACCCAGACCCAGAGCTCGTACAGCTGTACCCCAACCCCTCCGGCGACTGGCTCTATATCGGCTCCGACCGACCCATTTCTAAAATCTGCTTCTCCAACGTACAGGGGCAGGTGCTCAAAAGCGAAAAAGGAGAGGGCAACGCCTTCCCCATATCTCTCCGCGGTTTGCCGAAAGGCTTGTTGTTTATAAGCGCCGAATTCGACGATGGTCGTATCTGGACGGGGAAGGTGTTGATAGAATAGACTTGGGGCAGCTATATATCTTCCCTCTATGCAGTACGCCATTCCCCCTGAAAACCCTACCTTTGTGTCCGGTGCCAACTTTACATTGCCATGGCCAAACTAAGGAGAAATCATACCCACCAAGCAGGTGCAGCCGTCATTATCGTCCGGGTAGTCGTATTTGCATCCGTGCTTATCTTGTTGGCAGTTTCTTTCAAGCGCATGAAGAGCACTGACCCGACGCTCCTACCCAGCGACTTACACGACGATCGCCCTTTTTACTACCCGCAAGGCCCGAAAGACTGCACGCTGGTCGAGTACGCCCATTTCGCGCTCTGCTATTCCGAGCAATACGAACAAGCACGCTGGGTGGCCTACGTACTCAGTAGGGAACGCATACAGAAAGGAAGCACCCGGTGGCGCCGGCGGTTCAAAAAAGACCCCCGGATTCGATCCGGTTCTGCAGATTGGTCGGATTACAGAGGCTCGGGCTATGTGGCAGCCCCGTTAGTCCCCTCAACCGATATGGCATTCGATGGCATTGCAGCCCGGGAGACCTTCCTGATGAGCAATGTCAGTCCACAGAAAAAGGGCTTTCACGAGGGCGCTTGGCGCGCATTGGAGGAACGGTCGCACCAATGGGCAGTGCTATACAAGAAGCTCTATGTAGTTACGGGTCCGGTACTACAGGATGTGGACGAGACGATTGGAAACAACAAAGTGGCCGTACCCAGGGCTTTTTTCAAAATATTGCTCGACCTGTCCGATCCAACCCACAAAGGCATCGCGTTCATTCTGCCTGCCGAGACAGACAATGGTCAACTGGAACCGTACGCCATCTCCATTGACTCTGCTGAGCAACGTCTGGGTTTTGATTTTTTTCCCCAACTCATGACCGAGGAAACAGAACGCAGGATAGAGGCGGTATGCGACCTCCAGGCTTGGGGCCTGGCACGAAAGAAGTAGCCCCGACTCCTTTTACCACAAGCCTATTCTTCGATTTGCCTGCGGCGATTCCGCCACCAGATGAAACCGATCGTCCCTACCAGGAGATACGGGGTGGCCAGCATATACAGGATGCCCAGATTCAGACCTTTGCCTTGAGAACCGCCATTTTCGAGATTGCTCTCGGCTGCAATGCGGCACATGGGACACTGAGCTTGTACCTCGATGACTGAAACGAGGAGGACGAGCACCAGGAGCAGGATTTTATGATTGCGCATAGCTGATTTTTTATCGTAAACCTTCTCTCCCAACGAATGTTCAGGGATAGTAGGGCATTAACATAAAATAGCAAATTGGTCCTGTAATGGCGACATACAGCCAGACCGGAAACACCCAGCGCGCCATGCGCTTGTGTTGCTCTACCTGAAACGTGAACCCACGAATAAAAGTAAACAGGATGAATGGCAGAGAAACCCCCGCCAGGGTGATATGGCTGAGCAAGAGCACCAGATAGGCCGTGCGCATTCCTCCGGTAGCGGCTTTCTCCTCTGCAGTGAGTATCCCGTCGCGGTTGGCATCGCCATAGAGCGTTTCCGGGGTAGTGAAGTGATAAGCCACATACGATAACAGGAAGAGCAAGGACAACAGCATAGCCACATAAATCGCCTGCCGATGCTGCCGGATCTGCCCTTTTTTAATGAAAATCAGCGCCACCACCAGTACCACTGCTGTACCGGCATTCATCGTAGCATGGAACGGCGGTAGGAAGGATAAATCTACTCCTTCCGGCAATGGAATCTTGACCTGGCGCATCAAGCCTACTAAAAAGAGCACAGCGGCGGTAACCACCCATGCCCAGACCTGCAAGCGCTTTGCCAGCGCATCATTGGCTTTCTCCAGCATCATATTACATTTCTTTTTCTCTCTTCAATACAGCCTGCTCCCGATCTATGATCGGTTTGAGGATAGTGATGTGCTCTACCAGGCGTTTCACCCGGCTTCCATCGCGAAAGTCGTAGTACTGCCGAACCTGCCCCGCCGTGTCCAAAACGGCTACGAAAGCGCTGCTTCCGGATTTATCCACCTCCTTGAAGCCAAAATCCGGCGCAAGATCCCGAGGGGTGAGAAATACTTGCTCCGGGTCATCCAACTTATGCACTTTAAGTAGCTCAGCCAGAGAAGCACTATCCGCAGGTGCCGCGAGCAACAAGAAAAGCACATCTTTGCGCGCATCGAATTGTGCATGGATTTTACCCAGCTCTGCAACAGCGCGCTCCGAGTCTTTCTTTTGAAGATCCAACTCACCCACCACAGTCGCAGCACGACCAAATACCTGCTCGCCAATCGTATCCCCTTTGAGGGTATACACGGTGAGCGGGGACATCGCACGCAGATTTTCCAACTCCCGGATGGCGGTGCGCCGATAATCCATACCCCGGCTCAAATAATACCAACTGCCGGCCGGTAATGCGACCAGCAGCAGGAACAAAGCAAGAAGTTGTACTGATTTTTTTAACATGCTTGTGTCCTCTCTACCAGAGGAGATGATGGATGAAACTGCACTATAGCTTATCGAACACAAAGGTGCCGTCCGACCGGGTACCCGGGGCAGCCCAACCCATTTTCTGGGCGGGAACGGCGTTCTTTTCTTTTATCAGCTCCCGGCGGTTCTTCCAGGAGTTCCCCTCCTGGAAAAATGCGATTACCGCCCAGATCAGCAGTGCCATGGGCAAGAGGACCGTCATCGCCAGCCCCTTTACTTCATAGCGCATGTGCATGAACTCATAGACGATAAAGTACGCCTTGTAGGCCGATAATACCCCAATCATCAGGCCGGCGATATAGAGTATCACCTTGTACTGCTCCAAACCGGGAACCAGATGGCCTTTAGCCAACAAAGAGATGAACACCTCTATAAGCGTTACCCCTCCCAGAAGGTAGAGGCCATAGAGCACCCGTTTCTTACTTTCTTCGTATGTTAAATGCGCTGACATATCGTTATGTTGGATTTGCGTTTTTAATCAAATAGATTGCCTGCTACAGCAGATAGAACACCAGGAATACGAAGACCCACACAAGGTCCACAAAGTGCCAGTACAGACCGATTTTTTCTACCATCTCATATCCGTTGCGGCGTTCTACATACAGCCCACTAGCTATGTTGACCGCTACGATCAAGAGAAGTAACACCCCGGTAAATACGTGGAAGCCGTGGAAGCCCGTGATAAAGAAGAACAGCGCACCGAACGCTTTGGGGCCAAACTCCTCGGTCTGGACTTTTCCTGCGTTGGCTCCTTCCGTATATTGGAACTTGCGATGTACGAACCCTTGATCATCCATAGTATATCCGGGGTGGTCTCCGGGTTCGTAGGCGTGGCCCCCCTCGTGCTCACCTTCCGCATGGGCAGGGTCGTGTTTGTGAATCAGGTAGCTCGTGCCGGCACGGAACGTTTCTTCTGAAGGCTTGCCTTTATCGTCCAGATAGACCCCGTCGTTCGTGTGCGTACCAAAGGGGTTGCGCGTCACCGTCATGTGTTCGGTCTTGATCAGGTTGGTCCATTCCCAGGCCTGGCAGCCGAGGAAGCCCAAGCCCCCGATAGCCGTCATAAGCACCCAGAACAACGCCCCGTTTTTGTTCTCCCGATGTCCTTCCTGTACCCCGCGCACCATCGTGACAGAGCTGATGATGAGGAGGAACGACATGATCGTGACGAAAATGAGCGGCGCCCCGTGAATCCCGAAAGGCGCTGTGGAGAAGACGAAATCAGGCACCGGCCAAGTAGGACTGCTGAAGCGCAGGGCGCCGTAGGCGATCAAAAAACCGGCAAACGTGAAAGCATCGGATACCAGGAAGTACCACATCATGAGCTTTCCATAACTAACGCGGAAAGGCTCTTTACCCCCCGACCAGTCGGCGCCGCCTTCGTGGCCGTGCGCTTCTACATGTGGATCCATTGTTTCTGTGGCAGCCATCAGAATATTGTGTTTTTAGTGGTTGGCTAATAGCGGTAAAAGGAATCAGTATTGCTGAATCATAAAAAATACAAATAAATATACCCAGAGAAAATCAACAAAGTGCCAGTAGATCAGCGTCAGCTCAAAGCGGAGCTTGCGCGCCTCCGTCACTTTGACCGGTAGCGAAAATGCGTGCATCGTCGCGACCAGCAAGGCGGCTACCCCGCCCAGCACGTGGGCAGCGTGTATCCCCGAAATAACATATATGAACGAACTGGATGGGTTCGTTGCCAAATCTACTCCAATGGCCTGCAGGGCCTTCCAGCCCTGATACTGCAATACCAGAAAAGCCACGCCCATGATAAGGGCGAGGAGGAGGAGATTCTTGTATTGCTTTTCACGGCCTTTGCGAAAGCCTGTATACGCAAAATGCAGCACTACACTGCTTGCCACCATAAGGCCCGTATTGATACTGAAAAGGACCGGCAACTGAAATTCCAGCCAATTACCGGCTGCCTGCCGTACCAGGTATGCACTAGTCAGGCCTGCGAACATCATGATGATACTGGCGCAAGCAAGCATCAACCCAAATTTTTTGGGATGTATCCGGCTTCGGTTGAAGGGTCGTTGTTCAAGCATTGTTTCCATTTTTCACTATATTTTGTCTGCCCAGATAGCGATCAGTGCCACTGGAATGTAAAAAAAGGAAAAAAACATCAGTTGCAGCGCCGTCTTGCGGTCGTTCCTGCGATACAAATTCCACCCCAACCAGGTGTATACTGCGCTCAGCAAAACCAGCAAAACAGCAGATACCCAGCCGGAAATCCCCATAAACCAGGGCAGCAAGACCAAGGGGAGGAGCGGGATGGCATATAAAAAGGCCTGGAACCCCGTTTCCTCGTTGCGCTCGCCATCTTTGCCAGGCAGCAGGCGATACCCCGCCCGGGAGTAATCGTCATGGCCCAGCCAGCCGATAGACCAGAAATGAGGGAACTGCCAAAAAAACTGGATAGCAAACAGGGACAACCCCAATGCACTGATTCCACCTTCTGCAGCCGCCGCACCTATCAGTGTAGGCAGTGCTCCCGGCACAGCCCCTATCATCACCGCGATGGGGCCGACGCGCTTCATAGGGGTATATACGAAGGCGTACATCAGCAGCGCTACCATGCCGAGGAAGGCTGTCCAGGGGTTGAACATAGCCAAGATGCTGATTCCGAGCAAAGACATGATTCCCGCAAGCAATACAGCATCCTGATTCCGCATCCGCCCCGCTGCGAGCGGGCGGTTGGCGGTGCGCTGCATGAGGCGGTCATAGTCTTTCTCTAATACCTGGTTGAGCGTGTTGGCAGCAGCGGTTACCAAGAAGCCCCCCAACGCCAGCATGCCCAGGGCAGACCAACTCTGCACCCCCGACCTGGCGGCAATCAGAAAGCCCATCAAAGAAGAGAAGACCACCGTCAGGGACAAGCGGAACTTGACCAGCAACTTGAAATCTTCGACTTTCTGAGCTACAAGGGCGGTAAACGTCGCTTCCTGAACTTTTACTTCCTGCACGTCGCTTGGATATTTGGTACTTTGAGGGGGGCAATCCGGACAAGCCAGCTTATGTGGATTACCCCCCTCCTTTATTTTTTGAGAGTCTGTTGCCGGAGGATTCTCCTCCTGAACAAGATGAAATCGTACGTTAGTGCGTATCCGGCGACTCGTTCGGGCCTACCGGCTCGATCTGCGGGATGAACTCGCGGCCATCCTTGCCGTAGTCGTACGGCCAGCGCTGTACCGCAGGGATTTTGCCCGGCCAGTTGCCGTGCCCCGGGTTAATCGGCGTCGTCCACTCCAGCGTAGAAGCCCCCCAAGGGTTTTTCTCCGTCACCTTGCGGCCTTTCCAGATGCTGTAGAAGAAGTTGACCACCAGGAGCAACTGGAACGCAAACGTAATGATAGCGGCTATCGTGATGAACTTGTTCAACTCGTCGAAGTGCGAGAAGGACTGGAAGGTGTCGAAGCGATAATACCGGCGCGGTACCCCTGCCATACCCGTGTAGTGCATAGGCCAGAAAATCAGGTACGCCCCAATCATCGTACCCCAGAAGTGTATTTTGCCCAGGGTCTCGTTCATGAAACGCCCGTACATCTTCGGGAACCAGTGATATACCCCTGCAAACATACCGAAGAACGCCGCAATACCCATCACAATATGGAAGTGGGCTACTACGAAATAGGTGTCGTGCAACTGAATGTCAATGGCCGAGTTCCCCAGGAAAATCCCGGTCAAACCGCCCGAAATGAACATGGACACGAACCCTATGCCGAACAGACTGGCTGCTGTAAAGCGGACATTGCCCCGGTACAGCGTCGCAATCCAGTTGAATACCTTCACGGCAGACGGAACGGCTATGATCAAGGTGAAGATTACAAAGAAGTTGGAAATGAAGGGATTGACACCCGACATAAACATGTGGTGCGCCCAAACAATAAACGAAAGGAACGCAATGGCCAACATGGAGTACACCATCGCCTTATACCCGAAAATAGGCTTGCGCGAGTGTACCGACAAGACTTCCGATACGATGCCCATCGCCGGGAGGATGATGATATATACTTCCGGGTGTCCCAGGAACCAGAACAGGTGCTGATAGAGCACCGGGCTGCCCCCTACGTGATCCAGTGCCTTGCCTCCGATGTAGATTTCACTCAGGAAGAAACTCGTTCCCAGGCTGCGGTCACACAGAACCAGGAAGAACCCGGAAGCCAGAACCGGAAACGACAACAGGCCGATTATCGCCGTAATGAAAAATGCCCAAATCGTGAGCGGCATACGCCACATGCTCATCCCTTTGGTGCGCAGGTTCAACACCGTAGTGATATAGTTGATCCCGCCCAACAAGACCGAGACGACAAAGAACACCAGGCTTATCGTCCACAACGTCATCCCGGAGGCAGAGCCCGAGGACGCCTGTGGCAACAAACTCAAGGGCGGATACGCCGTCCATCCCCCTGAAAATGGCCCCGTACTCAGGAACAGCGAAAAGAACATCACCGTACCCGCCAGGAAGAAGAACCAGTAAGACATCATGTTCAGCAGCGGGGAAGCCATATCGCGGGCACCCACCTGAAGCGGAATGAGAAGGTTGCTGAACGTACCGCTCAAACCCGCTGTCAAAACGAAGAACACGATGATGGTGCCGTGCATCGTCACCAGTGCATAGTAAAAGTCCGGCGACAGGGTTCCAATACCCGTATCCGGGTTGACTACAATCCATTTGCCCAGCACCGGCTTGAGCCACGCAAGGCTCTCTTCCGGGAAGCCCAGTTGCAAACGGAAAACCAAAGACATCAGGCCACCGACAATCGCCCAGAACATCCCGGTAATCAGGAACTGCTTGGCGATGATTTTGTGGTCCTGGCTGAAAATGTAGGTGGTAATGAAGTTCGACTGATACTTGTCGCCGTGATGATGATCGTGGAAGTGATCATCATAGCCCAGCTCCTCAATCAGTTTTTCTTCATTTGAAACCGTCGGGTTGATCGCTACGTTAGCCATTCGCTTATGGTTTATGAGTTGTTGTTCCTTTGAAATTGATTAACGCATGGAAGTAGATTCCGTGGCAGTAGTATCCGTGGCAGCAGGCTGTTGTTCACCTTCGAAGATTCTTCCTTTCCAGGGGTCGTCTTCTTTTCCGCGCACATTGGAGAAGTAGTAGGACTGCTGCTGGGCCTGCCAGGCATCGTATTCATCCTGCTCTACGATACGCACCAGACGGCGCATACTGTAGTGCCCTCTTCCACAAAGCTCCGCACACGCGAGTTCGTAGTCAAACACCTCCCAGAGCATCTTCGTCTCCGGGTCTTTCGGGTCGGCAGGGACATTGTATTCCGGATAGTTGCTGAGCTCCTGCCGATATTCGTCTGTCGTTTTCATCGGAGTGAATACGAAGTAGGTAGGCATACCCGGAACAGCGTCCATCTTGACCCGGAAGTGGGGAAGGTAAAAGTTATGGAGGACATCCTGCGCCGTGATGCGCACCCGAATTTTCTTTCCTTTCGGAAGTACGATTTCGCCCGGATGGAAGTCGTCGAGGTTCTTTTCGTCCTTCCAGTTTTGGCCCAGCGGGTTGGTTCCACTGATCAGCTTGAAGTTTTTCTCGCCCAAAAGGCCGTCTGCACCTGGATAGCGGATATTCCATCCGAACTGGAAGCCCGTCGCCTCTATTTCCAGATAGTCTTCCTCATCCGTCAGGTCGGCCATCACCGTATTCCAGGCGTCCAGGCCACTGACGACCAGGAAGGTCATAACTATGGCCGGGATAATGGTCCAGATGACTTCAAGACGGTCGTTGTGGGAGATGAACGCTGCCGTTTCTCCCCTGCGCGCCCGGTATTTGAACGCAAAGTAGAACAACATGATCTGGGTAGCGACAAAGACGATACCCGTTACGAAGAGAGTCCACTTGAAGAGCCTGTCCAGCTCGCCCCCGTGCTCGGAGGCCGAAGCGTGCGGGCCAAAGCCCAGCATCCAGTTTTTATAATACGCCCCGGATACCACGACCCCTGCCAGGAAAACAACCATAAAGAGGATCATATACCCCGCCTGCCGGCGGTTGATAATATCCTGCATTTCCTCCTCGCCGCGGATTTTTGTGGCCAGTTCCGAGACCTTTCCTATCTGAATCGCAATGACGGTGATAAGAACGACACTGAGAAGAATGAGTAAAGCAGTCATGCTTGTGTTGTGTTTATTGGTTTCTATTCAATATGTCCAATATATAAATGGCATGTACTCAATGATGCCCGTGCGCGTCGTCTGCAAATGGCCACACCTGATGGTGTTCAGACTCGGCCATGTACGGATCTTTTTGAGGCACCAGAGCAGCTTTCTCTAAGCGGGTCAGGATGAAGTACAAAAAGAAGGCCAGAAAGCCCAACATAGTGCCCAACTCCAAAAGACCGGGAATCGTGAATCCTGCCGCAAACCCCAGAGCATGCTCCGCGCCGTGTTCTGCACCATGGCCTCCCGCGTGGTGCGCCAATGCTTCCATAGCGGTGTGGCGAGCCCCCGGCTTGACCATCTGGAAGAAATCCACCCAGTGGCCGAGGAAGGTGATGACCGCAGCCGTAGCCACGATACCGTTTTTGCGTTTGGAGTCGTTCCGCAATAGAACGAAGAAGGGTATCACAAAGTTCAGAACCAGGTTGCCGTAGAACAACACGGGATAGTTATGCATGCGCTCATAGAAGTAAACCGTCTCCTCCCCTACGTTTGCATACCAGATCAACATGAACTGAGAGAACCAAAGATAGGTCCAGAACACGCTGAACGCGAAGAGGAACTTACCCAAATCGTGAAAATGATTCCCCGTGATATTCCCAAAGTACCCCTGCCCTTTCAGGTATTGCAGCAACAATATGGTGAGGGCCATGGCCGATACAAACCAGCTCGCTCCCGTGTACCAGGCGTACATAGTGCTGTACCAGTGCGAATCCAGCGACATCAGCCACTGCCAAACCATAGCAGCACTTGAGAAACCCGCAATCGGGAGGAAGATTGCCGACCAGGTGCGGATGGAGCGGTGGATGGAGAAATTGTCGGCCAGGCCTTTGCCCATCGTATCTTCAGATACCGACAGATTTCTGATTTTCAGCGCGAAATAAATCCAGGTGCCCACGATGGCGAAGGTGCCCAGCGTGTACCAAACGGGGTTCAAAAACCCTGACTTGCCCGTCAGTACCGCGTCTTTAGCTACCTCCTCGCCATCTGCCCAGTGGTATAGGTGGTGGAAATGCCCCCACACCCCTAATATGATCGGAATGAAAAGGATGAGGCCGGGAATGAGAAACAGGGAAAACGCTTCCCAGACGCGCTTCATCCCTACGTACCAACCCGCCCAGGCGGTCGTGAAGGCCGCCATGATGAACAGGGATATAAAGGCGATACCCGTGAAGAATACCGTATTGTGCAAGTAGTTGGTCCAAAACCGGGTATGCAGCGCGTCGTCGCCGACGAACGTGATGACCATGCACAACACCCCTAACGCCATGAATCCGAAGAGGACGTTTTTTTGTTTGGACTGCAGGGTAAACTGATTCATTATGTTTCCTTTAATAGCTGAACAAATGGATGGAGGCCCTTATTTACCGGAGCCTGCCGGAGGTGCATCGTCCGTAGCAGGAGCGGCTTTCACCAGCTTCGCTTTGGGCACGCCGAATTCCGGGTTGAAACTGTTGTCTTGTTCGTTGTACACCGCTTTCTTACTTTCAGCCTGCAGGGAGCGGATATAGTGGATTACCTGCCAGCGCTCCTCAAAGCTGAGTTTGTCGGCATAGGCTCCCATCGCGTTTTTCCCATACATGACCGCGTGGTAGAAGCGCCCGTTGGAAGCCAGCAGGAACGTATCCAACATCAGGTTTGCGGGTGCTGCTGGGTACTTGCCCCCAGGATCCCCCGCTGCCGGATTGGGGTCGCGGACCAGATACCCGCCACCATCGCCTTTTTCTCCGTGGCAAATGGCACAGTTGATCGTATATAACTCTTTTCCTTTCGCCAGACCGGCTTCCGTGATGGGGAAAGGATTGCTGCGGATGTCCCGCGTGGCGCGGCTACGCTCTTCCTCCGAATCGCCGTAGTAGTACGGCACGCGACCGTTCAGGGGGGTAGAGATGGCATTGACGGCGTTCTTGCCGTGCAAAACGTCCATCATCGCCGCCTGGCCAGCCGGATCGGAATGGTATAAGCCCACATAGCCGCGGGGGATTGTACCCGAGACCGGCATACGGGGCATGGCGAGTTCTTTCTTGGAGAAAGTGGAGGCATCGTCCCAAGTGTTCCGGTTGTACACCTGATACGCCTGGACTTCATACGCAATGGAATGCGCCATATCCGGCATATACTCGTGGCCGGGGTTATCCCCGCTGGACGGAGAGCAGGCATTGAGCAATGCGATGGCGACGATGGCAAATACGATATGTTTCATCTGATTTTTCATACGCTGACGGGTTTTGACCACGGTCATTAGAGCTGTTTGGAATTTACTTCAGAAGCGCCGCTCCCTTCGAGGAACTGCTTCAAGCGACTCACCTCGCTGCTGTCGGCATCGCTGACATCAAAAGCAAGGCAGAACTTATCATCCGTGATGCGGTCATCCAGCACCGGGTTCGTCACCCCAGGCCCCATCCCGTTGATCGTGAAAAACGTCACCACCATACCCACCGAGGCGAACAGGACGGTCAGCTCAAAGGTGATGGGGATGAAAGACGGTACAGACCAGTATGGCTTACCCCCGAAGATGATCGGCCAGTCCCGGGTAAAGATCCAGGTCATTGCCAGGAAGCCGGTCAGCGCCCCGATGGCCCCGTAAATGAACCCTGCGATATGGATACGGCTCTCCGACAAGTGCATGGCTTCGTCCAGGCCATGTACGGGGAAAGGCGTATAAACGTCCATGATGTCCAGGTGCTCGTCGTGTGCCTTGTGTACGGCGTGCAGGAGTTGCGACTCGTCGTCGTAGAGTCCAAAGAGCACTTCTTTATTCGATGTTTTCATCTGCCTGAGTTATCTGATTTGAGATCAGTTCTTCTCCTTAATGTTTATCTTCATGTGCATGCTCGGCCTCTTTTCTGCGGGCCACTTCGGTACCGCTGTACTGGTCACCGGCTACTTTCAGGATGCTCTTCACTTCCGCTACTGCGACAACCGGTGCCACGCGCGTAAAGATGAGGTAGAGCGTAGAAAACAACCCAAGCGTACCGATGAACAGGCAGACCTCTACCCAGCTTGCCGAGTAGTAACTCCAGCTGGAGGGCAAGTAATCGCGGGCCAGCGTAGAAGCGATGATTACAAAGCGCTCGAACCACATCCCGATATTTACGAAAATGGACATCACGAAGGTCCAGTAAATGCTGCGGCGCATCTTGCGGCTCCAGAACAACTGGGGCGAAAGCACGTTACACGACATCATGCCGATGTACGACCAGAAATACGGCCCCATCACCCGGTTGTAGAACGCGTATTGCTCATAGATATACCCGGAGTACCAGGCGATGAACAACTCGGTCAGATAGGCTACCCCTACGATAGTACCCGTGACCAGAATGACCTTATTCATGCTGTCGATGTGTTCCAGCGTGATGTAGTCTTCCAGATGCAACACCTTTCGCGTGATGACCATCAGCGTCTGTACCATGGCGAAGCCGGAAAAGATAGCCCCGGCGACGAAATAGGGAGGGAAAATCGTCGTGTGCCAGCCGGGAATCACCGAGGTGGCAAAGTCGAAAGATACGATGGTGTGTACAGAGAGCACCAGGGGCGTTGCCAGGCCCGCCAAAATCAGGGAGAGGCTCTCAAAGCGCTGCCAGTGCTTGGCAGAACCCGTCCAGCCAAAGGACAGGAAGTTATAGATTTTTTTGCGCACCCCTTTGGCGCGGTCCCGCACCGTGGCGAAGTCAGGCACCAGGCCGGAATACCAGAAGAGCAGGGATACCGTGAAGTACGTAGAGATGGCAAATACGTCCCAAAGGAGCGGGGAGTTGAAGTTTACCCACAGCGGGCCCCGCGTATTCGGGTAGGGAAAGATAAAGAAGCCGAGCCACAAGCGCCCCATGTGGATGAGGGGGAACTGCCCGGCGCACATGACGGCGAAAATCGTCATGGCCTCGGCGGCACGGTTTACCCCGGTGCGCCAGCGTTGGCGGAACAGCAGCAGGATGGCTGAAATCAGCGTACCTGCGTGGCCGATACCGACCCACCAGACGAAGTTGGTGATGTCCCAGCCCCAGTTGATGGTGCGGTTGAGGTGCCAGGAACCAATGCCCATCCAGATGGTCCAGGTCACGCTGAACACATAGAGGGCGAGTGCGGCAACCGCGAAGATGAATGCAATCACCCATGCTTTACTGGGCGTCCGCTCGGTAGGCCCACAGATATCTTCCGTGATATCGTGGTAGCTTTTGCCCCCGGTGATTAATGGTTCTCGAATTGCAGAAACTGCAGCGCTCATACGTTATGGATTTAGGAACCCGTCTGAAAGCAGGCTCGCTTGTTCTATAAATTATGCATCCAACTTTTCGTCGCGATTGACCACCTTGGCCTGATAGCTTACGGAAGATTGTACGTTGATTTCTTCGAGTACGATGTAGTTCAGCGGGTTTTCCAGGCGCTTCGACAAGGTATTGCTCTTCTCGTTGCGGTCGCCGAAGACGATTGCCCCCGTCGGACAGGCCGTCTGGCAAGCTGTTTTTACATCGGTCTCCTGGAGCATGCGCCCTTCGCGCTTCGCCGTGAGCTTACCCTCCTGGATACGCTGTACACAGAAACTGCACTTTTCGATGACACCCCTCGAGCGAACTGTCACGTCGGGATTGAGTACCATCCGCACCAGGTTATCCGCCATGTACGGGATATCCAGGTCGGAAACCACTGGATTCTCGTTGATGCCGAAGAGGTCGGCAGTCGTATAATCCAGCCAGTTGAAGCGGCGCACCTTGTACGGACAGTTGTTGGCGCAGTAGCGGGTACCGATACAGCGGTTGTAGGTCATCTGGTTCAAGCCTTCCGAGCTGTGCGGAGTAGCCGCCACCGGACACACGTTCTCGCAGGGCGCGTTGTCGCAGTGCTGACACATCATAGGCTGGTATACCACGTTCGGGTTTTCGTAATCCCCGAAGAAGTAGCGGTCGATGCGCAACCAGGCCATCTCATGGTGGCGGGCAACTTCGTACTTGCCCACTACAGGGACGTTGTTCTCTGCGGTACAGGCAATCTGGCAAGCGCCACAGCCGATACAGGCGTTGAGATCCACGTGCATGGCCCACCAGTGGCCCTGGCTGTAAATGTTGGCTACGTACTCGTCGAAGGGGTACAGCGTGTTCTTATTCAGCTCTGCCGCCTCTCCCCTTCTCTCTTTGATTTTCTCCTTCAGCTCCGGCAACTCGTCGAGGTTGCCTTTGAAGATGATGGAGCGATCCACGATACCCCCCTGATAGCCGGCACCGAGCGTCATCGCGGTCTTTTCGTCCACGTTGATAGTCTCCCCGCTTTTGGGGTCTTTGCCCGTGACCCCCATCGAGTGGTGGTACTGTACACAGGCGAACCACTTCTCGTCCTCGACCGGATCCGAGACGCTAACTTGGGTAGCGTAGTATTGCGTATTTTTATTCTCGTCTATGGTGCAGAATGGGAATACGTTGGCTCCTACCTGATTGCCCACTGCTTTGCCCACCGAGCCGGCCACTTCGCGGCCATACCCCAGGGCCAGGGAGACGGTATCGCGGGGCTGGCCAAACTGGCGCACGGCCGTGACCTGTACCGTCTGCTTGCCAACCGTTACTTCTACGATATCGGCATGGCCGTACGCTTCGCGCTGATTGAGGTCTTTGAAGGACTTGATTTTATTGCCCCCTTCCCACATGACCGGCACGGCCAGGTAGTTGCCCCATGCCGTGCGGGCAATCGGGTCGGGAAGTTCCTGGAGCCAAGGGTTGTTGGCGTATTGCCCGGCGCCCATGTTGACGGTTTCGAAGAAACTGATCTCCAGTTCGCTCTTAGAGGGCTTGCTCACTTTGGAAGCTGCCATTTGCACATCTCCGCCGAAGTCGAACTGGGGGAAAGCAGTCTGCGGCACCTCAAACACCCCGTCGTGCAGGGTGCTGTCCCAGAAAGCCTGGAACGTGGCGAAGCGGTTTTGACGGGGGAACATCTCCGCTTCCCAGAGTGCGCGCAGATAGTCGAACATAGGCTGTTCCGAATCTGCGTTGAGCTTTTCGCTCTGCGCCCAGGAGAGCAGGGAGATCTCCGTCTGGCGCGTATTGAACAAGGGCGCGATTGTAGGCTGAAGCAGGCTGTAGTGGTTAGCCTTAGGCTGTGCGTCGCCCCAACTCTCCAACCAGTGGTGCGTGGGAGCCATGTAGTCACAAACCAGTGCCGTCTCGTTGGGAGTCCCCGACAAGGATACCTTCACTCCAACTTTCGCCAGTGCCTTTTTGAAATCTTCTGCATTGGGCAAATCCCAGGCCGGGTTGGCTCCATCAAAGAAGAAGACCGCATCTACCTGGCCGGCTGCCATTTCCCCGATCAGGCCCTGGATTTTTTTGTCTATGCCCTGGCGCTGTACAGAGGCGTTGGCAAAGCTGAGCGTATTGCCATAGTTGTCCAGCATGATGTTGATGGCATTCACCAGCACCTGTTCGCCCAGGTTGTTGGAGCCTGAAACGACCAGGGATTGCCCCTTGTGGTCTGCCAGTTTCCGGGCGGCTTTCGCAATTTTCGAGGCTTTGTCTGCCGGGAGTGCCGGGCCATTGACTGCCGCGCCCCCTGTGAGTTTAGCTATCTCGTTGTACATGGCCACGATAGCCGCGCCCATTTCAGAAGGCTTGATCAGGATGCGGTTGTCTGCGTTAGAGCCCGTCAGGCTCATATGGCTTTCCACCTGGATGTGCTGCGACATTTTGGCCTTCGTGACATCGTCAATTCTGCGGTTTTTGACATACTGGGCCGCATACTCCACCGGCGATACCCAGGTGCCCAGGAAGTCTGCATCAAAACTGACGATGACCATGGCCTTGTCGAACTCGTAGGAGGGTATGACGGCCTGGGCGAAGCAGAGCTCGTTGGCTTCCAACAAAGCGGAGCTGGACACCGCGTCGTACGAAATAAGTTCCGCATTCGGGAACTTCGCTTTGAAGTCCGCTATAGCCTGCTTGGTAGCCGGGCTGAGGATGGTGTTGGCTACAAGCCGGATGCGGCTTTCCGGTTTGAGTTTGCCCATCAGGGCTTTGTCCAGCTTAGCCCAGGCTGCGGCCTTATCTCCTTTGAATACGCTGATTTTGCCTCCTTTCACCTCGGCGGGGCCGCCGATGCGGCTGGTGTCGTACAGGCTGAGTACCGAGGCCTGCGCACGGGCGCTTGTACCGCCTTTTGTCACACTGGACAGCGAGTTGCCCTCGATTTTGATGGGGCGACCTTCGCGGGTCTTGACCAGTACAGAGCAGTAGTCGCCGCCCTGCACGAACGAAGAAGCGTAGTACGTAGCTACCCCGGGTACGATTTCGTCCGGCTTCACCACAAAGGGGATGGCCTTGCGCACCGGGATTTCACAACCGGCGGCGATAGTAGCTGCCCCGAGGCCGAAGCCGAGGTATTTCAGGAAGTCCCGGCGGTTGGCGCTCAGAGCGGGCGCATCCTCGCGGGCGATTTCTTCGACGATATTCCCCGCGAATTCCTGACGGGCCAGGTCTTGCAAAACCGGGTCATTCGTCAAAGACTCTACACCGACCCAGATAGCTTTATTTTGATCTTTCATTGGACTTTATTCTATGGTACAAGCTGCAATATCAAATTTCGAAACGAGCCATTAATAGTGGCACTTCTGGCACTCCAGACCTCCGATTTCCTCTACGGTCACCTTCTCGCGCTGTCCGCGGGCGATTTCCTTATGGAATTTGGCGTAGGACTTATAGTATTCGTTTTCCGTGAATTTCACAGCAGTTTCGCGGTGGCAGTTGATACACCAGCCCATGGAGAGTGGAGAGTACTGCTTGACTACTTCCATTTCCTGGACTGGCCCGTGGCAGGTCTGGCACTCCAGTTTGCCTACACTCACGTGCTGCGCATGGTTGAAGTACGCATGGTCGGGCAGGTTGTGGATGCGCACCCACTCGATGGGGCCTTGTATTTTTTTATCGCCTGTATTATCGTCCGTCAGAGCTGCAACCACCCCTTTCCACTGGTCGTTTACGATTTTCTCGCCCATGCCATCCAGGGTGCCTTTTTCGACGATGTAGTTGGAGGCGATCCAGTCTTTATAGACTTTTTCGATATCGGCTTCACTCATCTGCTCATAGTTCTCGATATACTTGCCCGTATTGGGATCGAAGCCCACCGATGCGAAGATTTTTGTCAATTCCGCCGTGCCGTACGTAGAACCCACCTTTATGGCATTGTGGCAATTCATACAAGTATTGGCTGCCGGAATAGAGGAGTGTTTGGACTTGCGCGCACTGTCGTGGCAGTACTGGCAGTCTATCTTGTGCAGACCGGCGTGCGTAGCGTGCGAAAACTTGATCGGCTGCTGGGGTTCGTAATCCTGCTGCCTGCCCAGCGCAATGGCGTTATTGACCGTGGTATAGCCGCCGAGCACCACCACCGCGAAAATCACGAAAGCGATGACTCCTTTGCTGGTCAGGATTTCTGCCAGGGTTTTAGGCTTCGCGGCCGCATCCCCTTCCTTTACCCGGAGGAGGTAGTTCAGGCTGGAGAGCACACGGGCCAACACAATGGCCAGAATGCCCAGTACCAGGGCCAGGAGCACGTACAACAGCGTGTTGTCGCTTTCCTCCTCTACTGCACCTGCCACGGGGGCGGCAGCGACACCGCCGCCAGGGGCGCAACTGCCGTCATAGGTACACTGGATATAGGCCAGCACATTGTCCATCTCCTGGTCGGTCAGGTTGAAATTCGTCATCACCGTAGGCTTCCACTGGTTCCAAAGCTCCACAGCCCGCGGATGACCAGCGGAAATCATTGCCTGGGAGTTGCGGATCCAGGAGTACAAGTCCTCCTTGGGATAAGCTGCCCAGCGTTCCTGAACACCGCCCAGTGCCGGGCCGGTCAGGTTGTCCTTCATGTTTTTGTTGTGACAGGTCGCGCATTGGTTCTTGAACAGCGTCTTGCCAGCCTCAATGTCCGCCGTCGCCGCATCCTGGCCTTGCAACAGGCCGTTGGACCACAACAGGGCGAACAAGAGTAATAAAATGCTAGTCAGTGACTTGTACCTCATGGTATCTGAACGTTTGTTATAGGTCAATTTCAACAGGAGACTTTTTTCAAAAAATTCTGCGCAAATATAAAAATGGCACAGAGATATTTAACAAAGTTTTTACTGTTCTATGTGTTATTTAGATGAGGTCTAAACTTGAACAATATAGCCCCATTCCGGATTCAATTTGTTGACAATTTGTGCTTTTTATTATTAAAAAAATTTTATTTTGCCTTAAAAATTAACTAAAAACAATATTCTAATTATTAAAAAAATACCAGATTTTTAATACTTGTCTATTTTCCCTAAACGGCGACCTGAGCAGGAATATGGGGCCAGGGATCGTATCCTTCTACGCGTATATCGGCGAACGAAAAGTCAAAAATATCCCGTACTGCGGGGTTTAGGTACAGCTTCGGCAGCGCTCGCGGCGCTCTTTCGAGCTGTTGCCGGGCCTGTTCCAGGTGGTTTGTGTACAGGTGCAGGTCGCCAAAGGTATGGATAAACTCCCCTGCGGCCAGCCCGCACACCTGCGCCAGGAGTTGGGTCAACAAGGCGTACGACGCGATGTTGAACGGCACCCCCAGGAAAGCATCTGCCGAGCGCTGATACAGCTGACACGACAAGCGCCCGTCTGCCACATAGCACTGAAAGAGCGCATGACAGGGCGGCAAGCCCGATTTCGCCATCACAGGAATGTCTTTTGGGTTCCAGGCAGAGACGATGTGCCGGCGGGAGTCCGGGTTGGCGCGTAGGTCGTCCACCAGGTTGCGGATCTGGTCCACGCCTTCGAAGTTGCGCCACTGCCGGCCATATACCGGACCCAAATCCCCCCAGCGGGCAGCAAAGTCGGCATCTTCCCGAACCCGCCCTGCGAAAGCCCTGAGTTCGGCCTTCCAGGCTTCGCTGTATTTCGGGTAGCGGTCTTCCATGCCGAAGCTCTGCAGCCAGTACTGGAAGGGCCACTCGTTCCAGATATGCACTCCGTTCTCCACGAGGTAGCGGATGTTCGTATCTCCCTTCAAGAACCAAAGCAACTCATGGACGATGGATTTGAAATGCAGTTTTTTGGTGGTCAGCAAGGGAAAGCCCTCCTGCAGGTCCATGCGCATCTGATAGCCAAACACGCTCAGCGTACCCGTGCCGGTGCGATCGCCTTTGGGCCTGCCCTGCGTGAGGATATGCTGCAATAAATCGTGGTACTGTCGCATCGCAACCCGTTCTTTAGCCTCCTAATTTTCGAAAGTGACGCAAAAATATTCTTAAATCCGTATCAACCGAATAATCTTTGGCATATAAAAAATTGAGGCGTTGGACAGTAGCCTGGTCGCACAAGGTCTCCGGCAGCCCGAGCGCGGGCGTCAAAACGCCCCGACGGATGCGGGGAAGTGCCTGCTCTTCCGGGGCGGGGGCATAGGCGACCCAGGTCTTGTAGCCCGCAATTACCTGCCAGATGTGGTTCAGCAAACCCAGGGGGCGGAACTGAAGGGCAACGGCCACCGGAAGCAGCGCGACCAGAGCAGCACAAACTGCGAGGTCGAAAAGCCTTTTGTTCCTGCGCTGGTCAATGGAGGCGATGCCGTAGCGGATATCAATCGTGTAGAGCTCTCCCGGGCTGTCTTTCGACGGGCTTCCAATGATGCTCAGGCTCTCTTCGGGGGCTATTTTGAAAGCGATTTCGGGCCCCAGCTTTGCCATCCAGTGCATGATTTGGCTGGCCGGCACATCGCGGGACGCAAAAATCACTTCTTCTACCCGGTAGATGCGGAGAATGTCCTCCAATTGGGACAACTCGCCCAGGTATTCCCCGGATTCGGGGCGCATGCCCAGCGATACCGCCCCGAGGTAGTTGACAGGGCCGGGAGCATGGCGCAACAAGCCCTGAATGCGGCCGCACTCTGCCTCCGAGCCCACGATGGCTACATTCCGGGGCCGATCGGTCCAGATATCTACGTTGCCGTGGCGCAACAGGTGGGACAGCTCACGGCTCGCCAGCACCGCCAGGAGGGACCAGGCAGCGCCCATGACTACCAAAGCCCGCGACGTGCGGTGTTCCTGGTTGAGAAATCCATACACGACCGCTATGAAAAGGGTGCCGATCCACACTCCTCTCAAGGAGGTCGCCACTTTTGCCCCGGGGTCATACCCACCGCTCAGAAAGATGCCGAGACACCACAGGCCCACATATAGCGGTACGTTGAAATACAGAAAAGAAGCAGGATAGTACCCCGCGTCGTGAAAGCGGTACAGCGCCCAAAAGTGTTTCAGCACCGCCATGCCCCCAGCCAGGAGCAAGGTATCTGCCAGGGGCCAGGCGAGGCGATGGGCGGCCTGCCGCAGCACCGTAAGCGCCGCCCGAACATAAATGGCCGTCTGGAGCACCCGGATGAACAGCCGCGCTTCCCCACCCTTAAAGTGCTTCTTCGCAAAAATAATCATCGCCTGGTAAAAGGTGCGCACATAGTTCAAGCTCCCTTTTTTCGTGCTCTCCCCTTTGTAGTGTATGATGGTCGTCCCGGGAAAATAGTAGTTTTTGTATCCGGCCTGCACGATGCGCCAGGAAAGGTCAATGTCTTCCCCATACATAAAAAACGCCTCGTCGAGCATCCCCGCGCGGTCGAGAGCGCTGTGCCGCATCCACATAAAGGCTCCTGCGAGCACATCGGCCTCCTGTGTGCGGGAAGGGTCCAGGTGGCCTAAATAATAGTAATTGAAAAAACGGGATCGGGGAAAAAGGGCAGATAGTCCGAACATTTTGCAAAAAGCCGCAAAAGGCGAAGGGAAACCGCGCAGCGACTCCGGCAAAAACTTGCCGGCACCGTCTATCATGCGCACGCCCAGCGCCCCGGCGTCGGGGTGGGCCTCCATGAACGCAAAGCACGCGGTGAAGGTATTCTCTTCCACCAGGGTGTCGGGGTTGAGCAGCAGCACGTACTTGCCCCGCGCCTGCCGGATAGCCTGGTTGTTTGCCCGGGCAAAGCCCACATTCTCTGTGTTCGCCAGGAGAATGACCTCGGGGAATTTTTCGCGCAGCATCTGCAGCGAATCGTCCACGGAGTTATTGTCCACCACAAAGACTTCTACCCGCAGGTCGCGCACGGCCCTACGCACTGCATATAAAGCCTGCTCCAGAAAATAGCGGACGTTGTAATTGACAATGACGACCGACAAATCCAGCCCAGGCTCCTGTGGTTCCATTTTATTCTTCCCGGGTTTTATACGGTGCCCGCGTCGCGATGGAGCGCCCCAGGGTGAGTTCGTCGGCGTATTCGAGCTCCCCTCCGAAGGCGACGCCGCGCGCTATGGCGCTGATCTGTACAGACTTTTCCTGCAACAGCCTGGAAATATAGAAGATGGTGGTCTCCCCCTCGATGGTGGGGCTGATGGCCATGATGAGCTCCTGCACCTCGCCTTCATCCACGCGCTGCACCAGAGGCTCTATGCGCAAATCGGAAGGGCCTACGCCTTCCAACGGGGAAATCACCCCGCCGAGCACATGGTACAGGCCCCGGAACTGCTGGGTGGCTTCAATGGCCATCACGTCGCGCACGCTTTCCACTACGCATACCAGGCTTCGGTCGCGGCGCGCATCCGCACATATCACACAGATCCCGTCGTCCGACAGGTTGCCGCAAACCGAACAGGAGCGGATATTGCGGCGCATCTGGAGAATGGATTCCGCGAAGCGCTCACTGACTTCCGGCGGGCGGTTGACGAGGTGCAATACCAGGCGCAAGGCAGTCTTGCGGCCTATGCCCGGCAGCCCTGCGAACCCCTGCACCGCTGCCTCAATCAGTTTGGATGGGTAATTCATGGCTGCAAAATACGCGTTGCAGCGCAAAAAAAAGAGGTAAAGATTGAATTTAATCTCAAAACGACCACCCTATCCGCAACACCCAGCGGTTCATGCGCAGGGTCTCGCGGGTGAAGTTTTCTCCCCCGCCCCACCAGAAAAGGTCTTGCTCGGAAAACGCAGATTGCCGCAGCACCCCGATTTCGCTGCGCAGTTCCGACGTTTTGAACAGATTCCAGCGCAGGCCCGTGGCCAGGTGCAGGCGCATACCGCCCTGTACTTCCCGATAGAAACTATCCCTGTTTTTCCAGGCCCAGGAGTAGCCGGTGCCAGCCAACAGATAGGGAATATGCCTTTTCCGATTCAGCGGTGCCCACTGTACTTCGGCATAGAGCGGGGCGAGGCGTTTGTACTCCTCGTAGCCAAAGCGGTTGAACCCGGCTCCTATCCCCGCTCTCCAGTCGGAGCCCAGGCTTCGCAACAGCGACAGCTCTACCCCGTACCCTGCCTCGAATGCCCCGTACACCGTTTCCCCCGCCATCCCCTGAAGCAGAACGGACTTGACGAAGCGAGCTCCCCGGGGCCCTGGCGCAGGCAAATCCGCGGATTGTGCCCGCAGGACGGGGCAAAAGAGCAAGGCGAGGGCAAACAGCCCGAAGCGCAGCGGCATAGGCTTAATTTTCTTCGACCGCAATTTTACTCAGTAAGCGGAGGTTTTTCGGGTCGTTATAATCGTATTGGAAAATGCCCTCTTTCGCCGTTACGATGGCGACCCGCGGCTTTTCCAATGCGATGACGTCGAAGGTGGTCAGCCCTTTTTCGTGGTCGAGGAGGCGCTGGTCTATCTTGTCCCAATCTGTCGCATCAAAGACCTTCAGGCCCGCGTCGTCTTCGCAGATAAAGAGCGTCCCTTTCACAATCGACAACCCGATGGGATGGTGCATGGGATATACTTTGAGCAGGCGCGGCTTCAACAAGTCGGTGATATCAATGACCTCCAGTTGATTGCTGAAGTTTTCACACTGCGTACCCCCCCGAAGCGTCACGTACGCCGTATTGCCTTCCGCTACTACCGGGTCGCAGGCATTGGCGTGCTGGAACACCGACAACTGCCTGGGATTCAGCGGGTCGCTGGCGTCATAGACAAACATGCCCGTCCGGCTTCCGATGAGCAGTTTGTCTTTGAAAGGGAAAATCGTTTCGATGCCCCATCCGATGCGGACGGTATTGGCCAACTTCGGGCTTTCCGGGGTGCTGAGGGTAAATACTTTCAAAGAGGACTCGTTCACGGTGTAGAGCTGCTCGAAACCGAGCGTGAAGCGCGCCGTCGAGCCCCCAATGCCCGATGTGCTCGGCGCGCCGGTGTTACTGCCCAGGGCGACGGCTACTTCTTTTCGCACCCACATCCCTCCGTTGATAAAAATCACATCCTTGCCGGCGCTGGAACAAGGCATCTTTTCCTCTACGCGCGTCGGCTCGTAGTCCACGAGCAAGCCGCGGGCCTCATCCCAGCCGTATTGGGGGAAAACATCTTCCAAGCGGTTGACCAATACCGGGTTATCCGGTCGGGTGAGGTCGAAGGTCAGGAGGTCCACGTAGCTGTCGGCATACAGATAATTGTTGCGCACGGCCATATCCACATTGCCGGGGATATCCAGGTAGCCGATGGCGCGGGGATTGGCGGGGTCCTGATTGTCGAAGATGTGGATCCCCTCCTCAAAGTCGTTGACAAACAAGTACTGTCCGTACAGGTAAATCTTGCCCGCCTGCCGGATTTTTTGCGGGCTGCCCATGGCGATTTTAGCGCGCAGCACAGAAGGCTGTATAAAAACCGGATCGTAGCGCACATAAGAGTGCTCGGCCTCACATTCGTCCCGCAGACAAGCAGAGGAAAGCATTACGAGGGCACCGATAACGAAGAGACTGGCTGCTTGAAGAATTTTCATAGCTCGGGATTTTTGACTTAGCGGCACGCGTCAGAGAAACCATTTCTGACACCTGACGACTAAGTATATCTACATAACGCCCGAGAGATAGAAAACGCCGTCTGATGGATGGACTTTAACAAAGCAGCTGGGGTAGGATACAGCATTTTGGTGATGGGTCAAAAAGGACTTTTTGACCCATCACCAAAATGTATTTTAGGCCCAGGACTGTTGCCCGTCGAAAAATGCGCCTCATGGGTATTGGGGATAGCAGCAACAGTACCTGGGTGACTAAAAGGATTGGTTGTATTTTTTTCCAATCCTACCAGGTTATTTAACACACTGCAAATCTAAGGCCGCTAAATCCCTCCTGCAATACACACAAGTATGTATTTTTCAAGGTTTTTACCCTAAATTTCGACTTTTTTTTTATTTTTTTCGACGAATGAGTGTCAAACAGGGGTGCTTAGTACACCCCCACCCGTACTCCTTTCGTGTGGCTGCTAAACTCCGGTGCATACATGCACTGTATAGTAGTGATACCATTGGAAAAATCGCCGCGCAAGTTGACGCGCAGAGGGTATTCGAACACGAACGTCCCTTTGGGCAGATAATCCACGAAAAAGTTTGTGGCCACGTCGCCGGGGCTTTCGTAGTATCCGAGGCCGCCCTGCCACTTATAGCCGCTCAGGTCCTGGATAGGTTCGAGGCCACTGGCGCGCATATCCTTGATGTGGACGTATTCCATATCGCGATCTACCCGAATTTCCAGCCGCGCCACGAGTTTATCACCGGGTTTCAGCGTTTCGTTGGCCGTAAGTTCGCGAAGCACGGGGCCTTTGTCGCCCATTTCTTCCCGGTACAGGGTCTTTCGGAGCGTCAGCGGGGTTTCTTCGAAGGTTTTTATTTTGTCGAGGTCTTCGAAGTACTGCCAGTACAATCCGCCCCAGGCGACCGTCGGGTTGGGGTTTGCGAGGGCAACGGTATGCATGGACGGTTGGATTTCCGCTCCTTGCCAGCTCACTTTGAAGTAGCCGGTACCTGGTTCTGCTTGTCTTTGTGCCGCTGCGAGGTGGCTTTCGACCTGTTTTTTGCGGCGCGCCTGCGGGAACTGGAGTTGCACTGGTTTGTCGCTGTGCAGCCAGTTGGCGCCCGCGCCGGTGCGGAACAGGGCATATACCGCGTCGGAAGTAGCTTTGGTCGTTTCCCAGTCGTTCGTCTGTTTGTTTTTGAGCAGCCAGAGCTTGAGTTCGTCCACTTCTGCTGTATTTTTTCCGATTTCGTCAAACACTTCGATCAGGAGCGACTGTGTCTCCACGGGGCGCTGATTCCAGAAGTAGCCTCGAGTGGTTTTCCAGTACATGCCCATTTCATCGGAGCGAAGGGCGCGCTCGCGCAGGGACGCCAGGATACCTGCTGCCTGCTCTGCGCGCTCTGCGCGTCGCAGGGCGAGCGCAATCATCCCCTGCTCCATCAGGCCCTGAGAGGTCCAGAACTGCGCGGCCTGGCCCAGGTAGAACTCCCATGCCGGCCTGGCTCCTTCTGAAAGCGGCAAAGACGATACGAAGGAACGGGCGTAGAGATAGTGTATCAGCAGGCTGCTGAGGTGTACGTCCTCTTTTTTGGCCCGGCCCGCTTCGATTTCCTGGAGGAGCTTCTGGTAGGCATCCGCTACCTGGGCGTCGAGGTACGCGACTCCTGCGGAGAGGATTTCCTCTGCCAGGGGATCTTTGCCGATATTCAGATACCCGAGTTTGCCCATACCCGCCACGATATGCTGGGTGATGTACCAGCTTTCCGGTCCGCCGCCGAACCAGGGAAAGCCCCCCGAGGGATACTGGGCCGCTTTTAATTTTTCCAGTGCGGCCGTGCGCTCGCTGCGCATGCGGTTGATATCGAAGAGGATACCTATGTTCCTACGCTGTTCTTCTTCGGAGCGGGCTTCCAGCACCCAGGGCGTCTCTTCCAGCAAAACGGCTTTCAGCTCCTGGTTTTTTTCCAGTTGCCCCATCAGGGCGTCAGTACCTTTCCACTGTTCGAAGATGGCGCGAATCTTCGGGCTGCTTTCCACTACGGAACCGGCCAGCGCATTGGCGTAGTAGCGGCTGAACACCTGTTCCGAGCACTCGAACGGGTATTCCATCAGGTACGGCAGCGCCTTGACGGCCAACCACGCCGGGTTGGAGCTGAACTCCAGGCTGAGGCGGAAAGGCGTCAGCGACTTGGAGTCTCCCGAGGTTTTCATAGACTCCAGGGTAAAATTCTTGCTGCTCTTGCCGCGCACAAAGAGCGGCAGCGACTCCGTCACCAGCATGCGGTTGCTCAGCACCGGCAACGAATTTTCCTCTGCGTCTGAGAAATCCCCGGCTGTGGCGCTCACCCGCCAGGTCAATGCGCCCACTTTCCCGTACGGGACTTTTATCTTCCAGCTGAGCGGTGCCGACAAGCCGGCATCTGCGGAGAACGCACGGCTGTTGGATGTGTTCCCGAAATCGGCGTCCACCGGCTGCATCGTGGCCGCATCGAACAGCTCGAGGCGGGCTTGCCCCTGCAACGCCTTACTGCTCAGGTTGCTCACTTTGGCGCTGAACTCCAGCACGTCGTTTTCCCGTACAAATCGCGGCGCGTTGGGGAAGACCATGAGGTCTTTCTGCGTCACGACCGTGCGCGTCGCATACGCGCTCTGGAGCTCTTTGCTGTGCGCGAGCGCCATAAATTTCCAGCGCGTGAGCGCCTCATTCATTTTGAAGGCTATAATCACCGCCCCGTCGGCGTCGGTTTTTATCTGCGGAAAAAAGAAAACCGTTTCATTGAGGTTGCGGCGCACCGATAGAGGCTCGGCGACAGGCTTAGCGGCATCCCCTTCTTTAGCAGGCGGGGGAGACGGGGCATAAGGCGTCATTTTGGCCGAAAAGGAATCCATCTCTGCTGCGGGGAGAGGTGCCGTCGGCATAGCCGAGCGCACCATCGCTTTTTGCATCGGGACGGCGTCCATCATCATCACTATCCCGCCATTGAATGAGATATCGAACAGCCCAAACGTGTTCAGTACAGGGTACCTCTTTTCCAATTTTTCGCCGAGGGGGAAGGAGAAGCGGCAGGAGGCCTGTACCCCACCGAAGTGGTAAGCGGACCATATCTCTGCCTGGTAGCGGCTGCCGAAGAGATCGAAGCCCCATTCGTGGCGGGCGAACTGGTCCAGGGAGGCGTCGTACATGCCGGCCAGCAACTCGGCGGCCGCGCGGTCGGTACCGGGGCCACTGATGCGGAGGCGCCATTCTTCCTCCTGGCCTGGCAGGAGTTTGTCGCGGAAGGTCTGGAACTCGATGCGCAGCTCCTTGTTCGTCCAGGGTACTTCCAGTCGGTAGCTTTCGGAGAAGGCGCGGTTGTCGCGCACGTAGGTCGCGACGCAGGCGATATCACCTCGGTCTTCTTCCACGATGCGCCAGGGTTTCTCTGTCCAGCCCTGTGGGGATATCCACTCTGCCGACAAGGTCTCCCGGCCGCGCTTGATTTCGAGGAAAACGGGGGTGGGAGCGGTGCCGTCACTCAAGCGGAACAGCGCCGTCTCTCCGGGTTCTACCTTGCTTTTGGCCCAGGTGGCCCAGACAGGCGAAGCGAAGGGGCCGGCCTTTTTGCTGCTGTCGAACACCTGGAACCATTTGCGCACCTCCCGTTTTGCACCGCCGTCGGTCGTGGCAAATACCGCCATGTAGTAGCCGGGGGGGAGGCTTGCCCAGGGGATCGCCACCGTATCGCTCTGGCCGGTGTTGAGGAGGGTTTCCCATGCCGTTTTTTCCACGGCGTAGAAAGCAGGGTCGTCTTCCTTACCGAATGCATACCCCGGAAAATCCTGTTTGAACACCGCCGAATCCAGGGAGGGTCGATCGGGTTTTTCCCAATAGCGTTTCACGAACCAGCGGTCGGGTGCTTTGAGCGACAGGATTTGCAGCGTGCCCTGCACGGGGGTTTTCTGTCCGTCGAGGTTTTCCGTGCGGATCCCCAGGGAGGGCGGGTCTGCTTTATCTATCCATTCCGGCACCTCTATCGAGGCGCGCAGAGGTACGTAGCCGATGTGTACCAAGCGGGTGGCGCTGTGGGTTTCCCCCGTCACGTCCACCACATCTGCGTGGAGCTCGTAGCGGAACTCGGGAAGTTGTTCAGCGGGCACCGACAGGTCGGGCGCGGCGGTGAAGCGGACGGAGAAATTGCCCTGGGCATCGGTAGTCGTTTTGCCAACGGCTATTTCCATAGCTTCCGAATAGGGCGCCGCGCCGCGCCACCAGGGCCACCAGGGGTAGCGGGCGGTACGGGTGACGCGATAGGAAACGGCTGCTCCGTCCACGGCATTGCCGGCGTAGTTCTTTGCTTCTCCTTTCACCACTACCTCTTCCCCTAACTGTGCCGTCCCTTCGAGCGGCTTGAAGGAGACCTCAAAGCGCGGCCTTTTGTATTCCTCGACCCGGAACGAGTGGTAGCTTTCCCCTACGGAAGACTCGAGGTACATGGATCCGAGCAGTCCGCCGGACGGAGCCGTGAAGGTGCCGGAAAAAGAACCAAAGGCATTGGTGGTCAGTTCGCGCACAGCGACTTCGTCCGAGTTCACGTCGTGCAGGGTCACCTTGACCCTCCGATTGGGCAGTATTTCGGGGCTGCGCAGGGGCCCCTGGCGCACGAGGCAAATCCCTTTGAAGTAAATAGTTTGGCCTGGTCGGTAGATGGAGCGGTCCAGGAAGAAATGGGTCTCCTCGGTTGCGCGGGGGCGCTCATCGCGGGAGCCGCCATAGACGTACAGGCGGTCGTCGTAGTACAGGCTGTCCTCCCCCAGGCTAAATCCGGCCGTGAAACTTTTTCCCTGGGCGGCGAAGCGCACCAGGCCGTTTTTATCTGTTTTACCCGTTTCGGAGTCGGATTTGCTGCGTTCACCGCGGCGTCCGTACTCGAGCATTTCCAGTTCGACGTTTACCCCCTCCAGCGGCTTGCCCGTTTCGCGATGGGTCACGAGGAACCCGGCGTAGCCATCGGGGGTGGCCCGGAAGAAATACGCCAGGTTGGACACCGAGAAAAAGGCGATGGAGACATCCTGATCTTTTACGCCGGATGCTTGCTCCCTAGGCAGTACCATCAGCGCATAGTGGCCCAGGGGAAGCTCGTCCAGGGCGATTTCGGTGCGGTGGGTCTGCAAATCGCCGTCCTCCGGCAGGGGCTGTTCCCATTTTCGGAAGGCCGGCAGGGAGTCCAAATAAGGCCGGCGGCTCTGGTAGGACATATCGGCTACCCGTGCCCGTTCCCCGGCGCTGAGGCGCAGCAGTTTCAGATATACCTTAGGGGCGTTCTGGAACTCCACCGATGCCAGCACCGGGCGGTTGGGGAGGCACACCTCTTCGACCTGTACCTCTGCCCGCATGCGGGTCAGGTCGCGGTACAACTCGGCACAGAGCTGGCCCCCGTAACTTCCCGGGAAGCGCTTCACGCCTTCTTGTGCAATAGATTTCGCCTTGACTTTGTCGAGCCGATGGGCATCCCCTTTTTCAGGGCTGTACTGGTTGCCCCACTTTACATAGACCGAGGCCCGGGCGTAGAGGGCCTCGGTGACCCCTGGCAAGCTGGGGAATCGAGCCTCTAATCGTTCCAGTGCGGAGATGTACAGGGCGTCTTTAAGCTCGTGCACCGATTTTTCGTGTACAAAAGCCAGACGCTTGATATCTGCATCCAACCAGGCGGCAGGGCTGCCCTTTGCAGCCGTGCGCAAGACCTCCTGGTACAAGCGCAGCGCGCGGTATTCATAGTCGGTAGAATCTTTGGTCGGGAATGCGAACACGGCAAACGTATCCGCATCGGCAAACGCTTCGGCCCGGTCGAGGTAGAAGCGGTAAGCCGGGCGGTTCAGCGCGCTGCGGGAATCCGAGAAGTAGGCGATGGCGCGGAAGGCGAGCAGGTCGTACAGGGTGTTCCACAGCCCCTGTGTATTTCTCTCCCGCTCCAGGATGGCACCGAAATCTTTCAGAGGGATTTCTTTGAGCCGGGGGTACTCTACTGAAACCAGGTACAGGCGGGCGATTTCCGCCTCGAACACATCGGCGGGCCAGGTTTTGATATCGTCGCCCGGATCGCCTTGGATCGGGGTGCGGTCGTCTATTTCCCAAGCTCTTTGCTCCTTGTACTGGCGGTACAGCTCTGCGAGGACGGACTGCAGCACGGGCTGTACAGGAAAACCGGCTGTTTCGGCTTCCCGCTTCATCCATTCGATAGCGGCTTCGCTGCCGTCTTCCTCTATCAGGCCAATGAAGTTGGCCTGATAGAGGGCGGCTTTCACCACCTGGGCGTCTTTTTTATCGGACTTGGCCCGTTGGTACAAGGCTGTCGCTTGGTCGAGGGCGGAGCGGTACAGACCCTTTTCTTTCAGGGAATCAATCTGCTTCCACTCGGCGCTGTAATCGGGTTCCTGCTTCATAGGCTTGGTTTGTGCGGTTAGCAGGGACGGGCAGGCGCAAGAGAACGCCCATAAAAAGGCAAGCAGAGCCCTTGCAGTCATACCTGGGAATGCCGACCGGAGGCAAACAAAGAGGTTTGGCATAAAAAATGTTTTAAATTTTAACGTTTGCCGCCCTTTCTATATTGTCAAATGCAGCGCGGATAAGCTGTCCTACCAGCGTATCAAGGCAGACCCCCAGGTGAACCCGCTGCCGAAGGCGGCGAGGCATACCAGGTCGCCTTCTTTCACCGCCCCGTGTTCCCAGGCCTCGCACAAGGCGATGGGGATAGAGGCAGCCGTGGTGTTCCCGAAGCGCTGGATGTTGTTCCAGACCTGGTCGTCGCGCAGGCCGAGTTTGTGCTGTACGAACTGGCTGATGCGGAGGTTTGCCTGGTGGGGTACGAAAAGATTGATATCTGCGGTCGTCAGGCCGGTCTTGTTCAGGGCTTCCTGGATGACTTCGGGGAATTTCTGGACGGCCAGCTTAAATACGAACTGCCCTTCCATGACGGGATAGATCATGCCCTCTTTCAGCATTTTTTCCGTGACAAAGAACTCGCCGTACTCTACGTCCGGGTAGCCGAAGTCCACGTCTTCGCCGGCATGGCGGGCGTGGTAGCCACCGTGCGCCCCCGGGTTGATGAGCGCCAGCTTTTCCGCGTAGGTCCCATCGGCGTGCAAGTGGGTAGTCAAGACGCCCCGCCCTGCTTCGCTGCAGGGCTGCAGGACCGCTGCACCGGCCCCGTCGCCAAAGATAGACGTGACGTTTCTGCCGCGGGTACTGAAGTCGAGACCCATGGAGTGCACTTCTGCCCCGACGACGAGGATATTTTTATACATGCCCGTTTTGATGAACTGATCCGCGATGGAAAGGGCATAAATAAATCCGGAGCACTGGTTGCGGATGTCCAGTGCGCCCATCTCCTTTTTGGTGATGCCGAGTTCGCGCTGGAGCAACACCCCGCATCCGGGGAAGTAGTAGTCCGGACTGAGGGTGGCGAAAATGATGAAGTCCAACTCCTCTTTTTGGATACCTGCCCGGGCGATAGCGACCTCAGCCGCTTTGGCCCCCATGGTAGTGGAAGTCTCCTCACGGCGCTTTCCGTAGTGGCGTTCGGCGATACCGGTGCGCTCCTGTATCCAGGCATCGGTGGTATCCATGACTTTTTCCAAATCAAAATTGGTGACAACGCGTTCGGGGACGTAGTACCCCATTCCGGCAATTCTAGAATTGAGCATGTAATTTGGTTTTGTAGGTAAGGTTGTATAATAGACTTGTTGCGATGAACCCCTCGCAACAAGTCTATTAGAGCAACAAACCGATATTTTTTCAAAATAAGCAAAAATTTTTTGTAAAAAATTATTGATATCAAAATAAAATATAGTTTTATAATACAAACGTGAGGCAAGAGAAAGTATCGAATTGTCAAAAAGCCTTTTTCACCATTCGCTGACCCCGTGCAACCAGTATAAGACTTATTGCGCGGGGAATCATCAAGGGGTCAAAAAGGCCCTTTTTCGCCCACACTG
>CAZSMU010000029.1:0-13421 GCA_964607915.1 uncultured Haliscomenobacter sp.
TGTACTTCGGCAGTGGACGCCCCCAGAATAGGGGTTTTTTCCCCCCGGGCCCGGCTTAGCAAATTAGGGGTTCCCAACGCGCTCACTTTGAGGGTCTGGATAGGCATTTTCAGGTAGTCTATCGGACTGGCCGGCGAGGCGAAGTGAAGGATATAATCCAGCCTGCCGGGCACATGCACGAAGCGGGTGACGTCGTGGTGATAGTATTCGAACTCTTTTAATGGAAATAAATGTTCGATATTGTGCAGGTTTCCAGTGAGGAGGTTATCCATGGCGATAACATGGAATCCCTCTTTAATAAACCGGTCGCAGAGGTGGGAACCCAAAAAACCCGCCCCTCCTGTTATGAGAACTTTTTTCACTTTAAGAAAGATATTATACTTGTTGCGTGGGGGCATCGAGGGATCAAAAAGGCCCTTTTTTGCCCACACTGTGCCTTTTTTCGGTCATATAGCACCGCTATACTCCCTCAAAAAGACTTCGTGTGGACAAAAAAGACTCTTTTCTCCCTCCTCTCTGACCCCACGCAATAAGTATATGTGTAAATAAAGCCCAAATTTACTTTTTTTACAGCGATATATTGAACTATATGCGTTTAATGCGTGAAAAAGCATGCCTTTCAGCCCCTAGTTTTGTTGTATGGTCATGAAATACCGATACCTTAGCTCTTTCACCTTGTGGTTCCTGCTTGCTGTCCTTGGAAAGCCCCCATTGTGTGCCCAGGACAGCAATGCGGTGGTGCTCTTCACGCTTCATTACGGCGCATTCCTGCCTTTTGGTGATATGGGGCAACGCTTTGGTCCGGGGTTCAGCCCGGGTGCAGAGATACAATGGCTCGGCCCTTCCAACTGGACAGCCGGACTGCAAGGGTCTTTCCTCTTTGGTGCACAGGTCAAAGAGGACGTGCTGGCCAACCTTCGCACCGGGGAGGGGTATATCATCGGAAACGACCGCTTGCCGGCCGATCTGCAGCTCCGCATGAGAGGTGCCTATCTGGGAGGGCTGGCAGGCAAGCTTTGGCCTTTGGGCGGCAGCCACCGCTCGGGAATCCGCTTTAGCCTCGGGGCCGGATGGCTGCATCATTTTATTCGCATCCAAAAAGACCCTTCCCGCTACGTCGCACAGGTCGAAGGCCCGTATGGACGGGGCTACGACCGACTGGCAGGCGGCCCTGCAGGGTACCAGTGGCTGGGCTATGAGGTACACCGCAACAACGGGCAGGTAAACCTCTACATAGGCCTGGAAATCCTGCTTGCCTTCACCCAACCGCTGCGCGATTACCAGTTCGACCTCCGCGGGCCGGAGGTCGGGAGGCGGCAAGAAGGCTTCATCGGGCTGCGGGCGGGCTGGGCCCTGCCCTGGCAGTTTGGGAAACGCACTCAAATCTGGTATTAACGCATATCCTTTTTTTCATGCAACTCCTGTATAGCATCGGTATATATCTCTATCTGGCGGGAATTTATATCGCCCGTCCCTTCCTCCCGAAAGCCCGGGCATGGGTCGCCGGCCGCAAACACTGGGAAAGCCACCTGCACAGCGCCATGGCTCCTGCCGCAGCCTCCGGGAGAACGGTGGTATGGGTTCACTGCGCCTCCCTCGGCGAGTTTGAGCAGGGTCGCCCGCTCATGGAAGCCATCCGGCAACAGCACCCCTCCGCCTTTATCCTGCTCAGCTTTTTCTCCCCCTCCGGCTACGAGGTGCGCAAAAACTACCCGCTGGCAGATGCGGTGTGCTATCTCCCTGGCGATACGCGGAGCAATGCCCGCCAATTCCTGCATATAGTCCACCCAGACGTAGCAATTTTCGTAAAGTACGAGTTCTGGTTTCATTTCCTGCAGGCGATGCGAAGCGCTGCAATCCCTGCCGTGCTCATCTCGGCCCGCTTCAGGCCCTCGCAGGTATTCTTCCGTCCTTACGGCGCCTGGTTCCGTAAACAGCTCGGTGCCTTCCGGCACTTGTTCGTGCAGGATGGAGAAAGTGCCCGGGTATTGGAAAAATTCAGTATGGAAGGTATCGTGTGTGGCGACACCCGGGTGGATCGGGTGCTTGCCATAGCAGAGCAGAAACAGGAATTCCCACCGGTAGCTGCCTTTTGTGCGGACCATCCCACCCTAATCGCCGGCAGCACCTGGCCTCCCGATGAACAGCTCCTCTCCCTGCTCTATCAATCCCCTGATTTTAAGGGGTGGAAACTGGTAATCGCCCCCCACGACATACGCGAAAACCGGGTGCAGCAAGTGATGCGCAGCTTCCCCGGAGCGATGCGCTACTCGCAGTATACCGCCGACCGCAGCCCGGAGGCCCGTGTACTGGTCATAGACAATATCGGCATGTTGTCGAATTTGTACCGATATGGGCGCATAGCCTGGGTCGGCGGAGCATTCGGCAAAGGGCTGCACAGCATCCTGGAGCCGGTCGCCTTTGGCCTCCCGGTATTTTTCGGGCCTCGTTACCATGCATTCCGGGAAGCAGTGGAACTGGTGGAAAGCGGTGCTGCACAGGTATTGCACAGCCGTGACGATATACCGGGCACGTGGCAGCGCTGGCAGGAGGCCCCGGACTACCAGCGGGCTTCGGAGGCTGCCCTGCAGTATGTAGAGCGCCAAAAAGGGGCAACCGCAGCCATTATGCAACGTCTGGAACCTTTTTTTACCCCAAAATGAGTACGCGCCTCCTCTGACTCCCTTTTCATAAAAAGCGGACAGCCCCGCACTACAGCAAACGCAACCACAATATGCTTTCAGCACAGGAATTATTCGATCGCTTCAACGAACTCAATGTACTCATAGTAGGCGATGTCATGCTCGACCGATACCTTTCCGGCGAGGTGCGCCGCATTTCACCGGAAGCACCGGTGCCGGTCGTGCAGCTCGCACACAGCGAAGATCGCCTCGGCGGGGCGGCCAACGTAGCCCTAAACCTCCGCGCCCTGGGCGCTACTCCCTACCTGTGCAGCGCCATCGGCCAGGATGCCGATGGCGGGATCTTTACCGACCTGCTCCCCGCGCACGACCTGCCCGCAGAGGGCATCCTTCCCCTTGCCTCGCGCATCACTACCGTAAAAACAAGGGTTATGGCCGGCGCACAGCACCTGCTGCGCATTGACCGCGAGATGACCCAGCCCCTCGGCAGGGAAGAAGAAAGTGCTTTCCTGGACCGATTCCGGCACATCCTGGAAAGCCGCACCATACACGTCGTATTGTTGCAGGACTACAACAAAGGTATACTTAGCGCAACCGTCATCGCAGCCGTCCTGGAAGAGGCACAAAAGCGAAGTATCCCCACCACTGTGGATCCCAAAGATCAACATTTCTGGGCCTACCGGGGCGCTACGTTGTTCAAGCCCAACCTGAAGGAAATCCGCGCCCAGTTGCCCCAGACCGTCGAGCCTGACCTCCCCTCCCTGCAAAGGGCAGCCGCACAAATCCACGAAAAACTGGGTAACGCCCTTTCCATGATCACCTTATCTGAACATGGGGTCTTTGTCTCCGACGAGCGACAATCGCTACTCCTGCCCACCCAGGTCAAGCACGTGGCCGACGTCAGCGGGGCCGGCGATACGGTCATCAGCGTCGTATCCCTGGCACTGGCCCTCGAAGTTGATTTACACACCCTGGCCGCCCTCGCCAACCTGGCCGGCGGACAAGTGTGTGAGAAAGTAGGGGTCGTACCCGTGGACAAACAGCGCTTACTGCACGATTTTTTACTTTTTCAACGTTCATAGCTTTGAGTAAAGCACCGCGCACGTAAAAAACCCCGGCATTTCCGTAAAAGCCCATGTGAAATCTTAATTTTGAATCCATAAACAGACTGACTTACATCAATTCCAAAAATTCGATTAAATGAACGCTTGCTACACCATCGGCCGCCTCGTCGGCTGTTTTCTGCTCGCTGCCTTCGCCCTCCTGCAACCGGCAGCAGCTCAGACCCCCTTCTTCACCGAAACGTTCGGCGATTCCGCGAAAACCGTTTCTCAATGGAAGCACGGCGGCACCAACAGCGGTCCCGAACGCTGGAAATGGAGCAAAGATGCCACCGGAGACTTCGAAGGACAACCCAATTTTGCCTCCAAAACGGCTTCGAACGGCTTCGTCTATTTCAACTCGGATGAAAATGGGGACAACCAGCACGACGTGCACATCACTTCGCCCGCCCTCAACTGCAGCGGCCAGGCTAAAGTATTCCTGCGCTTCGAAAACCAATACGCCTACTTCTCCCAACCCGCCAACTCGATCGTCCAGGTCGGCGTCTCAACAGACGGCACCAACTTCACCTATACGCCCGTGCTCACCAACGTGCCGCGCAACGATGTATCGCAGGCTATACAAGTACAAAACCTCGACATCAGCGCCATCGCAGCCAACCAGCCCAATGTATTCATCCGCTTCCGCTGGCAGGGGCAGTTCGAATACGTCTGGCGCGTGGACGATATTTCCCTCTTCGCCGCCAACCCCCAGGCAAACTTCGACCTGACCATCTCCGAACCCCTGGTGGCCCTAAACTACTCGACCCCGGTAAGCCAGGTGGATACCATGTTCGCCCTGGGAATCATCTCCAACAAAGGCCTGCAAAACCAGACCGCCATCAAGGTCAATCTGGACGTGAAAAGCACCAATAAACAAACCTTCACCAAAACCGAAACCATCACTGCCCTCAACAGCCAGGCCCAGGATACTTTCCTGCTCGAAAACCTCTACGTACCCAGCGATACGGGACTCTATACCGTGCGCATGTCGGTCAGCTCCGCACAAACCGACCAGGATACCAGCAACAACTCGCTCACGGCTGGCTACTTCGTCAGCCCCAGCTTGTTCGCCAAAGACGACGGCCGCCTCGCCGGCGCTACCCGCCCGGAAAAAGTATCCGGCGACCTATGGGAAATCGGCAACCTGTACGATATCGTCAACGATGGCTTCCAGGCCTACGAAGCCTCCTTCTCCGTGGCCAGCAACAGCAACGCACACCACGGAAAATCTGTCTCGCTACTCCTGTACCGCATCGACGAGAATAACGACGCCAAATTCGACGACGCCGACCTCAAAATTGTGGGCTACGGCTTCCACAACTTCACCAACGAAGCCAACTACTCCCTGATTACCACCCCCTTGCTGGATATCAATACCAACGACCAGGGCGTGCGACTCGACAAAAATAAGTCCTATATCCTCGTCGTCCAGTATGCACCCGATATGTTTGTGCCCTACAGCGGCTTAAAATACCCGTACAACGTCATCGCTACGGTGGTTAAAAACGGCGAATGGTTCCTCGGTGGCTTTGGTGACGGCGTAACAGCCATCGCGCGCATGCGCATCCGCAAAAACCCGACCACCTCAATCAAAGAGCCCCAGCTCGCCGAAAGCCAGTTGAACCTGTTCCCCAACCCGGCAACCCGGGAAATCACAGTGGAACTGGACCTTCAAAAGAGTTCCGCACTGGTGGAAATCCGCGTTGTGGACGTAGCCGGCCGCACCGTCCTCGCCCAACAATACGAGAACCTGCAAAATGGCAACTTCCAATACGACGTCAGCAATCTGGTCAATGGGACCTATTTCCTCCACGCCCGCACGGAAGAGGGCACCAAGACCAAGCGCTTCCTGATTGCCCGATAGGTTTCTTGCTTTAATAGACTTGTTGCGAGGGGTCAGCGAGGTGGGAAAAAAGAGTCATTTTCTTTCCACGCGAAGGCTTTTTGTGGGAGTATAGCCTAGCTATATGACCACAAAAAGGCGCAGTGTGGAAAGAAAAGGGCCTTTTTGACCCCTCGATGATCCCCCTCGCAACAAGTCTAATAGAGAAGGCCCGGCAGCGATCGCTGCCGGGCCTTCTCTATTAAAGCAAGAAACCTACCCCAACTGGGCCAATGCCTCCTGCAGCGTCTTCACTTTGGCTTCGCCGTCTTCCATCTTTTGGCGTTCGCGGGCCACTACATCGGCCGGGGCGCTGCTCACAAAGCGTTCGTTGCCGAGTTTTTTCTGTACCGAGGCGACAAAACCCTGGAAGTACTCCAATTCTTTTTGCAGACGAGCGCGCTCTTCTTCAGCGTCAATCTGCTTTTCGAGCACGAGGAAAAGCTTCTCGGTGCCGGCCAGAAAAGCTATGCTGTTGGGCACGCTATCCCCCTGGTGCAACTCCAGCGATTCCAGGTTGCCCATTTTTACGATCATTTCCCGGATCCCCGTTATGCCAACCCATTGCAGGGCCAGCGGAGTTTGTTGGATGTAGGCCTCGAGAGCGTCTTTCATCTTTACCCCGTTGTTGTTGCGCGCCTCGCGGATGCCGGCAACGGCCTCTTTTGCACGCTCCACCGCGGCGATGAGTTCCTTGTCGTAATCCCCGCTTTGGGGATATCTACTCACCACACAGTCCTCCCCTTGTGCCCGGTCGCGGAGCTGGTGCCAGATTTCTTCCGTCACAAAAGGCATGAACGGGTGGAGCAGAACCATCATGGATTCGAAGACCTCCCGCGTTGCCTCGAGCGTTTGCCCAGACACCTGCGCTCCCTGGGCCGGTTTTATCATCTCCAGGTACCAGGAGCAGAAGTCGTCCCAGATAAATTTGTACAGCGCCATAAGCGCTTCCGACAAGCGATAGTCGCGGAACAAATCCTGCACCTGCGCCACGGTCTGGAGCAAGCGCTGGCGTATCCATGCCGTGGCAAGGGCTTCTACGGGCCCTTCTGCAGCGTCGGCTGCTTCCCAGCCTTTCACCAGGCGAAGGGCGTTCCACATTTTATTGCAAAAATTCCTTCCCTGCTCGCAAAGCCTGCTTTCGTTGAGCACCGTATTCGTAGCCGGGTCGAAAGGCGCATCGAAGATGATATCGTTGCCTGCGGCCGCGCTCGACAACATGCCGAAACGGACGCCATCAGCTCCGTATTTTTCAATCAATTCCAGAGCATCGGGCGAATTGCCCAGCGATTTGCTCATCTTGCGGCGCTTGTTGTCGCGTACCATACCCGTGTAGTACACATCGCGGAAAGGCATGGCACCCTTTTCCCGCACCTGCGCTTCCCCTAACAATTCAGGGGACCACTCATAGCCTGCCATCACCATGCGGGCTACCCAGAAGAACATGATGTCCCAGCCGGTGACCAGTACGCTGGTCGGGTAGTAGTACGCCAGTTCTTTCGGGTCTTCAAACCCGTCAAATACCGTGATCGGCCACAGCCAGGAGGAGAACCAGGTATCCACCACATCTTCGTCCTGCCGCAGGTCGCTCATTTGCAGGTTGGCGTTGCCGCTGTACTGCCGGGCCTGTTCCAGAGCTGCTTCCGGCGTTTCTGCTACAAAGATACCCGTTTCCTCCCCGAGGCGTTCGGACGCCAGGTACCAGGCGGGAATGCGCTGCCCCCACCAAAGCTGCCGGGAGATACACCAGTCGCGGATATTGTCTTCCTGCAACCAGTTGTTGTACATATTCTGAAAGTGCTCCGGGAAAAAGCGCACTTCCCCGCTTTGCACGGCCTTCATAGCCACTTTGGCAAAGGGCTTCATATCCATGAACCACTGCAGCGTCAGGCGGGGTTCCACGACGACGTCGGTGCGCTCGGAGTAGCCAATCTTGGTGCGGTAGTCTTCCAGGCGAACCAGGTCGCCGGATTCCTCCAGCATTTTGCGTATTTTCTTGCGGGCGGCGAAGCGGTCTTCGCCGACCAGTATCTGTGCTTTTTCGTTCAACTTTCCGTCTTCGGTCAGGATATCAATGACCTCGAGGCGATGGCGCAGGCCGATTTCGTAATCGTTGGGGTCATGGGCCGGGGTGATTTTGAGGGCGCCGGCCCCGAATTCGCGGTCCACGTACGCGTCTGCAATGACGGGGATGGGGCGTTTGATCAGAGGAATCAGCACCCGCTTGCCAATCAGGTGTGCAAAGCGCGGGTCTTCCGGGTGTACGGCGACTGCCGTATCTGCCATGATCGTCTCCGGGCGCTGGGTGGCGATGACCAGGCCCTGCGAAGGATCGTCCTCCAGTCGGTAGTTGAGGTGGTAGAGATAGGAATTTTCCTCTTTGTAGAGGACCTCTTCGTTGGAAAGCACGGTTTTGGCTTCGGGGTCCCAGTTGGTCATACGCAGGCCCCGATATACCTTTCCCTTTTGGTACAAATCCACGAACACGTGCAGGACGGCGGCAGATAGCTTGGGTTCCATGGTGAACCGGGTGCGGTCCCAGTCGCAGGACGCCCCCAGTTTCTTGAGTTGCTCGAGGATGATACCTCCGTATTTTTCCTTCCATTCAAAGGCGTAGTCCAGGAATTCGTCCCGGCTGATATCTGCTTTTCGGATGCCGCGTTCGCGGAGCATGCGCACCACTTTGGCTTCCGTGGCGATGGAGGCGTGGTCGGTACCGGGCACCCAGCACGCATTTTTTCCTTCCAGCCTCGCCTTTCGGATGAGGATGTCCTGAATGGTGTTGTTCAGCATATGCCCCATGTGCAGTACGCCGGTCACATTGGGCGGGGGAATGATGATGCTGAAGGGCTCCCGATCATCCGGTTCGGAGTGGAAGTACCCTTTGTCCAGCCAGTGTTGGTACCATTTGCCCTCTGTTTCCTGTGGGCTGTATCGCGTAGCGTGCGTCGTCATATATCGTTTGGGTTGAGTGAAATCAAAGGGGGGCGGTGGTGGTTTCAACGGCCTCTGTGCGGGTGCCGGCGCTTGCCCACACATCGAGGCCGTTTTGGTGGCGCAGGATGTCCGCCATATCTTCCCGTTCGCGCACCAGGCAATCCCTGCCGTTGAACAGCAGCACTTCTGCCGGGCGGGGGCGGGAATTGTAGTTCGACGACATGGAGAAGCAGTAGGCACCCGCGTTGTGCAGGCAAAGGAGGTCACCTTCCCGCACTTCCGGCAACTGCCGGTTGGCGCCGAAAGTATCCGTTTCGCAAATGTAGCCCACCACGTGGTAGAACCGCAGTTTTCCCTCGGGGTTGGATACGTTGCTGATGTGGTGGTATGCATTGTAGAACATAGGGCGGATCAGGTGGTTCAGCCCCGAATCCACGCAGGCGAACACCGCCGAGGTCGTCTGTTTGACGACGTTCACCCGCACGTAGAAGTTACCAGCCCGACTGACCAGAAATTTACCCGGTTCGAACACCAGGCGCAGGTTGCGCCCATAATCGCGACAGAAATCCCGGAAGCGATGGGATAGTTTCGCGCCTAATTCCTCAATATTGGTTTCGATGTCGCCGGGCTTGTAGGGCACCTTGAACCCGCTGCCAAAGTCTATAAACTGGAGGTCGGGGAATTCTTTGGCGATGCCGAGCAGCACCTCTGCCCCCTGCATGAACGCGTCGGCGTTCAGGATGTCGGAGCCCGTATGCATATGTACTCCGACGACGCGCAGGCCGGTATTTTCCCGTATACGGTGTACGTGCGGCATTTGATAGACCGAGATACCGAACTTCGAGTCCACGTGGCCGACCGATGTTTTGAGGTTGCCCCCGGCCATAATATGAGGGTTGATGCGGATGCTCACCGGCACTTCCGGATAGGTCTGGCCAAATTGCTCGAGGATGGGCAGGTTGTCCAGGTGGATGTGCGCCCCCAGAGCCAGTGCTTGTTCGATTTCCTCCATCCCTACCCCGTTCGGCGTAAAGCCGATATGAGCCGGATCGAAGCCCGCTGCCAGTCCGAGTTTGATTTCTTCGACCGAAACGGTATCCAGGCCCGTGCCCAGGCCGCGCATGAATTTGAGTACGCTCAGGTTGCTGAGCGCTTTGCAGGCATAGTGGATGCGCAAGTCCGGCACATCGAACGCTGCGCGCAGACGCTGGTACTGCAGCTCGATGACATTGGCGTCATATACGTACAGCGGAGCCCCGTACTTGCTCACTAATTCAAGGGGGGACGCACCCTGCCGGGGCAATTCACGTTTTTCTTCCTTTTTGGACATAATGGCGAAGCATTTGAGCGATCGCAGTTCTGAAACAGCTATGGGTTACAGAGTTGCGCTGCAAAAATGCGAAAAAGGCATGGAAAAGCAAAAGGCAAACGCGCTATTCGTAGCGTTGGGCGAGTTTGTCCTCCCGATACAGCGGTAATTCCGCGATGCGCTGGCCGAGCAGCCGGCCCAGGCGCAGGCCCTCTTCACAATCCATGCGATAATGTACCCCCAGATAGATGCGCGAAAGGGCATTCTCTTTCGCCATAGCAGCAAAAGAAACATATTTCCGGGGAGCAGTGCCGCTGTCCGGGCATCGCTCCAGGCTCCGGTCGGTCAAGGCGTAGGAGCTGCCGAAAAGCTGCTCCAGGATAGCGGCGGCGGCCGCGCCAAAAGCCGAATGGCCGGAGGGGTAGGCCGGGAACAAGGGTGTTTCGAGTACAGGCTGCCAAGACGGGTCAATATTTCTCCGGATATAGGCGTCCGGGCGCTCTACGGCGAAGTTGTATTTTTCTTTCCAGACCTTTACAGCGATATCGTTCAGGGCGCAACCGATTTTCAGATAGGTTTCCAGCGTCCGCTGCAGGCCATGACCTCCTTCCTGGATTACCTGGTGGGCAACCGCTACCCACCGGGAGGCCGCGTCAAAAGTAATATTGGGAATATCGTTGCTCCAGTACTCCGCAATGAGGCGTTCTTCCCCCGACAGCGGCCTGGATACCAAATACAGTTCCATAGCTTGTGCAAAAAAAACGGATTTCCTGGATTCGGAAAACACGTGCGGGGGCGTCGCGGGAATATCCTCCGGCCCCACCAGGATGGTTCTGGCATTGCCCCATTCCGGCAGCAGAGCATCTCCCCCGGAAGACCAAACGCCCGGTTTTTCAACTGCCTTGTAGCACCCATAATTGGCCAGGGAACCCTCCCGACCGATTGAATCGCTTTCCGCCCAGGCAGAAATGAATTGCGCCACCTCTTCCCCATACCGGGCAGAAGCATCTGTATCCGCGCCGAGAGCGGCCATTCGTTTATTCCATTTTTTCTCCAGCAAGTTCCTTTTTTGCTGTACAGCCGCCGGCGCATGGGGAAAAAAGCGCCGGGAGAGGGATGCATATACTGCATTCAGGGATGCAGCGGCTATGAAGTATCGGGAAGCGGGCTTCCTGGTGCCGTCACAAAGAAATACATCGAGCGATTGCGCCCCTTCCATAGCAGGCAACGCGGCTTCCCAGGAAGCAATACCTGCATACCCAAACATACGCGCACTGACCGGCGGGCGATATCCAGGCGTAAATTGAACCATTTCCAGCAACAGCGCGTTCCAGTCTTGCACTACCTCCACCGCTTGTTTTTCAGCTATCGGAAGTACAGACGCCGTATCCGAGCAACCTAATCCGGATAATGCAAGTACCGCCACCAACCATTTTATACCGGCTCGCCTAGGTATATCAGAGGGATTTTTTTCCAATACTAATTTCTCTGCCAAGCGCTTAAAGCCCAGGAAATAAGTCGTTCCCTGCCCGGGACTCGACTCGACGCTTATCTCTATGCCGTGGAGTTGTAAAATGCTCGCCACCAGCGACAGGCCAATCCCGGAGCCTTTCACCTGGCTGTTCTGGGCACTCCGGAAAAACGGTTCGAAGATATAGGGTAGGTCTTCCGCAGCGATGCCCGGGCCGTTGTCTTTGATTGCGATTTGGAAGGGGGCGCTGAAATCCAGAACGACTCTGGCCTTGTGGTCCGTCGAGAACTTACAGCAGTTGTCCAACAGATTGACTACCGCGGTGCGCAAAAGGGATTCGTTGCCTTGGATACAAAGATCCTTTTCCTGGTCCGGCAGGTTTGCGATTTCGATCAGCACCTGGTATTCGGGGTTGGTTTTCAGGATCATCTGCCTCCCCTGGTAGAGTATCTCATCCAGGCGGGTGTCCGAAAATTTTATCGTATCCACTCCCGAGTGCAGTTGGGCAAGCTGGAGGAGCTTTTCAAGGCTCTCCGACATTTCCCGGATATCCTCGTGCAAGGATGTCAGGATGCGCTCGTATTCCTCCGTGCTGCGCGATTTATGCCGGGCTAATTGCAGCTGGGCATCCATCGTCGCGACCGGGTTTTTAAGTTCGTGGGAAACGTTGGAGATGAAGCCCCTCTGCAAGCGGAACGCGCGTTCCATGCGGTCCAGCATATCGTTGAAGGTAGCTACCAGATGCGATAGTTCGTCCCGGTTGTTGTCGTGCTTCACCCGTTTGCTCAAGTCGTCGGGCAGGATGGCATCTACCTCGCGCACGATGTGCGAGACCGGAGCCAGGGCCTGGCCTGCAAAAAACCAGCCACCGGCTGCCACTGCGGCAACAACAAACAAAAAGCTCAGCAAAAGGATATTCCTGAGCGTCTTCAACTTGGAAAAATCCGGTATATCCTCAGAAACCACATAGTACACGCTGCCGGAAGGCGCGGCAAGTTGCATGCCCACCGCGAAGAATTTATCCCGGTAAAAACGGACAGCCCCCCGGGCAGGGATCTTGCGAACCTCCTCCAGCGTAGGGAATTCCACCCCCTGGTTGAGGGCGAACACACAGCGATACGACTGGTTGAAAATGGTTACATTCCCGATAGAGGGCAGTATGGCGAGCTCTCCCTTCGCCCGGGATTGGACCGGTCGGAGCTCTTGTTCCCGGCGCAGGACCATTTCTGCCGTCATGCGCCCTTTGCTTTCCAACTGGGCGTAAAACTCCTGGGTCACATAGCGTCTAAATTGCTGAAAAACAAATAAATGTGCAATCAACAGGATACCCGCACTGATTCCGATAAACTGCAAAGTGAGTTTGGTGCGTATCCTCATATCAATCGCCCGTTTTCAGGATGTACCCCACCCCGAAGTGGGTATGAATCAGTTTTCCGGAGAATCCTTTGTCCACTTTGTTGCGCACGTAATTCACATATACCTCGATGACGTTGGTATGGATGTCTTCCGACACACCCCAGACGGCCTCCAGGATTTCTGCCTTGGGAATTACGCGGTTGGGGTTGCGCACGAAATACTCCAACAGTGCAAACTCCTTGGGGGTCAACGCAATTTTGGTGTTGTCGCGCCATACTTCCAGCGTGGCGAGGTTCATGACCAAATCCGCAAATGCCAGCTTGACCTGGGAGGCAAATGCCGGATTGGCCCTTCGGATGATCGCTTTCAGGCGCGCCGCCAGTTCCAGGAAATCAAAAGGCTTGGACAGGTAGTCATCGGCTCCCGCGTTCAGCCCTGCCACCTTATCTTCGGGCTGGTAGCGGGCCGATAATACGAGAATAGGAACTTTCAGCCCGAGCTCCCGGAGCTGCCGACAAAGTTCAATCCCATTGATGGAGGGCATCACCACATCCGTCAAAATTACATCGTAATGGTTTTGGCAGGCCATTTCCCTTCCCGTACGCCCGTCAAAAGCACAATCCACCTCTGCCTGGCATTCCTCTTCGAGAAAAGCGCGCAGCGATGCCGCTGTTTTTGCTTCATCTTCAACAATCAGTACCTTCATTTAGCGCATAGATAT
>CAZSMU010000029.1:13521-32442 GCA_964607915.1 uncultured Haliscomenobacter sp.
AGCAAATCATTCTACAAGAGCAGAAACGCACTCTCATGAAAAAAAACTTTACGCTTCCTAAAACGACTACTGCCTGGTTACTCACCTTGTTAATGGGGATTGGCTTTAGCTGCCAAAGGGATCAGATAGATCCTGTCCTGGATAATCACCCCAGCTCCTATTCCTACAAAATACCACTGGCATGGCAAAACGTGCTCCTGGATGCGGAGCGCTACACCCGGGGCTACCGCCCACCTATTGCAGCCCGCACCCTGGCCTATATCAACCTGGCGGCTTATGAGTCTGTACAGCCGGGCATGGAAGAACTCTACAACAGCTTCGATGGCTATTTTCCGGGGCTGGATGTACCGGAAACAGAGCCGGGTATGGAATACCACTGGCCCACGGTACTGAACGCCACCTACGCGCGGGCAGCCACACACTTTCACCCACAGGCGCCAGCGGCGCAGTTGTTCGCTATTTTCCGTTTAGAAGACGATATCAACGACGAGTACCGCCCTCAAATCACCAACGAAGTGTTCGTGCGCTCCGTGGAATTTGGCCGCCGCGTCGCCGACGCGGTATTCAAATGGTCGGCAAGCGACCGCCTGGGGCATGAGGCATATGCACGCACCACCGACCCGACCTACGTACCTCCTACCGGATACGGCAAGTGGCAACCGACCTACCCCGACTACGCAAACGCCCTGCTGCCCAATTGGGGAGGCGTGCGCACCTTCGCCGCCGACAAGACCGACGTCTGCCCGGATCCCCTGCCCATCACCAACGACCCGCAATCGGAAATATACAAACAAGCCGTAGAGGTGCAACGCCTCGTCAACCAAATCAAAGCAGGCAGCCGCTACGAAGACCGCTGGATCGCCGATTTCTGGAGCGACGACTGCCCCATCCTCACGTTTACCCCGCCCAGCCACTTCATAGCTATCGCCAGCCAAATCCTGGAGAGCACCAAGGCTAAGCTCCCCCTGGCATTGGAAACCTACGCCCGCGTAGGCCTGGCCATCAACGACGCCGGTGTGCGCGCCTGGAGCGAAAAGTTCCGCTTCAACGTAGAGCGCCCAATAGACTACATCCGGCGGGAACTCAACGACCCAAACTGGAATACCATCATGTGCCCCGACGGCTCAGGCCAGTACTTCACGCCCAACTTCCCCGCCTATCCCTCCGGCCATGCCACCTTCGGCGCTGCCTCCGCAGAGGTCTTGACCGAACTATTCGGCAACCGGCCGTTTGTAGATCGCTGCCATGAAGGGCGTACCGAATTTATCGGCAACCCCCGCAACTTCGATAATTTTTATGAGGCCGCAGAAGAAAATGCCTACTCCCGACTGCCTATAGGCGTGCATTTCAAAATGGATGCTACCGCAGGACTGGATCTCGGCTATCGCATCGGACGGAAAGTGAACGATTTGCCCTGGAGGAAGTAACTGCTCCGCAGAGCCGTTGTTTCTATACGACAGGAAAACATACTCAAAGGGCTCATACTGTGTGTGAGCCCTTTGATTTTTCAAATCGATACCTTTTTCTCCTGCTGCCCTTATTCAACCCACCCTATGAAAGCATCTCAACTCACCTATCCTATTCTGCTCGCCCTATTCCTGCTCGGCATTTCCTTTTCGGGCTGCGAAAGGGAAAATGTGGCCACACTCCTGCCGGACAATACCGCGCCGCAAAGTTACCCCGCCGATGTGGCGTTGGCCTGGAACAAATTGTACCTAGAACTGGAGCGGTTCACCCCCGGTTATCGGCCACCCATCTCTTCGCGCAACATGGCCTACATCAACCTGGCCGCTTATGAGGCTATCGTGCCGGGCATGGAAGACCGCTATTCTTCTTTCGATGGCTTTTTTCAAGGGCTTAAAATACCCGAGCCCACCCCCCATGCAACCTATCACTGGCCTACTGTGCTCAATGCCGCGTATGGACGTGCTATGGCGCTCTTTTTCCCCGGGGCACCAGCCGCACAACAGTTTCAGATTTTCAAGGTAGAGTCCACCTTTAGCGAAAGCTTCCGCCAGCAACTCGATAACGAAAGCTTTGTGCGCTCAAACGAGTTCGGACGGCGCGTGGCGGAGGCGGTTTTCGCCTGGTCAGCCACCGATCAAGTGGGCCACGAGGCCTATCTGCGCCCCACCGATCCCAGCTACGTGCCGCCGAGGGGGTATGGCTTATGGCAGCCTACCTTCCCCGACTTCTCGCGCGCGCTTACCCCTTACTGGGGCAAGGTACGCCCTTTTGCCGCCGACGACAGCGATATCTGCCCCGACCCACTCCCGATTTCCGATACGCCGGGCTCGCCGATATACCAGCAAGCGCTCGAGGTAAAAACCACAGTTGAGCAAATCAAATCCGGCGCGTTGAAGGAACAACACTGGATCGCCGACTTCTGGAGCGACGACTGCCCTGTCCTCACCTTCTCCCCTGCCGGCCGGTGGATTGCCGTTGCCAACCAGGTCATCGAGAACAATAAACCCAACCTGGGGATGGCCGTAGAAACCTACGCCCGCATCAGCATGGCCTTGGCCGATGCAGCCATCCGCACCTGGCACGAAAAATACCGCTTTAATGTAGAACGCCCCGTTGACTATATCCGGCGGGTGTTCAATGACCCCAACTGGAATACCCTCATGTGCCCGGATGGTTCCGGAAAGTACTTCACCCCGCCCTTCCCCGCCTATCCCGGCGGGCATGCCGCCTTCGGTGCCGCTGCCGCCGAAGTCCTGCAGGCGCTGTACGGCAAGCAACCTATGACCGACCGCTGCCACGAAGGAAGGAGCGAGTTCCTGGGCCAAGCCCGCAGTTTCAAGGATTTCTATGCCATGGCCGAAGAAAATGCCCACTCTCGTATCCCCATCGGGGTGCATTTCGACATGGACAACGCCGCCGGGCTGGACCTGGGCTACCGAGTAGGCAAAAAGGTCAACAAATTGCCCTGGAGAAAGTAGCCGCCGGTCGCTTGAAGGACAGCGAGAAGCAGGTATATCCTGCATCTGATTTTTTATCTTTAAAAAAAATCACACCTGTGAAAATGAAAAATGCTGCCTCCGTTGAGGACTACCTGCAAGATTTTCCCACCGAAGTACAGGAACAACTCCGGCTGCTGCGCGCCCTCATCCTGCAAACCGCCCCTCATGCCGTGGAAAGCATCTCATACGGAATGCCTGCCTACAAACTACACGGCAAACCATTCGTCTATTTCGGGGGGTATCCCAAACATATCGGCCTGTACGCCACACCCAACACCCATAGCGCTTTTGCCGAAGAGCTGTCTGCTTACAAACAAGGCAAAGGCTCTGTCCAGTTCCCTCTACACCAACCCCTTCCATTTGAACTCATCGAAAAGATGCTGCTGTTCCGGCTGGCAACCCTCGACGACCCCAAGGATAAATTTTAATTTATCTCCCTGCAACCTTTCACAAAACGAGTTGTCTTATATATAGGTAAAAAAAGTTTTGTTGGACTTTCCGCGAGCGATTAAAAACCCTCCTCTTCCTGCTCGGCGCCCCCTCGCTACAAGTCCATCTGAGTAAAATCCTTTTTCTGCCTGATTTTTTCAACATGCCTATATGAAACGCCATCACCGCCCTTACCGCCAGATGCTCGCCATGCTCACCCTCGTCGTGGTAAGCCTTTGTTCTTTCGCGTACCTCACCCATGCTTCCCGGGAACTCGAACAGCCCGGACAAGGAACCACGAGCTCGGAGCTCTACGAAGACCACAGCGAGGTACAGCCGCATAAAGTGCTCCCCGACCTGGAACTACTCCGCAAACTCTGGGAGTTTGGCAAACAATTCATGCCCGCCAACTAAGCCGACTCTTCTTTTTCCCGTTTTTTTGTCCAATAGCGCAACAGCCCTGCTACGCTCATCCAGGCGGGGTTGGCTGCCTCGTATTGCCGTATGCCTGTTTCATCCAGTCCTGCCGCGACGAGCTCGTCTTTCACAAACTGCTGAAAAAGCGGGGTTACTTCTTCTGGTGGAGTCTTTTTCTCGAAATGGGGAAGCATCCATTGCGCCCACGACAAAAGATTGGCCTCCAGGGTATCCAGGTGTGCAGCTATATCGAATACAGGCCCGTAATGCGTCAGATAGAGGGTCTTCAAAGGAAGGCTGCGCAGCAAAGCGATGGAGGCACGCCAGTCCTCTATCTGAATGTCAGGGGGCGGACAAGGGGGCGCGAGGATGCCCTGCCCTATTTTCACACCGGCTACATCTCCTGTGAAAGCGGAATCGCCCCACTGCCAAACGATGTGGTGTACGGCATGCCCGGGGGTATGCCAGGCCGTGAATACCTCGGCTCCAACAGAAATAGCTTCTCCATGCGCAACGGTCTTCAGGCGCTCAGCAGGAAGCGCGCGCATTTCCCCCCAGAGGCGGTCCATCTCCTCGCCGTAAATGCGCCGTGCCGACTCCATCAGGCGGTCGGGTTGCAGCAAATGCCTGGCACCCAGCGGATGCACGTAAATATCGGCACCCGCTTCGGCAAGCGCCCAGGCAGCCCCGGCGTGGTCCAGGTGGATATGCGTCAGGAATACAGCGCGCACATCGGAAGGGGCGTACCCATACCGGGCGAGCCCTTCCCGGAGAGCGGGAAAAGTAGAATGAGGACCCGTCTCCACCAGTACGGGCCCTGCTTCGGTCTCTATGAGAAAGGCTGCAATCGTCTCCGGCAGTCCTTTGAAATGCAAATCGAGGAGATACATCGTCAAATCGTCTTAATTGATACATTCGGGCCGTGCGTCAAGGGTCACGCGGCGAGGGCTGTGCAGCCGGGCTTCGAGGCCCAGTGTTTTGGGCAGCTCATATTCAAAAAAGTAGGCCATCGCATCCAGTTTGCCCTGGTAAAACTCCCCCTCCGGCCCCTGCCGGGGGTTGTTTTCCAGCCCTTGCTGCGCCACGATACCCTGCTTCAGCCACTGCCAGGCAATGACCACCAGACCAAAGTTTTCGAGGTAGAGCGTCGCGTCGGCCAAAAAAGCTTCCGTTTCGCCGCGCATGGCGATTTCGATGAGGTGCATCGTCGTGCGGTGCAAAGCTGCGCTGCGTTGGGCCAATGCCTCCGCAAAGGGCTTGAGCTCCTCTTTTCCGTGCGCCGTATCTATGGTTTCCCGAATGAGGTGCATCAGGGCCTTCATTGCCTTGCCTTCCCCCAGGAATACCTTGCGCCCCAACAGGTCTAATCCATGGATACCAGTTGTGCCCTCATAGATGGCGTTTATCCGGATATCGCGGTACATCTGCTCCAGCGGGAAATCATCGGTATAGCCGGCACCGCCTAATACCTGCATACCCTGGCTCACCGCCAGAGTACCCATCTCGGCGGGGAAGGTCTTGGCAACAGGAGTGAGCAGCTCCAGAAGCAGCTCCAGCTCTTTTGCCTTCTCCGGATCCGCGGTGCGGGCCTGGTCGGCATATAGACTGCACTGCAACAGCAGGGCGATGCTGCCCTCTACGACCGATTTCTGAAACAGCAACATACGCCGCACGTCGGCGTGCTGTATAATGGGAATGGGAGGCTGAGTGGCATCCTTATTGGAAGGAAGCCGCCCCTGCAGGCGTTCGTGGGCGTACTTCAGAGAGGCGTAGTACGCCGCCGATGCCGTACCTACCGACAACAGCCCAGTGGCGATACGCGCCTCATTCATCATCTGGAACATGTAGGGCAGGCCCTTGTGCGGCTCTCCGACCAGGTACCCCAGGCAGTCGCCCTGCTCGCCGAGCATGAGATGCGCGGCCACGTAGCCCTTTTGCCCCATTTTACCATAAATTCCAGCGGTGGTAACGTGGTTATCTACCCATTGCCCTTCCTCTGGCCGGAATTTGGGCACGACGAAGAGCGAAATGCCCTTCGTCCCGGCCGGAGCGCCCTGGATGCGGGCCAACAACAAGTGCACTACGTTGTCCACAGCGTTGTGGTCGCCCCCGGAGATATAGATTTTTTGCCCCCGGATCTTGTATACGCCTTCCGTTAGCGGCTCTGCGCTGGAGATCAGGTCGGAAAGCGAGCTGCCCGCCTGCGGCTCCGTCAGCGCCATAGTACCCTGCCACTCACCGGAGTATAATTTGGGCAGGTAGGTTTCTTTCAAAGCATCGGAGCCAAAGGACTGAATCAGGTTGGCCGCCCCGGCACTCAGGAAAGGATGGGCGGCCAGGTTTGCGTTCGCTGCGTAAAAGAGGAAGAGCGATGCGTTGAGCAGCACGAGCGGCATTTGCTGTCCGCCGTTTTCGTAGGCGTGGGGCGCTGCGACCCAGCCCCCTTCTGCGATTGCACGGATCCCCGGGCGCATGGCGGGGTGTACCACGACGACACCATCTTTGAAGACGGCTTTGTTCTTGTCCATATCCCGGTAAAAGGGAAACAGGTAGCGATCTGCCGTTTGCTGCGCCGCATCCAGGGTCATATCAATGGATTCCTGGTCGTAGGCTTCAAAGAAAGGATGGGCGCTGAGCGCTCTGATCTGTAGAACCTCGTTGAGCACAAAGCGGAGGTTTCGGATACTGGCGTACGAATTCGTCATGGCGTATTGATTTTGATGGACTGGTTGCAAGCAGTTGACAAGGAGATATATCCAATCAAGACAAATGGAAACGGAAACCGTTCAAAAATTCACGAACCGGCATCCGGCGGCGGCCCTGGAGCTGCAATTCCTCCAGACAGACAGCGCCGTCGGCGGTCTGCACTTTGACGTAGGTCTTGTGGTCGGTAAGGATGGTACCCGGAAGGCCACCCGGAGAGGACGGGTCTTTCGTGGCGCGCAGGACTTTTATTTCCTGTTCCTCATGCATCATCCATGCGCCTGGGTAAGGGCTCATGCCCCGGATAAAATTATGGACTTGTTCGCAGGGTTGGTTAAAATCAATCCGGCAGGTATCGTGGAATATTTTGGGCGCATACGTCGCCAGGCTGTCGTCTTGCCGACAGGGCTGTACTGCCTCCCGGGCAATGGCGTGTACCGTTTTCAGCACTAATTGGGCCCCCAACAGCATCATTCGGTCGTGTAACTCCCCAGCGGTTTCGTTCTCCCCTATCGGCAGGGATTCCTGGAAAAGTACGGAGCCCGTATCAATGTCTTTATTGATAAAAAAAGTAGTCACTCCCGTCTCTTTTTCTCCCCGGATGACCGCCCAGTTGATAGGGGCAGCGCCGCGATACTTGGGCAAAAGGGAACCGTGCAGGTTGAACGTGCCGTACTCCGGCATAGCCCACACCCCCTCCGGCAACCTGCGGAACGCCACGACGACCTGTAAATTGGCCTGGTAACTGCGCAGTTCCTCCAGGAATTCCGGGGACTTGAGGCTCGCCGGTTGCAATACGGGGATTCCGTAGGCGAGGGCGCGTTTTTTAACCGCTGTCGCCACTGCTCCTTCGCGCCCCCGGCGAGCCGGTGCGTCGGCGGCCGTCACGACAGCGGCGACCTCAAAGCCGTTTTCCACCAATCCCTCCAGAGAAGGCACTGCAAATTCCGGGGTACCCATAAAGACAATCCGCAAATGGCGCATGGTTCTATCTGTGTTTTGCCCCTCCTCGCCGCCCCTGCTGACACGTGTCGGCCGGGTTTTCCCGCTCGCGACGGGAAGGACTTTGTCAAATTAAAGTGAAAATATTAAAAAAAAGATGTGAAATGTGCTATTAAAAAAGCAAGTTTCTAATATTTAAGTTTATTTTGTATCGGTAATGCCCTAATCTTCAAAAGACAAGGGAAAATTACCGAGGCAAGCACTTTGTTACGAGCATGAGAGGGTTTCCGTTCTATCAACAATTGGACGCTATGGATTGTGGCGCTACGTGCCTTCGCATGGTTGCGAAGTACCACGGCCGTGTCTATAGCCTCCATTACCTGCGGGAGCTGACCTTCATCGGGAAGCAAGGGGTCTCCCTGCTCGAAATCAGCGACGCCGCCGAACACATCGGATTCCAGACCCTGGCCGTCGAGACCAACTACGAACAGTTTTCGTCCGTCATCCCCCTGCCCTGTATCGCGCACTGGAAAAACGATCACTTCGTCGTGGTGTATCGGGTGGACAAGAACCATGTCTGGGTAGCCGATCCCGCCAACGCCAAATACAGGCTCACCCGGCAGGAGTTCCTGCAGCGCTGGACACCGGAAGGCAGCGACCAGGGGGTTCTGCTCCTGCTCCAAACCGCCCCGGAGTTCTTCAAGCACCAGGGCGAGGAGGTGGACAAAGGTCGTTTTTCCTACATCCTCAACTACTTCGGGCAATATCGGGGCCTCATCACCCAGCTTTTCTTCGGGCTTTTGTTGGGCAGTATCCTGCAGGTGCTCTTCCCCTTCATGCTCAAAGGGGTGGTAGATGTCGGCATCAGCACCAACGACCTGAACTTCATCAACCTCATCCTCATCGCCCAGTTGATGATCTACGGAACCCAAATCGGCGTTGAATATGTCCGGAGCTGGATTCTGCTTCACGTGGGCATACGCGTCAATATCAGCCTGATTTCCGATTATCTCATCAAGTTGACCAGGCTCCCGCTGCGCTTCTTCGACAGCAGGCTCGCCGGCGACCTCATCCAGCGGGTCAATGACCATGAGCGGGTACAGCGCTTTCTGAGCTCTACCTCCCTGCTTTCGTTTTTCTCCCTGATCAACCTGGTCGCCTTTGCCCTCGTACTCCTGACCTGGAACCTCACGGTCTTCTTCGTATATGTCGGGGGAGCAGTACTCAACTTCAGTTGGGTACTCCTGTTCAGCCGCTGGCGCCGCGATCTGGACTACAAGCGCTTCGACCAGTCGGCAGAAAACCAGACCAACCTCATGGAGATGATCTACGGGATGCAGGACATCAAAATGTTCAATGCGGAAAAACAAAAGCGATGGGCCTGGGAGCGCGTACAGTCGCAACTGTTCCGCACGAGCATGAGCAACCTGCGCCTGACCCAGTTCCAGAAAACAGGAGCCCTGGCCATCAACGAACTGAAAAACCTGATCATCGTCTATTTCGTAGCCCGCGCCGTCATACAAACGGAGATGACCCTGGGCATGCTGGTCGCAACCCAGTATATCATCGGCCAACTCAACAGCCAGGTAGGCCAGTTGCTGGAGTTTATGTTCTCCTACCACGAAGCGGGAATCAGCCTGGCGCGCATGAACGAAATCCATACCCGCAGCGATGAAGAAAACCCGGAAGAAAAAATCACTATCCTACCCGAATACGGCAATATCGCCCTGGAAAACGTCTCCTTCCAATACAGCGGCCCCCACTCCCCCGTCGTGCTGCGCAACCTCAACCTGCAAATTCCAAAGGGGAAGGTGACGGCTATCGTCGGCAGAAGCGGCAGCGGGAAAACGACGTTGCTCAAACTCCTCCTGCACTTCTACGCCCCCAGTGAGGGCATCATACGGGTAGGGGATGTCAACCTGGCAAGCCTGAGCAATAAGCTGTGGCGGCAAAAATGCGGGGCAGTACTGCAAGACGGGTTTATTTTTTCCGATACCATCGCCCGGAACATCGCGCTGGGAGGCGATATCATTGACAAAGCCAAATTGCTGAAAGCGGTAAAAGTAGCTAATATCCAAAGTTTTATAGAGTCTTTAGATCTCGGGTACAACACGCCGGTGGGCCAAAACGGCATGGGCCTTAGCCAGGGGCAGAAGCAACGGATTCTCATCGCCCGCGCGGTCTATAAATCGCCGGAGTACCTCTTTTTCGACGAAGCAACCACCGCCCTCGATTCCTTCAATGAAATGGTCATCATGGAAAACCTGCTTGAACATTTCGCCAACAAAACCATCGTCCTGGTCGCCCACCGCCTGAGCACCATCAAACACGCCGACAACATCATCGTCATCGAAGACGGAGAGCTCGTGGAACAGGGCTCACACGAAGAATTGACCTACTCCCGCAAAGCCTACTTCCAACTCGTGCGCAACCAAATCGAACTGGGCGCATAAATACAAACCTCATGTACCAGGACGATAATTTCGAAAAACGCAGCGAAGATGTCCAGGAAATCCTGGGTACCCCGCCCCCCTGGCTCCTGCGCTGGGGCACCGTGGTCGCTTTCGTGGGCTTCGCCCTGCTGGCCTGGCTGAGCTATTGGGTCGAATATCCCGATATTGTGCGCGAACCCATTCGAATCACGTTCAAAGATCCTCCCGTGCGCTTTCGCGCCCAGGAGGGGAATTACATCGGACAGGTACTCGTAAGAGACAACCAGCGCGTCCAGGCCAACCAGGCACTGATGACGTTCCGCACCAGTGCCAACTTCAACCATATCCTGTTCCTCTCCGACCGAATCAAAAACCTGCCCAACGAGGAAGATAGCACGCTAGCTGCTTTCTCTCTGGATACCGTGCTCATCCTCGGAGAGTTGCAAGAGGATTTGTACAATTTTTACGAAAAGCAGTCGGAATACCGGCAGGCTCGTATGAAGCAGGCTACGACAAAAGATATCCAGTCTCTGCAGCGGCAAATCAATAGCCTCGAAAGTGCTATCTCCGCCCGCCGCACGGCCCAGGGTAGAAACGCAGACCAGATAGACCGCATGGAGACCGACCTGCGCTTCGTAGAAATGCAGTATCAACTGGGACGGGTCTCCCTTGCTGAGGTGACGGCCCTGCGCAACCGCATTTCCTCCATGCAGGAGGAGCAACAGGCCCTGGATGCCGCCATCCGAGACCGACAGTTCGAAATCAATTCCCTGCGCGGGCGCATCGGCGCCGTCGAGCAGGGCTCCATCGCCAACCAGTCGGTGACCTCCACTGCCCTGTTCGACAGCTTCCTAAAGCTCAAACTCCGGGTCAACGCGTTCATCAAGGCCAATATCCTGATCGCGCCGTTTACAGGATCCGTCCAGATTACCGGCCGAAACATGGCGGCCGGGCAATTTGTCCAGGAAGGCGATGAACTCCTCGTCGTCCTGCCCCGCGGAGAACGGCAGCTCATCGGCGAAATGCTGATTCCGTTCGAAAAGTCAGGACAGGTGCGCACCGGACAGCGCGTGGCCATCCGGGTCAATGGCTACCCCTATGCCGAATACGGCTCCGTGATGGGCCTCGTATCCTGGAAGTCCAAAGTAGCCCGCAACGAGGGCAACCGGGTCGTAGTACCTATTGAAATCAAGCTCCCACAGCCGCTGGTCACCCATACCAACAAACCCATTTACGCCGATGAGGAACTCTCCGGCGATGCGCGCATCATCACCGCCGACCGCCGGTTTATAGAACGCATACTCGGCTCTCCAAGCAATTGGAAACTAAAATGGTAATCACCCCCCTCTCTCCTCCACTCCCCGCGTTGATTTGGATTTGTTCCCTTGGCGCACAGTACCTATCTTTGCGGCCTTCAATGAATTCAACCATCTAAAAAGCATTAAAGGATATGAACTACGATCTGATCGTCATAGGTAGCGGCCCCGGCGGATACGTCGCCGCCATTCGCGCAGCACAGCTCGGGATGCAGGTAGCCGTTGTCGAGCGGGAGTCCCTGGGCGGCATTTGCCTCAACTGGGGCTGTATCCCTACGAAAGCACTGCTCAAAAGCGCCCAGGTATTCGAGTACATCCAACACGCAAAAGACTACGGTATCGTGGTCTCTTCTGCAAAACCCGACTTCGACGCCATGGTCAAGCGCAGCCGTGGCGTAGCCGACGGCATGAGCAAAGGGGTGCAGTTCCTGATGCGCAAAAACAAAATCACCATCCTCAACGGCCATGGCACACTGGTGCCGGGAAATAAGGTTTCCGTGAAAGACGACAGCGGAAAGACAAGCGAATACAGCGCCAAACATATCATCGTCGCTACCGGTGGCCGCGCCAAAGCACTGCCCAACCTTCCCATTGACGGCACCCATGTCATCGAATACCGCAAAGCGATGACGCTCGAGAAAATGCCCAAGTCCATGGTCGTTGTAGGCGCCGGTGCCATCGGCGTCGAGTTTGCCTATTTCTACCACACCCTCGGCGTCGAAGTGACCATCGTGGAATTCCTGGAACAGGGGCTGCTCCCCCGTGAAGATGCCGATGTGTCTAAGGAATTAGCCAAAATTTACGCCAAAAAAGGCCTGCAAGTCCTCGCCAATACCTCCGTCGAAAAAGTGGATACCAGCGCCAACGGCTGCTCGGTACTGGTCAAAAACAGAGCCGACGGCAGTACCCGGACCATCTCTTGCGACATAGTGCTCTCCGCAGCCGGCGTAACACCCAACACAGAAGGCATAGGCCTTGAGCAGGTCGGGGTCAAAACCGATCGGGGCATGATTTTAGTGGACGAATACTATCGCACCAACGTGCCCGGTATCTACGCCATCGGCGATGTCATCCCTACCATCGCCCTGGCACATGTCGCCAGCGCCGAAGGCATCCTCTGCGTAGAAAAAATCGCCGGACATTCCGTCACCCCCATAGATTACAACAATATCCCCTCTTGTACCTACTGTATCCCAGAAGTCGCCTCCGTCGGCTATACCGAACAGGCTGCCAAAGATGCAGGGTATGAACTCAAAATCGGCAAATTCCCCTTCTCCGCCTCCGGTAAAGCCAGCGCGGCAGGGGATAAAAGCGGTTTCGTAAAAGTGATCTTCGATGCGCGCTACGGCGAATTCCTCGGCGCCCACCTCATAGGCCAAAATGTGACGGAATTGATCGCAGAAGTGGTCGCCGCCCGCAAACTGGAAACGACCGGCCATGAAATCCTGAAAGCCATCCACCCCCATCCCACGATGAGCGAAGCGATTATGGAAGCTACCGCCGCCGCTTATGGCGAGGTCATCCATCTCTGAGTACGACAAAAACCCTCCCGGCAACCGGCCGGGAGGATTCTATCTAACTTACTGATAATAAAATACGCTTGATTTCTCCAGGCCGGGTTTTGGGAAACATGGACCAGCCGTTGGCGAGAGGTCTATACGAGACCACTTAATACAAAAATAGGTAAATACCCCGACCCCGTCAAGGGAACAAGATGTGAAAATATGCGCATACTTTTTCAATAGACTTGTTGCGAGGGGAGTCAGCGAGGTGGATCAAAAAGGAAACTCCGTACTTTTAAACAAAGCGGGCAAGGCTGTGTTTAAGTTTTCAAATCACTTCTTTAAACAAATTGAAAACAATGGTTCTTGTAAATAGCAAAAGTAACGGGGTGTGCTGCGACCATGCGTCAACCGATATGGAGGTCCTAGGGGATGCCCACGTGGCTACGTCTATAGACACGCCGCTCCGGGCTGATGCATTTGATCTTTCCGACGAGGAAAAAATCCGAAAAATAGAAGGCCATTTCCGCGCCATCATGGATACCCTGGGCCTGGATTTGCGCGATGATTCCCTGAGAGGTACCCCAAAGCGGGTAGCTAAAATGTTCGTACAGGAGATTTTTTCCGGATTGAACCCCAGTCAAAAGCCAAGTATCTCTCTGTTCGACAATAAGTTCGGCTACAAACAGATGCTGGTCGAAAAGAATATCCGCGTCCAGTCTTTCTGCGAACACCACTTCCTGCCCATCTATGGTAAGGCCCATGTGGCCTATATCGCCAAAGATAAAGTCATCGGCCTATCTAAGCTCAACCGCATCGTCGAGTATTTCGCACATCGGCCCCAGGTACAGGAGCGCCTCACCGTGCAAATCGCCAGCGAGCTGTCTGAAGTGCTGCAAACCGAGGATGTAGCCGTGTATATCGAAGCGTTCCACATGTGCGTCCAGGCGCGCGGTATCGAGCACCAGGAGAGCATAACCATCACGTCCGAATACAGGGGTGCATTCCTGGATTCTGATACCAAGCAGGAATTTCTGCAGGCCATCCGCTAAAGAATCACACGTGTATCAGCCCTTCGTCGGAATCGCCAAAGGACAGGGCCTCCCCGCTTGTAAAACGACAGCCACTCCACAGGGCGAGCGCTGCGTCGAAGGCGTGCCAGTCCGGGATAGGTAATTGTTCAATAGGGAAAGGGCACGCTGATGCAAGCTCCCGCACCAGGTCTGCCGGACTGGCTTGTTTTTCCTTGTACCCGCTCCCGCGTATGCCGAGTATGCGGGCCAAGTGTGCGGGATATACCTCGAAGACCAATATGCCGTCTTGCCGAAGCTGCGCACTCAGGCGCATGGCCCTTGCCGTAAGCCCTCCCAAAAAAAGAGGGGACATAGCTTGCAATGCTTTATCTGCTTGCCGGTAAAAATAATCGCCCTCCGAATCCGGGAAGCGATAGATGCGGGGAAGAGACAGCGGAGCGTCCAGGAATATCCGGCTCGGCCGGGCCCGGGATGCCCAGGACAGAATCAGAGCGTCGGCATCCTGGCCTTTCTGCGATGCAATGCTCTCTACCGCACCCATGTCGTTGACTGAAGCTATCCGGGTCGTACCGGCCAGGCGGCTCCCGTAGTCTATTCCCGCGATACACCGTTCCAACGCAGAGGGGTTCATAATCCGGTAGGGTTCGTCAGAAAGTACTTCAAGGCTTCTTCCAGGTTCTCAAAATCCGGTTGGTCCTGATCGAACGATAGGGCTGATTTTTGGTAAAAAGGCTCCCGGACAGCCAACTTTTCGCGGATAAAGTTTTCCAGCTCGGCATCCTGGATGTCCCGGAGCAATGGCCTGTGGGCGCGCTCCGGCAAAAGGCGCGCCGCCAGCAGCCGGGGGGATGCCTTCAGGTAGATGCTCAGCCCATGGGTGTTGATCCATTCCATATTGCCGTGAAAACAAGGAGTGCCCCCGCCACAGGCAATGACATAGCGCTCCAGTCCGGCCGTACGCCTCAGGATTACGGCCTCTTCCTGGCGAAAAGCTGCCTCGCCATGTCGGGCAAAATACACAGAGATACTACACCCGGCCGACTGTTCAAAAATATCGTCCAGGTCTGCAAAGGCATATCCGATCTGCCGGGCAAGGAGCCGGCCGGAGTGGCTTTTTCCGCAACCCATGAATCCGGTCAAATAGATGCGTGCAGGGTATTCCATGATCGTAGTGATTCTCCCGAGGGGGAACAGCGTAAATATCGCTTTAAAAACCGTATATTTGTAGCAAGAGCGCGTTCAGGAATTTTGAACGGGGTCAAAAATAGCGAAAAGTGTGCTTATTTTTGTCCCCGGCAGAAAATCCCGAGTAGGCTCCAATCCGAACGTTAAGCACATGGCAAGGTCGCATTTTTTCCAATCGAATCCGGTCGCCCGCCCAAAGCGGCAAGCCAGGGAGGCAACAGGATGCCTGGTCATTCTTTTTCTCCTCTCCCTGGCAGGTTGCCAGCTAAAGGAAGCTACGGAGGGCACACAAAACCCATCTGCCGGAAAGGGTTACTCCAACGCCGATCTGATTCGCAATCCGGTCTCTGGAGAGGGAGAACAAGGTGGGGAAGCACTTGCTGTGCTAGAGTTCACCGAGTTTTCCTACCTCTTTGGGAAAGTGGAAAGCGGAAAAGTGATAGACCATTCCTTTTCTTTTACCAACACCGGCAGTGTCCCGCTCCTGATTGGCAATGCTTCCTCTTCGTGCGGCTGCACAGTACCCGAGTGGCCCCAAGAGCCCATCCCTCCTGGCGGGAAAGGGGCCATCCGCGTGCGCTTCGACACCCAGGGCAAGACCGGTGAGCAGCGCAAACCCGTATTCATCACGGCCAACACCTATCCGGCCAATACCACGCTCTACCTCATCGGCGAGGTCATCCCGAAGAAATAGCTGCATTCCTCATTCAAACTACTGATTCGTTTCATAAAACCACCAACACATGTATTCAGGGATTCTTCTCTTACAGGCCGGGGCGGGCCAAAGCCCGATCACCAGTTTCATCTTCATCGGCGCCATGTTCCTGGTTTTCTGGCTGTTCATCATCCGTCCACAGTCAAAACGCCAGAAAGAACAAAACCAGTTCATGAACAACCTGCAGAAGGGCGATGAAATCGTCACTACCAGCGGTATCCTGGGGCGTATCACCAAAATGGAAGACCAAATCATCACGATTGATGCTGGCAATAAGGTTTATTTGAACATCACCCGGAGCTCTATCTCCAAAGAAATGACCGAATCCGTCTATGGCAGGGGTAAGGCAGCTCCGTCGTCGGGCAAGACTGAATAAACTGCTGGAACAGCTAAAAGCCGATCGGGCTATCCTCCTCGTATGCCTGGGGATAGCCCTGGCTTTTTGGCTGCCCACCAAAATGGCCCAAACGTACCGGACCGAGAAAAAGGTAGCGCTCCGCTTCCAGCTTCCCCCTAATACCGCTTTCGTACAATCCCCACCACAGGATATGACCGTCGTAATAGAAGGCCGGGGCTGGGATCTGCTCTTCGACCGCCTCCGCTCCCGACAGGTCAAACTGGACTTTACTCTAATCAACTCGCGCAGCCTGTACCGCAATCGCGGGCAACTGCGCAAGGCTATCCTGGATCGCCTCTACTCGCTCGACCTGAAAATCGTAGAACTGAACTACGAAGAGCTGAGGCTGGCCGTTGAGCCGATACTGCGAAAGAAGGTACCCGTTTATTTTAACGGAAAACTGGATTTCCGAGACGACTACTTCCTGAAATGGCCCCTCCGCATCCGGCCGGACAGCGTCCAGGTCAGCGGCCCGGAAAGCAAAATCCAGCGCACCGACTTTGTGCGCACGTACCCCAAAGAATTTGTAAACCTCGATGCCTCCTTCAAATACGAACTGCCCCTTGCCCTGCCCCGGGAGTTTCAGGCAAATCCATCAAAAGTGATGCTGTATGCCGATATCGAAAAATTTACAGAAAAATCGCTGTTTGTGGAAGTACAGGTCGCCCGGGGGATGCGCAAAATAAAATACTTCCCCACCAAGGTAAAGGTGACCTTTCAGGTAGGCCTCAGCCAGTTTGATCAGGTGAATTCCTCCGATTTCTATATCGAGGCCGGGGTGGATTCCACTACCGCGCCGGGGATAACATCGGCCCCGCTCATATTAAAACAACACCCCGGGCATGTGCGCAGTATTCGCATGTTCCCAGACCAGGTGGATTTTCTTTACGTGGAATAAAACAATCTGCATTGATCTCTCAAAAAAGCATCCAGGATGTCCTCGAGGCTGCAAAAATCGAGGAAGTGGTCGGCGATTTTGTCAATCTGCGCCGCAGAGGGGTCAATATGATCGGACTATGCCCTTTCCACAACGAGAAGACGCCTTCTTTCAGCGTTTCCCCTGCCAAAAACATCTTCAAGTGCTTTGGCTGCGCCCGGGGCGGCACAGCGGTGCAGTTTGTCATGGAGCTGGAAAATCTCAGCTTCCCCGATGCTATCCGCTACCTGGCGAAAAAATACCGCATCGAGCTCGAAGAAACCCAGGCTACCCCGGAAGCTATCCTGGAGCAGCAGGCACTGGAAAGTCTTTACCTCATCAACCAGTTCGCCCTGGAGTTCTTCCAGGAACAACTGCTGCATACCGACCTGGGCAAAAGCGTGGGCATGTCTTATTTCAGAAGCCGCGGGTTCCGGGAAGAAACGATCCGCAAGTTCGGCCTCGGCTTTGCTCCCGAGGGCCGCGACGCCTTGACCCAAACGGCCATCTCAAAAGGCTATGCCATAGATCAGCTCCGCAAATTGGGCCTGACCTCTGCCAGCGACCGCGATTTTTTCAGGAACCGGGTCATGTTCCCTATCCACAACCAAAGCGGAAAGGTCATTGCCTTCGCCGGGCGCATCCTGCACAGCGACCCCAAAGCGCCTAAATACATCAATTCCCCGGAGACGGATATCTACCAGAAAAGTAAGGTGCTCTATGGCGCTTTCCAGGCTAAAACCGCTATCCGCAAAGAAGACGCCTGCATCCTGGTGGAAGGCTATACCGACGTCATCTCTCTGCACCAGAATGGGATTGAAAACGCCGTCGCTTCCTCCGGCACCTCCTTGACCATAGGCCAGATTCGCCTCATCAAGCGGTTTACCAACCACCTGCTCATCCTCTATGATGGCGATGCCGCTGGGATCCGGGCCGCCCTGCGCGGCCTCGACCTCGCCCTGGAAGAGGATATGGAAGTACGCGTCGTCATCCTCCCCGATGGGGAAGACCCCGACTCCTATGTCCAAAAGGCAGGCGCGCCGGCTTTCCGCGAGTATGTCCAGGCGGAAGCCCGCGATATCATACAATTGGAAGCCAGCCTGCTCATGGAGCAGGCCGGAAACGACCCCTCCCGCAGAGCGGCAGCTATCCGGCAAATCGCCCATACGGTTTCACGCATCAAAAATCCCATCCGCCGCGACGAGTACGTCCGCAATGTCCGCGAAATCCTAAAAGTGGACGAAGGGGCTTTGATGCACGAAATCAACCAGATTCTGCGCAAGGATGTCGAAAAACATTCCGAAGCGAAAAATACGCCCAGAGCCGATATCCTCGCTCCGGAAAAGCCCCCCGGCCCGGCACCGGAGAGCCCGCTCCCCGTCGTAGGCGATGCGTACCAGGAGCGCGATATCGCCCGCATCCTCATCAGTGCTGGCGAGAAAGTGTTCGACGACGCCGAGCAAGTCGTCACCGTGGCCGAGTATATCCTCATGAATATCGAAGACGTACTGGAAGAATTCGACCACCCACTCTACCAGCGCATCGCCCAGGAAAGCCTGCAGTTGGTCATGGAGAAAAAAACAGTCAATGCCCAGGTCTTTTTCCAACACCCCGATCCCGAAATCCGACAACTCGCAATCAACCTGAGTACCAGCCCCTATGAAATGAGCGAAAACTGGGCCTTGAAATGGGATGTCTTCCTCTCCCAGGCCCACCCCGAGGAAAACCACCGAAAAGATGCCGAAAACCTCATCAAACGCTTCAAACTGCGCAAAATAAAGCGCTTCAAAGACCGCAATGCGCTAAAACTGAAATCCCTATACGCAGAAAACGCCCCCGACGAAGCCATCGGGGAATGTATAGCCCTGCAACTACGCTTGAAAGACATCGAAAAACAACTCGCCAAAGACCTGGGAACCGTCATCTTGTGAATGGCCTCCTTTGAATTTTGCCGAACCACTCTTATC
>CAZSMU010000030.1:0-32143 GCA_964607915.1 uncultured Haliscomenobacter sp.
GGCCTCGCCCCCAAGCCTGCCCTTCAGCTTTCCCTGGCCCAGTGGTCGCTGCACAAAGCCCTGCAAGGCGGACAATTGAACCACCTCGATTTTCCGCTCAAAGCAAAAGATTTCGGGTTCAACGCCGTCGAATACGTCAGCAGCTTCTTCGGGATGGGCCGCATGGCTGCCAAAGAGGCCGCCAAAAACACGGCCTACCTCGGGGAACTCCTCCAGCGCAGCCGCGACGCCGGCGTCGTCAATCACCTGATTATGGTGGACGAGGAAGGCTTCCTGGCCCTACCCGACGACAATGAACGCCTCCAGGCAGTAGGCAACCACAAAAAATGGATCGAAGCAGCCAAATTTTTAGGCTGCCGCACCGTGCGCGTCAACTTGCACGGCACAGGCGAGACAAACGCCAAAAAAACAGCCTCTATTGATTCCCTATCGCGGCTCGGCGAGTTCGCCGCCCCCCTGGGGATAAATGTCGTAGTGGAAAACCATGGCAGCGACTCTTCCAAAGGCGATTGGATGGCATCCGTCATGCAGCAGGTAAACCGGGAAAACGTCGGCACCCTGCCCGATTTCGGAAACTTCTGTATGTCTCATCCCTGGGGCACCACCCACGAGCCTTGTGCTGATGAGTACGACCGCTACAGAGGAGTAGAGGAAATGTTGCCTTTTGCCAAAGCGGTCAGCGCCAAGGCCTACGATTTTGACAGCAAAGGGGAACAACCCCTTATCAACTACAAAAAAATGCTGGGAATCGTAAAAAAATCTGGTTTTACAGGCTACATAGGCGTGGAATACGAAGGAAACCTGCAATCAGAAGAAGAGGGTATCCGCCTTACGAAAGCGCTCATTGAGCGGTACTGGTAAATACGGCTCACTCCTTTTTTTCATATATCTCTATGTCGCACGACAGCGCATTGCGATCGTCGGCGGGAAGATGGGTATGCGACACCCGCGTCCATTCCCCCCATTCAGGTTCTGGAAAGAAGGCATCTCCTTTGAGTTCGGTATGTACCCGGGTCAGGTAGAGCCTGTCCCAGTAGAGCATGCTATGGGCATACACTTGTGCTCCTCCGATGATGAACGCCTCTGTTTCGCCGTTTTCAAGGGCTGTTCCGAGTGCTTCCCCTATGGAATGGGCTACCAGGATGCCTTCCGCCAGGAAAAAAGGATTGCGCGTCACGACGATATTCGTGCGGCCCGGCAAAGCGCGGCCGATGGACAAGAACGTATTGCGCCCCATAATCACGTGGTGGCCGTTCGTCGTTTTTTTAAAAAACTTTAGGTCTGCCGGTAGGTACCAGGGGACTTGGTTATCCTCTCCTATCACCCAATTATCTGAAACGGCTGCAATCGCGGAAACGGTCATGGTATTTATTTTTGAGGATCCGGGCTTTCGGCAGCATCCACGCCGGAGGGCAGCACCGCCCTTTCTCTTCCTGCGTAGCGGCCAAGGCGCTTGCGCAATGCCGCGACCGACTGCCGGACATGCAGCCTCGTCGCTTCCGGTACGGGGAGCGGGAAAGGAGCTGCCCCTTCTTCCAGGGCGCGCGCCGGGATGACGTAATACTGGCTCTTCCCCATCGAATCCCGGTGGATGTATCGGAATACCGGAGTGTACGCGTGGTCGGCGATACGAGTCGTTTGGTCGGCGAGGCGCTTTTCAAGGGTAGCTTCAAAAACCAGTCCCATATCGGTGTGTGCCTGCTTTTGGGCAGAGATGAAGTTTCCCAGGGAAAAAGCGACCAGGCCCATAGTAGAATCCTGCCCCGGGCGTTTATATCTTATTTCTTTGACCGGTTGGATGACATGTGGGTGGGCCCCCACGATCAAATCTGCACCCCACTCGAAGAGTTTTTTTGCCAGGTCCATTTGTTGCGAACTTTCTGCCAACTGATATTCATTACCCCAATGCACGACCACGATGATAAAGTCAGGTTGCATTTTTCGGGCTATCAGCAGGTCTTCCTGCATGGTTTTCTCATCTATCAAGTTGACTATGGCGGGTTTGGGGGTCGGAATGCCGTTGGTTCCGTAGGTATAGTTGAGAAAAGCGAGTTTGAAGGAGTCTTTATAGACGACGAGCGGGTACAGGGCCTGACGGTTCAAGGTATCTACAAACGTGCCGGTTTGGTAAAAGCCATAGCGTTGCACCGTTTGAATGGTTTTGAGCAAGCCGTTCAGTCCGGAATCGTTGGAATGGTTATTGGCGGTCACCAGCAGGTCAAAGCCGGCGAGGCGCAGGGCCTGGGCCAATTCGTCGGGACTTCGGAAAGTGGGGTACCCCGTGTAGGGGGGCTTGCCGGGCAGGGTCAGTTCCAGGTTTCCGACGGCCAGATCGGCTTCTTGTAGGAGTGGGGCGATGTATTGAAAGCAGGGAGTATAGTCAAAGCGCTTATCTTTTTCAAGGGTTGCTGCGGAAATTTGGGGGCCATGGCCCATGATATCCCCGGCAAAGAGGAGTTTGAGGCGCACGGTGCTGTCTGCGCTCTGTGCATAGAGCGCAAAGACGCCCGATACACAGGCGAAGGCCGAAAGGAGGAGTAGCTTTGGCAGGTGCATGAATCAGGGTTTTTGCCCGATGAGGTCTGCCTCGAGCATGCGTTTTTCCAATAGCTTTCTGGGTTCGGTACGAATTTCGCCATTGAGGTACTTTTCGATCATCAAACCGGCGATGGGAGTGGCATAGGTGCCACCAAAGCCTGCATTTTCGATATAGACCGCCATAGCTATTTTGGGATTTTCCATAGGTGCGAAGCAGAAAAAGATAGAGTGGTCTTCGCCTTGCGGGTTTTCCGCCGTACCCGTTTTTCCGCATACCTGGATTCCGGGGATGGTTGCATTACGGGCCGTACCTACATTTACCGCACCCGCCATCCCTTTGATAACCGGGTCGAAGTGAGCCGGGTCAATACCCGAGTATTTTTTTTCGCGGTACTTGCTCTCTACTGGCGTATTTTTGTTTTTGTAGCCCTGTACAAAATGGGGGGTGATGTACCAGCCTTTATTAGCGATGATAGCGGCCGCGTTGGCCAACTGGATATTTGTAGCAAGTGCTTCCCCTTGTCCGATGCCCAGAGAGCGTATCCAGACCGAATTCCAACGGTCTTCTTTGTACCAGTTGTCAAAAAAGGTGGAAGCCGGAAAATTCCCCGCCTTTTCACCCGGAAAATCAACCCCCAGTTTTTGGCCCAATCCGAAACGCTGGAGATAGCCCCGCAGCGTATCCAGTCCCCGCTGGGGCTTATAGAACCCGTATTTATCTACTACGTCTCTGAAAACGGTTACGAAATACGCATTGCAGGAATACTGGATAGCCGCAGCCACATTGGTACAGGTGGGGTGCCCGTGGCAACCCGTAAGGCGCTGGCCGCTGGAAAAATACGCCCCGTTGCAGGATATGGTGCGTTCCGGGTCCAGAACCCCCATCTGCATGGCAATCAGCGACAAGATAGGCTTGAAGAGCGAACCGGGCGGGTATTGCGCCATGATGGCACGGTTGAACAACGGTTTATTTTTATCCGATTGGAGGAGTTGGTATGACTTTCCCCGGTTGTTATTTGTGATGGTCAACTCGTTTGGATCGTAGGTAGGGGTACTAATCATAGCCAGGATACCCCCTGTAGCCGGATCAATCGCCACGACGGCCCCTCGCTTATTTTGCATCAACTGTTCCCCGTATTCCTGCAAACTGAGATCGATAGAGGTAGCCAGGTCGGCACCCGAAACGGAATGGTCATCCTGTTTTCCTTCTTTATAGGAGCCTACGACCCGCCCCAGATTATCTTTGAGGATAATCTGGAAGCCTTTTACGCCCCGCAAATCCGTTTCGTATGCGTATTCCAGGCCGCTGGCACCAATATAATCGCCGGGGGCATACAACTCGGGCTCGGCGTCCACCTCCTTCTGATTCACTTCGCGGATATATCCCAACAGGTGTGCGGCCACGGGTCGCGGATACTCCCGCGCATTGCGCAGTTGCACTTCGAAGCCCGGAAACCGATGGAGGTGTTCCTGAAAAGCCCCGAATGTTTTCACCGAAATTTTACTTAAAAACACGAAGGGGACCGATTTGGAAAAACGCCTGCTCGCCCAGTCTTTATCCAGAGTTTCCTCAAAGTACTTCCTCTCTATACCCAGAAGGCGGCAAAACAGCGCTGTGTCCATATCCCGAGACACCTGGTTGTAGGTTACCAGCAAGTCGTACATGGGGTTGTTGTGTACCAAGAGTTCCCCATTGCGATCATAAATCATCCCTCGAGAAGGGTATTTCACATATTTTTCGATGGCCACCGCTTCTGCCTCCCGGCGGAAAGATTGATTCAGCAATTGCAGGTCCAAGGCTTTGAACGTCAAAACCAGTGCTGCCAGAATAAACAGCGCACGGATATAGAGCAAGCGGGCGCCTTTTTTTTCCATATTCCTAGTCTAATGGATTGAATATCAAAGTTAATAAAAAAACAAAAAACAAAGAAACCACAAATCCCAGAACGGTTTTTACCAGAATCTGCAAAAGGTAAACCGGGGTAAAAACCTGCATGGAAAAATAAAATATCAGGAACAATGCGAACGAAATCGACATGTAGCGCAAGAACCAGGCAATCTTGTAGCGCTGCAGCGTTAAGCCGTGGGTGACGGTATATCCTCCTTTGGGTTCAATACTGCGCAAAATACCCGGGCGTACGAACGCGAGAAAAACCGATGCACTCGCGTGTACCCCCCAAGAATCATAGAACATATCCATGGTCAATCCAAGGGCAAAACCTATTAAAAGAAGGATTTCCCGGGAAGTTTGCACCGGTAGCAGCAGTAGGAACAAGGGATAGACTATGGGTTCTGCATGAAAAGACCCGATGGGGCCAAAAGGAATCTGTTTGAGCACCAGTACCTGCAGCAGCGTCAGAAAAACAACCCGCAGGCTATGTACCAATATCGGGTTGCTATTCATTGGACCGTTCGCGTTCTAATTCTTCAAACTCTGACTGGAACAAATTCTGGACGACGTACACCCTTCTGAGCCTGCCCATATCCACTTTCAGCTTCACTTTAATCTCATAATTGCTCTCTCCAGCAGGAACGACGCAGGATTCCACTCTGCCAATGAGGATACCCCTCGGCAAAATCGAAGAGTACCCGCTCGTCTCGACGGTATCTCCCGGGTAAACCAGGTTGTGCTTGGGCACATCGCGCAGGAACATGTATCGGGAGTCGCTCCCCTGCCAGCCCAAAGATCCGAAATAGCCTTTACTGCGTATAGAGGCACTGACGTGTACTTGTTTGTGCAGCACCGACATAACCGATGCAAAATGTTCCGTAACATGGCGTACCACGCCTACCACCCCATCGGTGGTAATCACGCCCATACCTTCCCGAACCCCATGCTTCCTGCCCCGGTTGATGGTCAGCATATTTTTTTCACCCGAGATAGAATTATTGAATACTTCTGCGGCGATATACGCGTACATCGGCCTTAGACTGTTGGAATCTACCAGGGCGGTTGCCGTGTCCCTATCCGAGTGGTCGTAGTAATAGGAGCGCCAACTCTCCCCTTCCAGCTCCGCAATGCGTTCGTTGAGTTGCCCTACCTGCCGCCGAAGCCCGAAGTATGCTGCTGCGTTTCCATATATCGACAATACCCGACCAGAGAGAAGATTGGCTGAACTGGCATATATACGACCCTGATTCTCGTTGAAACGGACGATTAGGTACATACAAATACCCTCCAGAAGCAAGAACAGGAAAAATCCGCCGAACTGCGCCAGAAAACGCTGCAATCCATACATAGGATGAGGTATCTAAAGCCGCTAAACGCTTTTCCGGTCAATGAGGAAGGAGAACCGGTCTGTGTTTTTCAAAGCAATCCCGGTACCGCGCACTACTGCGCGCAATGGATCTTCCGCAACATGTACGTTCAACTTAGTTTTGGTGGCGAGGCGCTTGTCAAGGCCCCGCAACAACGCCCCACCTCCTGTCAGGTAAAGGCCGGTGCGGTAAATGTCCGACGCCAGTTCCGGAGGGGTCGCCTCCAATGCCTTGATTACCGCTTCTTCGATTTTAGCGACCGATTTATCCAGGGCATGCGCCATTTCGCGGTAGGAGACCTTGATTTGTTTGGGTATCCCGGTCATGAGGTCACGGCCATTGACTGCGAAGTCTTCCGGTGGATTTTCCAGTTCGTGCAGAGCGGAGCCGACCTCAATTTTGAGCTGTTCCGCTGTGCGCTCTCCAATCAGGATATTGTGTTGCCGCTTCATATAGCTGACTACATCGCTCGTGAACTCATCGCCCGCGATGCGCAGCGATTGGTCGCAAACGATGCCAGAAAGGGCGATGACCGCGATTTCCGTGGTGCCACCGCCTATGTCAATGACCATATTACCTTCGGGCTCTTCCACGTCCAGGCCGATGCCCAATGCTGCCGCCATGGGTTCGTGGATGAGATACGTCTCTTTGGAGTCCACATGATCTGCAGAATCGAATACGGCTCGCTTTTCCACTTCGGTAATTCCGGAGGGGATACAGATGACCATTTTCATATGGGAAAAAAAGCGGCGCCGTGCCCCAATCATAGCGATTAAGCCCTCAATCATACTTTCGGCTGCCTGAAAATCAGCGATAACCCCGTCTTTTAGGGGGCGGATGGTCTTGATGTCCTCGTGTGTTTTTTCATGCATCATCATAGCCCGGCGCCCTACGGCTATCGTTTGGCCGGAGCGGCGGTCTATGGCTACAATAGAGGGTTCGTCCACCACGATTTTGCCATCTTGTATAATCAGCGTATTAGCTGTACCGAGGTCAATCGCCAGTTCTTGCCTGAAGAAGTTGAATAGTTTCATCCAGTATGTTGCATTTATAATATACTTACAAAATTAGTTCCTTTTTCTGATATCTTTAGGATAGACTTGCTTTGACAAGTCCAGGCTTGTGGACTAAGGCCCTACCAGGACCTCCCACATTTCATCCCTGCCTAAATAACGCTGTGCCAGCTCTCGTATTTCCTCCGGAGTGATTTCCTGTACGACGCGGATAGCGTCCTGAAAAAAAGACAGCGTCAGGCCATCCCCTGCCAGGGAGCGGACGAGGTCCATCGTGTTGAAAGGGCCGTCCATCTGGCTCAGCAGAGTACCCATCAAGTAATTCCGGGCTAATTCCAGCTCTTTTTTTCCGACCAGCTTGTTTTGAAGAACCTCTATTTCCGTAAAGATCTGTTTCACCGCATCTGCCGCCACTTCATTTCCCGTCTCGGTAGAAACGTAAAAGTACCCGTCAAAACGCATGGTCTCTATGGCAGAGTAGATATTGTACGTGTACCCTTTTTTTTCCCGTACGTTAGACATGAGGCGGGACCCAAAATATCCCCCCAGCAGTGTATTTACCACGAACATGCCCTGGTAGTCGGGATGACTGCGGGTAAACAACTTCCGTCCGATGCGGATGGCCGTCTGATGGGAATTCGCTTTTTTAAGGTACTCCTGCCGGGGGGAGTAGGCACTCGGCGGGATGCTTGCCGGTACGGCTTCTCCCGCCTGGATAGCCTGACCAAGCGAGGCATTGATTTGACGGATAGCGGCTTCATCTACCATTCCGGATGCAAAGACCTGGCAGTTAGCGGCATTGAACGCACGGGAAAAATGTGCATGCAGGTCTTGGGCCTGCAGGGCAGCATACATCTCTGGCGTGCTGTTATACCCGTATGGATGGTGCGGTCCAAAAATCATCTCCGTAATCTGCCGGTAGGCGACGACGTCGTTCTGGCTCAGGTCCACCAATAATTTCTGGCGGTTGCGCTCGATAAAATTTTCGAGTTCCGCTTCCGGATAAGCGGGTGCCTGTAGTACTTCCGAAAAGACTGGCAGCACCTCCCCCAGATATTTATTCAGCGCAACTATGGAAAGATTGGCCGTATCCAGGTGGAAGGGGTTACTGAACTCGCTTCCGTAAAAATCGAAATGTTCTGCTATTTCTGCTGAGCTGTACCGTGCGGTCCCTTCGCGTATCTGGGATGCCGCTGCGCGCGCAACGAGCGGTTTGGTCTCGTAGGGGCGTCCGGCATTGAAAACCACCTCTACCCGCACTACTTCCTGGCTTCCAGAATGGACTATAAAAAGTGGCGCGCCATTGTCTAGCAAGACTTTTTCTATCGTCGGCTGGTCAATATACCGAATGGGAGATACGCGAGGCGCCCTGGCTCTGTTCAACATCATTTCCTTTGAATTACCCCTGATTAGACTTGTTGCGGGTCAAGTCAAGTAAACCCCGTCTTTTTCCAGGCGGACTTGCCGGTTTTTATAGAGTAGCCCTACTGCTTTCTTAAACGCTTTTTTGCTCATCCCTAGCTGTAGGCTTATCTCATCCGGCGAGGAATGGTCCGTCAAGGCCAGGAACCCATTTTGTGTTTTTAGCTTTTCCAACAAAAATTCCGCCTCGGCCCCGATAGCTGCATACCCTGGTTTTTTCAGGGAAATATCCAATTTCCCATCTTCCCGTACTTTATGTACAAAGCCCGGGCGCGTTTCTCCTATGGGAAAGTCCCCGAAGATAGCACTTTGAAATACAAGTCCCGGATAGCGCTGGTTCACGATTACCTTCATGCCTAAAGGCGAAGCCTCCCAAGCCATCACGGATACTTCGTCGCCAGGCCGAATACCCGCCCCGACAGGTTCCAGGTAGCGGCGCACATTTGCAGAGGCCACCAAGCGACCACTCGATTCGTCTTGATACAGGTACACGACGTACGATTTGCCTTCCTCCATAGGCGTTGGTTGCTCGCGGAAGGGCACAAACAAATCTTTTTCCAGGCCCCAGTCCAGAAAAGCCCCAAAGTTGGAGACACTGTTTACCCGCAGACAAGCAAAATGGTGCAGCAGGATTTTGGGCTCCCGCGTAGTAGCTACCAGGCGCTCTTCCCCATCCCGATATACAAATACAGAGAGAGCTTCCCCCACCTCCGTGCCCTCCGGCATGTATTTGAGTGGCAAGAGTACTTCATTGCCCTCCCGATCTCCCAAGTAGCCCCCTACCCGCGTCAGCCGCAGGACTCGAAGGATGTGGTGTTTCCCTATTTCCAACATGAACTCTTCCTTAAATCCACTTTATTGGACTTGTTGCGAGGGGGATCATCAAAGGGGAGCAAAAAGACTCTTTTTTGCCCAAATGGTGCCTTTTTTCGGTCATATAGCCCGCTTAGACTGCCTCAAAAAGCCTTTGTACAGACAAAAAACTCTTTTTTCCCTCCTCACTGAACCCGCTCAACAAGTCTATTTTTGAACTCGTGTATTTGCCTTTTTTACTATCTTTGCACGTTGTTTGGCAACGCCGTCGCCTCACAAGAATGCCTTGCAAGCACACAAGTACCAATTTTCCCGCTAAAATAGATAAAATACCATGAAATTCAGCGTATCCTCCTCCGAACTGCTCAAACAACTACAGGTAGTTGCGGGAGCCATAGGGTCCAATCCGGTCATGCCTATCCTGGAAGACTTCCTGTTCTCCATCCAGGACAATGTGCTTACCATAGCGACTTCTGACATGGAAACGACTATGGTCACCTCACTCGATGTGATGTCCGATGGCGATGGCCTCATCGCAGTTCCGGCAAAAATCCTGCTGGATACGCTAAAAGCACTGCCTTCCCAGCCTATCACCTTCGCAGTGGACGAACGCAGTTTCAGCGTTGAAATCACCTCTGCATACGGCAAATACCGCCTGGCCGGGGAAGACGGGCAGGACTTTCCCAACCTTCCCAGCCCCGACGGCGTGGACGAGATAGAAATACCTGCTTCCGCACTGGCCCAGGGTATCGCCAAAACGCTTTTTGCCACCAGCAGCGACGAACTGCGCCCCGCCATGATGGGAGTCTTTTTCCAGTTGGACTTCAACAAACTAACTCTGGTAGCCACCGATGCCCACAAACTGGTGCGGTTCACGTACAAGGAAATGAGCAGCCCGGTAAGCTCCAGTTTTATCGTGCCCAAAAAAGCACTCAACCTGCTCAAAAATTTCTTGCCGGGAACAGGGGGTGTCACCCTGTCCTTCAATAAATCGCATGCGTTCTTTACCACGGGCAGTACGCGCCTGGTTTGCCGCCTCATAGATGCCCGCTACCCCGACTACAACGCGGTCATCCCTATAGATAACCCCAATATCCTGACCATCTCGCGTACTGACCTCCTCAATTCCCTGCGCCGCATTGCCATTTATGCCAATAAAACAACCAACCAGGTCATCCTCAATATCACCGGGGGCAGCCTTACCGTATCTGCACAAGACCTGGACTTCTCCAACGAAGCTACCGAACAACTGGCCTGCACGTACCAGGGCACCCCGCTCAACATCGGGTTCAACGCCAAATTCCTGGTAGAAATGCTCAATGTACTGGAATCCGATGAGGTGCATATAGAAATGTCTTCCCCTACCCGGGCAGGCATCCTGCTCCCTGTGGACGAACTTCCAAATGAGGATATCCTGATGCTCGTCATGCCCGTCATGCTGAGCAACTAACCGGTAAACCATACATGGCCTTGAACTTTTGGACATCCTCCGTACTCCTGCTCACCTGCCTTTGTGCCTTGTGCTCCTGTGCGCAGCCAGACAAGCCCTTGGGACAAGAGGCAGAGCAGATACCAAAAACCCCGGAAGAAGTCGTGCGCCGGTACCAGGCTTTCCTCGACCAGAACGATTTCAAGCGGGCCAAAATGCTCAGTACATCCCGCGAAGCGGAAAGACTGGATGAAGTGTCCCGCATCGTAGCAGCAGAAGGGCAGGACTCCACGCGCACCTATTCTACCTTCCTTAAACTCAACTGCGTAGTCCTGGCCGATTCGGCCCGTTGTACCTGTACTATCCGCGACCAGTATGAAACGTACGATACCGAGTTTGTCCTCATCCGGTACCAACGCCGCTGGCTAATGGACAGCGCCCCGCAAGAGGAAATTTTATTTGACGAGGAAGAAATCGAAGAGGCCCTCAACGGTATGCTAAAGCAAATTCGATAAGGGCCTTGCTATCCAACCGGCTTTCATACGGATTGACTATGGCAGACATGTTGACCGGGCTTTTTTTTGGTTCTTTTAACCCTATCCATGTGGGGCATCTGATTATTGCCAATTACATGGCCACCCAAACCGACCTGCGCGAGGTCTGGCTCGTCGTTTCCCCCCACAATCCTCTTAAAGATAAAAAAAGCCTGGCTAAAGACTATGACCGGCTACACCTGGTCCACCTGGCCGTACAGGACAATCCCGCCCTCCGGCCCTGCGACATCGAGTTTTCTTTGCCAAAGCCTTCGTTCACCATTGATACGCTCGCGTACCTCAAGGAGAAATACCCGGAAAGGCGCTTCTGCCTCATCATGGGGAGCGATAACCTGGCCACCCTGCACAAGTGGAAAAATCACGAACTGCTCCTACGGGACTACCCGCTCTATGTCTATCACCGACCAGAATATCCCCCGGGTTCCCTGGCGGCGCATCCCCGTGTGCACCTTTTTGAGGATGTTCCCCTTATGATGCTGTCTTCGAGCTATATCCGACAGTGCATACAAGCCGGAAAATCCGTGCGCTACCTGGTCAGCGACCCTGTTTTTGAATACCTGGCGTCCAGCGGCATGTACCGCTAAACGAAAAGAAATCGAAACCAGACTGTTCTTTTTGGTAAAAAAACGACTATGCACCTGCTCCGCCCTTTCCTCCTCGCAGCCACGATTGGCATGAGCTGCAATGGCCTGTTCGGTCAGGATACCTCCTCCCTGGCAATCGGCCAGTGGCGGAGCATGCTGCCCTATCGGTCAGGCCCCTCTGTGGCCCAGAGCGCAGATAAGGTATTCTATGCCACCGAACTGGCCGTTCTGGCATTGGACAAAACGGATTTTTCCGTGGATTTCATAGCCAAAGAGAACGGCCTTAGTCAGGCAGGAATACGCCTTATCCGCTTCAGCCCTTCCAACAAACGCCTTGTCATCGTCTATAACAATAGCGTCCTGGATATCCTGCAAGAATCTGGCGAAGTTTTGACACTCAATCAAATACGAAATTTTCGGAACTTTACGGGAGACAAGTATATCTACGACCTCCTCGTAGCGGACGACTCTACCCTTTTCATCGCAGCAAATTATGGAATATCCCGTCTGAACCCCGTAAAAGGGGAATTCGGGTTTACTACTTTTACCGGCCTCGATGTGTTTTCCGTGGCCGTGTTTGAAGGCTTTATCTATGCCGCTACGGAAGCCGGTCTGTTTCGCATCGCCCGCACAGCCGACAACCCGCAAAATTTCGGCAACTGGCAGTTCATGGGCTCCGCACAGGGCTTCCCGGCCTCCTACCGGGCAGGCTCTCTTTGCGTATATAAAGGGTTTCTATACCTGGATATCAACAACAGCCTGTATCGCCTGGAATCCGGACGCCCCGTGTTGATACACCGACAGGAAGGCTTCAACCTCCAGTACCTGAGCGCAGAAGGGGCACATTTATTAGCAGGCTACCGATGTGCCGGATCCGGCTGCGCCCTCGGCAAAGTCCTCTATTTCACCTCGGCCGGATTAGCCGGCACAGTGGATCCCAGTTGTTGCGGGCAACCGACCTATGCCGTCGAAGATGCCCAGGGACGAATATGGTTCGGAGACAACTACCGGGACTTCCGCTATCTGGACCGCGCGGGTACGGCACGCTGTAATTTGCTCAGTTTCAACTCGCCCTACTCCTCCAACAACCGAGAACTGACCGTATCCAATGGCCAGCTATGGGTAGCTTCAGGAGGGGTTAACCAAACCTTCAGCTACCTCTTTCTCGATCATGGATTCTCTTCCTTCATAGAGGGCCAATGGACGATTTACAACCGGAACAACCGCGTCGAACTAAGGGGAGAAAACCCCAATGATCCCGATGACGATCTGTTCGATATCATGACCATTGCCGTACATCCTGACAACAAAAAGGTCTATGCCGGATCTTTTTTCGAGGGGCTTTTGGAAAAAGATGGCGATACATTCCGCCTTTTTAACGAAAAGAACTCCACGCTGAACAACGCCGTCGGGGACTCCCGGCGCACCCGTGTCAGTGGCCTGGCGTTTGATAAAAACAAAAGGCTCTGGGTGGCCAACCATTTAGCCGACCAACCTATATCCGTTTTATTGGAAAACGGCACCTGGAAATCCTTCCGGCCCAGTTGCAACGAAACCCAAATCCACCAAATCGGCATTGATGCAAACGGGTTCAAATGGTTCGCAAGCAATGCCTCCGGTACCGGATTGCTCGTTTTTGACGAAGGAGATATCAATAATCCCAGCGACGACCGATGCCGCCTCATCAACCAAACCAACAGCAACCTGCCTACCAACAACGTAAACTGCCTCAGCGTTGACCTCGAGGGAGATGTATGGGTGGGCACTTCCCAAGGCATTGTCATCTTTGAATGCGGAAGCAGCGTATTCAATGCCGAGCGCTGCCGCGGCGTACTGCGCCCCGTCGAACAAGACGGATTCTACGAGTACCTCCTCAATACAGAAGAAGTATTGACCCTGGCCGTGGACGGCGCCAACCGGAAATGGGCCGGAACGCGCAACGGGGTTTTTGTACTCTCCCCAAGCGGCGAAAAGCAAATCGCCCACTTCACCACAGAGAACTCTCCCCTGCTGAGCAACAGCATCAACGATATTGCCATTGACCAACAGAGTGGCGTAGTCTATATCGGAACGGAAAACGGCATCACCTCCTACCAGGGAGAAGCATTAGCCGGTGAACGCTACCACCTCGCCAACGCAGAGGTCTTCCCCAACCCCGTTTATAATGGGTACGAAGGCCCTATAGCCATCCGCGGACTTTCCAGAGACGCCACCGTGAAAATAACCGATATCAACGGCCGACTGGTCTATGAAACGCGGGCATTGGGTGGCCAGGCCATATGGGATGGAAGGGATTACCAGGGACGCAAAGTACACAGTGGTGTGTATTTGGTATTCAGTGCCACCAACCCGCGGGAGTCGGGGTTTGCAGCCCCTACTTCCGCCGTAGCGCGTATTATCGTCCAACACTAACAGACTTGTTGCAAGGGGTCGGCGAGGAGGGAAAAAGAGCCTTTTGATCCCGCGATGATTCCCCTTGCAACAAGTCTAAAACACAGCCGAGCGAAGGATTTCCTCGTAGTAGCGCTCGTACTGAGGAAGGATGTTCCCGATATCAAAGCGCTTGGCCTGCGCCAAGGCGTTAGCCCGAAATTGAGCCAAGACCTCTTCGTGGCTGAGGATATCAATCGCAAAACGGGCCATCTCCTCCACATTCCCCACATCGCTCATGAAGCCCGTTTTGCCATGGATGTTCACCTCCGGCAGCCCCCCTGCATTGGACGAAATGACAGGTACCTCGCAGGCCATTGCCTCTAAAGCGGCCAAGCCAAAGCTTTCATTGCTGGAAGGCAGTAGAAATAAGTCTGCAACGGCCATCAGCTCTTCAATCGCATCTTGCTTGCCCAAAAATCGGATATCGTTCCACAAGTGTAACTCCCGGCAAAGTTCTTCTGCGTTGCGCCGCTCCGGCCCATCGCCAATCAACAACAATTTACACGGCAGCTCCTGGCGTACCTTTTGAAAAATAAGCACCGAGTCTTCGACGCGTTTTACCTTCCTAAAGTTGGACACATGGATTAGGATGCGCTCCCCGTCGGGGGCAATGGCCTTTTTGAAGTGGTCTTTATCAATTTTTTGAAAGCGGTCAAAGTCTATGAAGTTATAGATGACCTCAATTTCTTTATGTATGTTAAAATAATCATACGTCTGCTGTCTCAAGCTTTGTGAAACGGCCGTCACCCCGTCGGATTTATTGATGGAGAACTCCACCACAGGTGCGAAAGTGCGGTCCTTGCCCACCAGTGTAATATCTGTGCCGTGCAGCGTAGTGATAACCGGCACGTAGCGCCCCTGGGTCAAAAGAATTTTTTTGGCCATATAGGCCACTGCAGCATGGGGTATGGCATAGTGCACGTGCAGCAAGTCGAGGTTCTCATACGTCACTACATCCACCAGTTTACTGGCCAGCGCGGTATCATAGGGCGTGTACTCAAACAGAGGATAATCATCGGTATCCACCTCATGGTAAAACACGTTCTCCTGGAACGTAGTGAGCCGTGCTGGCCGCTTGTACGTAATGAAATGGACCTCATGCCCCCTTTTCGCCAGGCCGAGACCCAATTCAGTAGCTACGACGCCACTTCCCCCGTAGGTAGGATAGCAAACAATACCAATTTTCATGTGCCAAGACCTGTTTAGCGATCCAGGTTCCGAATCAGCACCAGCTTTTCCGTTCTCGACTTACCACCGGCCATAATCCGCACTAAATAAAGCCCGTCGGGCTGGTTTTGGAGCTGAATATCGGCTGCGACCTGTGTAGTGCGGTTGAAGCGAGCCTCTTGGAGCACCTGTCCAAACAAAGAAACAACCTGAACCACGACATCGGTTGATTCGGGGAGTTCCATTTGTAAGTAGCTGCTCCCCGCGCTGGGATTCGGTGCCAGGGAGAAGCGTTCCAGCACCAGCGCTTCCCGGGTAGGGGTCAGCACGGTGGAGACCCGGTCTTTGCAGCCCAGCTTATCGGTTACCGTGACAGCATACGTACCTGCCGTCCGGGCGGGAATGCTGGAACCTGTTTCGCCGGTACTCCATTGGTAAGTGAACGGCCCGCTTTGGGTGAGGCTTTTGACAGAGACTGTCCTTGTGGCTGCGCCCGGTTCGGAAACCGAAATCAGCAAATCCAGCGAAGGCGGACAGCGAAGCACCTGGACATTATCTATATCGAGATAGTAATCTCCTCTGCCCCACGTAGCGAGGAAGCGAACCCGGATATGCTGCCCGACAAACGTATCCAGTTTTACCGAAACGTTGCGCATCTGGGCCGACACCGGATGGTTTAAGGCATTGATGACCGAAACTGTTCGATACGTTGCGCCACAGTCCGTGGAAACCTGTACCTCCAGTTTATCTGCTGAACCAAGGGTAGCTCCCATAGTACCCGCAGCATCGGCATAGCGATAGTCGAAAGTCAGGCTATCCCCCTTCGCGATTGGGCCGAAAGCCGGGGTCGCCGCCTGCATGGTCCGATCCTCGGAAAAGAGGTTGTCGGACAACACGAACGAGCTGTTCTTCCGGTTTTTCACTACGATCAGGTCGGAATCTACCGTCCAGTCTTTGGGCATGGCACCCCGTTCAAAGTTCTCTACGTATGGCAGGGAACGGCCGTTGTTGAACTGGTAGAAAATCGTATCGTTCAGCGCAACCGCGTCGGTACTGGATATCCAGGCCTTGATGGCGTAAGTACCGGGAGCGGCGGAATTAAAGCCTATATTGAATGTAAAATCGAGCTTTTGGCCCGGGTTGATGGTTTGGCTGCCCAGGCTTTCCCGAACGATGGCTCCGTTATTCACCTGGTAGGCAAGCTGAGCACCCGAAATCGGCGAGTTGCCAAGGTTGCCGATGGTCATCACGACCTGGTCATTGCTTGCTCCGCAAGCCTGGCCTGCGCTATTTTTTACTCCAAGGGCAGCCATGTCCCTTTCCGCTACTGCGATGCGGATGTTATCTACGGCAATCCCTTCAAAGTTGCGGGCATAATCGGAGCGGAATACCAGCCGCAACTGTACGTCGGGCATTCCGGCCGCACCGGTGATGGGGTGAGCGGCCACGAACCAGCCCGGCGCACCGCCATTGCCAGTCCATACCTGCCGCTGGGCCTGGTTATACCAGTTGAAACCTGTATTGCTGCGCCCCAGCACCGACCATGATTTACCTGCATCCATGCTGACTTCTACCCAAGCGCCGTCACAGCACTCTTCTGCATCTATGCGCAGCGCGAAAGACAACGTGGGGTCACTGCGCAGGCTGCTGAAATCCAGACAAGGAGAAAGAAGATAAGACCATTCTTTCGTCGCATACGTCCCAGACAGGTTCGTCGTCCAGGCGCGTTGCCCGCTGAAAGCTCCTTTTAGAGCGGTGCCATTGGGCGTGCCCAATTTCCAACTGGGAGACGTACTTTTTTCGTCCACATACCACCCGGTGAAGCCCTGGTCGAGGTTACTGAAGTAAGGAAAGGTACGAATAGTAGGGGCGCTGACGATGGTCACCGTCACGCTGTCGTTTGTTTTGACGCTGTCGGATTTGAGTTCCGTCCATGCTTTCAGCACGTATTCGCCGGGTACGCTGAAATCATACAGCGCGTCGAAAGCAGCCTTCTCTGTACTGTCTTTACCTACTATCCCCGTATAAAGACCATCCTTGGGCATGCTGATAGACGCCTTTTTACCGTTCACCGAGTAAAGGAATGGAATCAGAGACTGAGGGTCACCTCCATAGTTTTTAATCCCCACGATGACCGAGTCGGCCCCTAATTCGCAACCACTGAGGGGCGAAAAGATTTTTGTAACCCCTACATCGTTAGCCCATAAGGTCTTGAAGCTGAAAGGGCCTGCCACTTTGCTCGTATCACCGGGCGCACAAATGACCGATAGGTAGAACCCGTATTGCGTATTTTGCTTTAGCCCGCTGAGCCGTACATTGCCGGCCCCGGCAACGGGAATGATCCGACCCCGGCCCTTTGTAAACCCTACCGTATCGTATTCTACCAAGTATATCCCATTGGGTGCTGATGGTATCCAGTTGACCACAGCGGAATATGCCCGTACGTCCTCCAGATAAACCCCGAGAACAGAAGGGGACGGACAGGAAGGACAGCCCATGACCTGCCTAAAAACTTCACCCGGTAGGTCGGGCAATGCAAGACTCTGATAGATGGCGTTTCCCTCAGGGGTGTACAACTTGAAGGCTACCCCCTCATTGGAACCACTGGAAGGCACAAAGTTCAGCACCAGGGTATCCCCGGAAAATACCTGAAAGAAAATGCGTTGCTGCTGCTTCGAAGGATCCAGTGCATACGTAGCCCGGGTATTCCTGATTTTCAATTCCACAGACGCATTACCCCAGCCCTGCCCCGTAGCGTCGCTCAGTTCCAGGGTATATACACAGGCCGCCTTCTGGGCAACTACGGCCAAGGGGAAGAAGGACAGCCAAAGAAATACGGTAAACACGTAGCGCAACGCCATAAAATTTATGTTTTATTAGCTTGATAATCAGAGCCTGCCTCGCAGGCATCCCAAAACATGCAAATGTATCCCTAACTAACGCTAAATTCCTGTAATTCGCCCTATAAAAATAGCAAAAAAACGATATCCGAGCCAAATCCGTAGGTTGCCCATCCTCATCTGAACCTTTTGCAAAAGATGGTGTTTTATTGCGTGGTCAACTTTTAAGGAAGCTTTACTAAACTTTCGGGCAGTGGCAATCTATTCCATAAAAGATTTGGAAAAGTTATCTGGAATCAAAGCGCATACCATTCGGATATGGGAGCAGCGCTATGGCCTCATTGCCCCTAAGCGTACCTCCTCCAATATCCGCTACTACGAGGACGAAGACCTCAAGCTCATCCTGAATATCGCGCTGCTCAACAAAAATGGATATAAGATATCCCGCATCGCCAATATGAGCCCGGAAGAGATTTCAGGTAAAATATCGGAAATCTCCCCGCTCAATATCGAGCCCGGGGCCCAGCTCGATGCGCTTACCCTCTCCATGATCGAGATGGACGAAAGCAAGTTCGACCGCGTAGTCTCTGCCAATATTTCTCAAATTGGCTTTGAGCGCACCATGATGGAAATCATCTACCCCTTCCTGGAAAAATTAAGCCTACTCTGGCTCACCGGCTCGATATACCCCGTGCAGGAAAGTTTCATGAGCTGCCTTATCCGGCAGAAATTGATGGTAGCTATCGAACAACTCCCTTTTCCGAGCGGTAAAAACCTGCGCAAGTTCATCCTCTATCTGCCGGAAGGGGAACGACAGGAACTCAGCGTCTTATTCATGCACTACTTACTGAAATCGCGCAATATCCAGGTAATTTATCTCGGCCAGGATATCTCCATCAACGACCTGAGGGACGCCTGTAAGTTCCATCAGCCGCACTACCTCTTTACGATGATTACCGAGGCTTTCGCCCGGGAATCCGTTCAAAGTTATATCGACAAACTCTCTGAAAATTTTCCAGACGCACAAATTTTATTGTCTGGTTATCAGGTTATCGCACAACCCGTACAGGCTCCTCACAACGTGCGTATCCTGAACAGCCTCGACCAGACACTCGCAATGGTGAGCTGATTCCCACCCTGTCGATAAACTCTCTGCCCGGAATACTCCCTGTTTAGGGAAAAACTGTATTTTTATCCGGATCGGCCTTCTTTCGCAGGGTCGGCACACGACGACTGCCTACTCATCCAAATTCTATCACCATGCGGCGTTCCTTTTTTATAATCCCCCTTTTTATACTCGCCACCCAATCGCTGGCCCAGCCTTCCTTTCCCGTCCCCAACAAGGATTCCCTTGGAAGGGAAAGCCTCTTCGATGCTATGTCGGCCCACCCCGACTCCATCCTCCACCTACGTCTTACTACTGACCTCGGCGGACTCATCCGTACCCGCACCAAAGAAACCTACCAGGACGCCTCCATTACCTACACCAACCGCGATGGGAATACCATTAGCCGAAACATAGAAGTGAAAGCCAGGGGCAATATCCGAAAGGAAATATGCAGCCACCCGCCCATAAAAATGAAATGGAAACGGAAAACACTGGATTCCCTAGGTTACTCCCGGCACAACGAGATGAAAGTCGTATGGCAATGCAGAGAAGGCAAACACTACGAACAAGTACTGCTCCGCGAATTCATGGCCTATCGGCTATACAACCTCATTTCCCCCTACAGCTTCCGTGTACAATTGGCTAAAATGGAGGTCTATGATGCCGCGCACCCACAAAGGCATTACAGCAAGTATGCCTTTTTTATAGAAGATGAAAGCCAATTTGAAGAACGCACACAAGGCAAGTTCCGCGATACACTGCTGAAAAGCCAGCGAGAACTGCTGCGGGACGATCTACTCAAGCTCTACGTTTTTCAATATATGATCGGCAATACCGACTGGAGCCTGGGCAACCTGCATAACGTGCGCATCCTGCATTTTTCCAATATAGACAAGTCGGTGGTCGTACCCTACGACTTTGATTACGCCGGAATGGTGGGCGCAAACTACGCTGTGCCACACGAATCCCTGCCGATAAAGGACATACGGGAACGATACTATAAAGGAGGGGAATGCTCCGAACAGGAAATCCAGCGGCTAACCCGGTTTTTTCTGGAAAACAAAGAGCCCGTTCTTTCCTATTGCGAACAATTCCCCCATCTCGACGGGCTTACCAAAAAAGACCTGGTTGCTTACATAGAGAGTTTTTTCCTCATATTGGAAGACAAAAGAGGACTTCACCAGGTGATTCGCACCAAATCCGATTAGAAAGCCTGCGGTGAGGGCAAGGCAAAGGGGATTGACCGCCCGGCAACAAGTCGTTAGAGGACCTCCGGAACGCCCGAGAAATTGCGCTGGTACAAGTAGATGAGGAGGAAAACAAACAGAAGGATGCCAACAATGAGGGAGAGCATGCAATACCCTTTTTTGCCTACATTTTGAATTTCAGACATTTTGCGCAATTTTATCTAGATTCACAAACCTTGAGATGTTTTTCAGCGGGCAGCAATTATTTTTTCACTGCCCGCTGAAAAATTATTAGACGGGTTGCGAGGCGGATTGTGGAAGGGGTCAAAAAGACTTTTTTACCGCAACACTGGCCCTTGCAACAGTCTGTTTTAGAAGAACTTCGAACGATAGTCCTTAATTTTTGCATTGTTCCGGATGCTCTCCATCAACGTGCCCCCTACCTGGCCACGGGCCATTGCCATTGCCATCTTGCGGGCTTCGATGAGGTTGGCAGCAGGAGGAACGGAGTTCTTTTTGGAAACCTGTGCCACATAGACACCACCCGTTCCGACAATCGGTTTGGATACCTTACCTTGGGCCATGCTGCACACGACCCCCAGGAATTTGGGCTCGCTGCCGATTTCGGGGATGAAGTTCATGTTAAAATTGACCCCTAATGCTGTATCTACCGGTGTATTGTACACCTGTGCAGCCTGGTTCAGGGTTTTGCCCTGCAATTTCTTGCTGATGAGCTCCCCTTTCTTGCGGTTCATTACCAGCGGTTCGATTTCCGACTTGATATCTGCCACCGAGGGTATGCCTGCCGGCTGAATACCTTTGAGTCCAGCGATGATGTATTGGTTTTCGTAGTTTTCTATCGGGTCGGAAAACACGTAAATCACGCTCGACACATCACCCGGATTCGCTTCAAACGCCCACTTGATGATATCGCGGGATTGTTGCGTGCCGGCGAGTGCGCCCAGCATGTAATCGTTTTCCGCAACCGACGGAGCCGTCTCGAGGGTCAGTTTTTTCTTTTTTGCCAACTTACTCAAGTCGTCCAGACTTTTGGAATTGGTCAGGAGAGCCATTGCCTCGTCGTAAATCGCATTGCGGGTCTCTTCGGAAGGGAAAATCGGCTTGGATATCGTTGCAAGCTGAATCCCTTCTTCATTATTGATGAATTTGCGGTCGGTCACTTCCACCAGGTGGATACCGAACTCTGTCGCTACCGTATAGAGCTTTCCGATTTCTGCTTCAAAGAAAATCAAGTCGTTGAACGGTTTGACCATGGTGCCCATGGCTGCATAATCCAGGTCTCCCCCTTTGGCGGCCGTACCATCTGTGCCGAAGCGGCCGGCGAGTTCTTCGAACGTACCCTTTCCTTCCTCGATGACCTTCTTGAGGCTATCCACGCGGGTTTGAGCCAGGATAGCGGAGGTCTGGTCCTGAGCAGGCAGGAGGATGTGGCGGGAGCGCACGGAATCGGCGATGACCTTGCGGTTCAGGATTTTGGTCAGGCTGTATGTATTGCCTGAAAGATAAGGGCCATATACAGAGCCGACCGGCAGGTTGAACAGGTTTTCCGCATCTCCCAGCAATTCGCTCTTTTTGCGGAAAGCCTTTTCCATGGTCCCCAGGTTGCGTTCTACGAAGAACGTATCGTTATCAGTAGAGTCAAATTCGGCGACCAGGTCCTGAAGCGACTGCCGAAGCGCTGCTGAATCAGCCGCCGTTGCGCTCACCGGGAAGGAGAGGTACTGGATTCTGCGGCGCTCTTCCTTTTGCTTCAAGGTAGCTGCATTTTCCTCTATGTACGCCTCGTAATCGGCATCTTCCAGAGATACATCTGCGTTATCCATCGCTTCGAAGGGCACTTTTACATAGAGCAAATCCACTGTTTCGGATTCTTCTTTGTTGATTTGTTCAGCCACCCAGGCGGGGGTGTACATACCTTTCGACACGAGGGTGCCCAGCTTGCCCTGAAGGCGTTCCTTGATGATTTCACGCTCTTGGAACTTCCAGAAGGAGCGCAGGGTAGGATCGGCAGTATTCTGCTCGATTTGCTGGCGGATCTGGTTGAGCTGCTCCCGATCCAGTTGCTGGGTAGTCTGGTTGACGAACCGCTGTTGGATGATGCTGCTTGGCTCGGGGCCATACTGCAGGTCGGTAAGTTCCGGGCTGCTGACCGAAAGGCCCACCTTTTTTGCCTCATCCTTTAACAAGATTTCCTCGACCATAAATGTCCAGAGCGTATTGCGACGAGCGTAGGGGTCGGGCGTAGAGCCTAGTATTGCCTCGATATTCGTAAAGTCCTGAATTTTGATTTTGGTACCGCCCACCTTGCCCATCGTGGGCTGGGCGCTTCCAAAAAGGCTGGTCTGACCTACGGTCATATCCATGAGGATAAAGCCGCCTACGCCCAGGGCGATCAAAATAACCATTATCCAACTTCCGTGCTTGCGGATCTCACTGATAAGCGCCATCTGTCCTAACTGTTTAGTGTATTCTGTAAACCAAAAAAGTACGCTGTGAAAAAATCCCTGCAAATTAAAGGCATTACCCGCTATTATCAAAATTTTATCCCATGCCTTAATGCAAGACATTGCTCAAGGGCATACAAATAAGAAGCCAATCCCGTGGATATTGTCAATTCGCAAGCGGGAATCGGCCTTCAGATATTTGCGCAAGCGGGAGATGAACACATCGAGACTACGGCCCAAAAAGTAGTCGTTTTTTCCCCAGAGCGTTTCCAGAACCTCGGCCCTGCGCACTACTTCGTTGCGTTTTCGGCAAAGCAGGCGCAGCAAATCGGCTTCTTTTTGCGTAAGCCGTTTTGGCCCCTGAACGGGATGCGACAACGTGAGGTTCTCAAAGTCGAGGGAGTAATCCCCTATGCGGATTTCCCGTTGCCCCGACGGGGAGGTCAGTTTGCGCCGCTTCAAAAAAATTTCTATTTTGAGCAGCAGCTCTTCCATGGCGAAAGGCTTCGTAAGGTAGTCGTCAGCACCGATGCGAAGTCCTGTCAGGCGGTCTTCCGGCAGCGATTTGGCCGTCAGGAAAAGGATGGGTATTTCTTCGTTTTCCCTTCGTATTGCGCGGGCGAGCTCGAAGCCGTCCATCTCCGGAAGCATGATGTCGAGGATGCAAAGGTCAAATGAGTGCTCGCGGAAAACGCTCAGTGCCGTTTTTCCATTGTCGCAGCCAACTACGTCGTACCCCTGCTGCCCGAGGTTGTCCTGGGTCACGAAGCGCAGGTCGGCGTCGTCTTCTACATAGAGGATCCGGGTTTTCATGCAGGCTGTATTTTTATTGAAAAAGTCGTCCCATGCCCGGGCAGGCTCACAAGGCGTATTTTCCAGCCGTGGGCCGCACAAATGCGCTTCACGTAGTACAACCCCAGCCCAAAACCTTTGACATTGTGTACGTTTCCCGTAGGCACGCGATAGAATTTGTCAAAAACCCGGGCCTGGTATTCAGGGGCTATGCCGATGCCTTTGTCCGCGACTTCCAGGACCAGGGTAGAATGTTCATGGTAGGTGCGCACCTCTGCCTCTGGGGTGCCTGAATGGTATTTCAATGCATTGTCGAGCAGGCTGTGCAATACATTGGCGGTATGCAGCGGGTCAACGACTACCCTGTCTTCTGTAGCGTCGAGACAGAGGCGGATACGGCCCCCTGCCGCCTCAAAAAGCAGCGATTCCGGGCGATATACGTCGAGGATTAGAGCATGAAGCGATACGGGCTCTTTTTTCAGTTCGAACTGGTTTCGTTCGAAACGAGCCACTTGGAGCACTCGTTCGATTTGCTGGTTGAGCCGCTTATTCTGCTCCTTTAATATGTGGGCATACTGCAACAGGCGTGGATTAGCCTTGATTTCTTTCGATTGCATGAATACCCCGGCAGCAATCCCCATCGTCGCAATAGGCGTCTTGAACTCGTGGGTCATGTTATTGATGAAGTCTTTCTGCATTTCGCTCAGCCGCTTCTGCCGTAAAATGACGACCAGAGCATACGCGAAGAACAAGATCGTCACCCACATGATTCCGGCCAATATCGCCGAAAGTTTTGCTTTTTCGATTAGGTACGCGGTACGCGTGGGGAAGCGAACCCCGAAATAGTAGGTAAACCCATGGTGACTGGGGAGTTTTCCCGCATCGACGGGCGGGGCCTTGTGGGGGTCAAAACTGCAGTAATCCCCATAGACCATCTGGTTTGAGGTACAGTCGAACACCGCGTATTCAAAATCCAGGTTCAGGGCTGCCGCCTCAAGTTCTTTTTGGAGGAAAAACTCCAGCATGGCCGGGTCTATCTCGTTGTCTATGTTCACGACAAAGTAGTTCGAACTGCGTTTTTTGATCAAGTCGCGCTGTGGTAGCCCTGCCTCGTTCAGCGTTGCCAGTGAACGCGCTACTTTGAGCAGTACGCGATGAATTTTCTCGTTGAACTCCTGTTCGTTCAAATTCCAGGTATTGAGCGTCCAGTAGGCCTGTATACCCATCAGCCCAAGAATGGCAAAGATGCCAAATACGATCACCCATATAATTTGTCGGTCTCTCATGGTGTTTGACGAGTAGGCAAAAGCGATAGAGGACTCAGGAGGGAAAAAAGCGTCATTTTTTGTCCATACGAAGGCTTTTTGAGAGCGTATAGCCTAGTTATATGATCTAAAAAAGGCGCCGTGTGGGCGAAAAAGAGCCTTTTTTAACCCTCGGTGATTCCCCTCGCAACAAGTCTATTATCTTTGCACTTTATTTAGCTGCTACAAAGTACGCATTTGAGACAGATTGTTGCTACCCTTTTTTGTTTTCTGCTTGCAGGTGCGGCAATAGCCCAAGCCGAGGGCAATCCCTTTGAGCTGCTATTCAGGGCAAGGCAGGACAGCCTGGGTGAATACCCGGGCAAGCAGGCCGACCCTTCCAACCCTTTCGAGCTTCGTGTACGACCCGCCGTTCGCTCTCCCAAAGCAGCAGAAAATACCCGTGCCTTGTTTACAATCCGAAGCGGTCAGCCTCGGTTTGCGGCGCAGCTTACCCAAATCCGCTCCGTAGCGACCATTGTCCTAATGCTACTCCTGGCCATCTTGCTCACACTCTACCGGAAATTGTTTGCGAAGTCCTACAGTAGTTTTTTCAACGACAACCTCATGTTCTTGTTCTATCGGGAACAGGAAGGGCGGATAGGCAACCCGATATGGCTATTGTTCCTTATCCTGCCCATCAACCTCGGGTTGTTTGCTTACATGCTCTGCAACCACTATAAAATCGAGTTTGCCCCCACCGCATGGATCCAGTTAGGTATCTGCCTGGTGCTCGTCCTAATTGCGATAGGCTTAAAAATACTCGTCCTCGGACTTATGGCCAACTTGTTTTCCATTGAAAAAGAAATCAACCGCTACATTTTCCTTATCCTGGTCTTTGGAGTGGTACTCGGCGTCTTCTTGTCCCCATTTAACATTTTGCTCGCATACGCACCGGAAACGTTACATGAACCCCTCGTGTATGCCACAACTGTTCTGATTGGCCTGACCTACCTCTTCCGGGGGCTGCGCGCCCTCCTCCTGGCGAACAAATTTATTGTTTCGCACCTTTTTCACTTTTTATTGTATATTTGCACCGTCGAAGCACTCCCCTTATTGCTTTTTGTTAAAGCTATATTGCCATAACAAAAAGCAATATTTGTCTAAATGTTTGTAGCACCAAAAAAGATTTTGATGTCATCCAGCGGACAAGTAAAAGAAGAGACCTATAAGCGTGTAAAAACGATACTCGTCTCCCAGGCCAAGCCTGAAAAAGCCACGCCCTATCTGGAATTGGAAAAAAAATATGACCTAAAAATCGATTGGCGCTCTTTTATCCATGTAGAAGGGATCGGAGTAAAAGAATTCCGAAAGAACCGCATCCACCCAGAAGAGTTCTCAGCGATTATTTTTACCAGTAAAAATGCGATAGACCATTTCTTTCGCATCTGCGAGGAGCTCAGGGTAAAGATGCCCATCGAAACCAAGTATTTCTGCATCACCGAAGCGATCGCCAACTATCTTCAGAAGTTCATCATCTTCCGCAAGCGCAAAGTCTTTTCGGGTGCCCGCAGCATTGAGGACTTGGGACCGTCACTAAAGAAACACAAAGGAGAAAAATATCTTCTCCCCTGCTCCAACCTCGGCGCTAAAGAAGTTACCCAGTATCTGGACGACAATGGCTTCAACTGGAAAGATGCCGTCATGTACAATACGGTCAGCTCTGATTTGTCCGACTTGAGCGATGTAACCTACGACGTGCTTGTATTCTTTAGCCCGCAAGGTATTGAGTCCCTGTACGACAACTTCCCGGATTTCAAGCAGAACGAAACGAGAATTGCCGTTTTTGGCAATACCACCCGCCATGCCGTGGAAGAGCGGGGCCTCGTAGCCAATATCAAAGCCCCCTCACTGGAAGCCCCCTCCATGACCGGAGCACTCGAGTTATACCTTCAAAAATCCAATAGGTCCGAGTAACCTATACGGAGGGCCCCTTGCCGGGATTGTTCTTTGAGTTTGTCAGACCCACAGGGGCAATACCTGTCCTGCAAGATATCTATCGGATGAAAGCGAAATTCATTGCACATCTGGAACACCGCCTGAAATCCAGTTTGCCCGGCCGGGAAGCACAATTTCGCATGGCGCATATCACTAGGAGCTCCTTCTCGGATTCCGTGCCAAAAGATGCCAGGCCTGCGGCCGTACTGGCCCTATTCTATCCCTTTAATGACGAATGGCGCATCGTGCTCATCGAGCGGGAGTCTCACAACCCCAGAGACCGGCACAAAGGCCAGATCAGCTTCCCCGGTGGTGCCTTCGAGAAACAGGATCGCTCCCTGGCCGATACTGCCCTGCGCGAAGCGGAAGAAGAAATCGGCGTGGACGCCAGTGCTATCAAACTCCTGGGGCAACTCAGTTCGCTGTACATCCCCGTCAGCAATTTCGACGTCCACCCCTTCGTGGGCTTCCTGGAAAAAGCACCCCTCTTCAAGCCTCAGCCCCACGAAGTGAAAGAAATACTCGAAGCACCCTTCCAGCTCTTTCTGGAGCCACAAAACAGAAGCCTCACTACTGTGGTGGTACACGAAACCCTATCCCTGTCCGATGTGCCCTTTTTTAATGTACACGGCAAAGTAGTATGGGGTGCAACAGCTATGATTATGAGTGAGTTATTAGAAATATACGGCGATGCTATCCCCCCTATGAGATAGGCGCGGGTCGGGATTTTTTAGCCGGGCGAAAAAGGTGCTCTTTTTCCCTCCTCGCCGACCCCTTGATTATCTATAGCCTTTTTTGTCCTAAAATATTTTTTGTTCCATACCCCTCTTGTACCAAACGAAGCCCTTATTTTTGCGTATATTTGACAAAAACCTGAAAACCATGGACAAAAGAATCCTACTCGCACTCTTGCTCCTCCTCTTGCTGTTGCTTCTAGGCTCCAGCTTTTGGGGCTTTCGGCAAAGCCAATCCAAAAAAGCCCTTTCCCTTGCCAATACGGAAATGGAAAAAGAAATCAAGGGGGTAGAAACCCTGAAACAAGACCTGAGCGCAGAGGTAGAAACGCTCCGGCAGTCCTATCAAGCTCTCGCAGAGGAAAACCAGATCCTCCAGGGCTCCCTTACCTACGCGGAAACCCAACTCGCCGGAAAAGATGCCGAAATCCGGGCCGCCAAAAAAAATGCCGCACGCCAGACGAATGGCCTGCGAGGTGAAATTCAGGCCCTGATCGCAACCCGGGCCGAGTTAGAAGCCTCCATCTCTCAGTTACAAGCCGAAAACGATTCCCTCCGCACACGCACAGGCGTGCTGGAGCGAGACCTCTCCGCCGCCCGGGAAGAAAAAACGGCCCTCGCCAACCTCAACCAAACTATGCAGGGCGAATTGAAACGACTGGCGCTCGCCGACTTCAAAGCTACCGCCTTCCAGGTAGAAGTGGAAACCCGCCGCCAGTCTGCCACCGCAAAGTCGGGCAAAGCCCGCCGCATCCTGGTCACCTTCGACCTCACTGGTGTCGCACCGGAAAACCAGGGCATACGCCCCCTGTATCTCGTCGTTACCAATGATAAAGGGGTGCCCATCTCCGGCTCGGACATCCAGGCAAAATCCATGGTCAATGGACAAAATATGGACATCCTCGCCGTACGGGGAAAGGATGTCAACCTCACCGCTAACCAACGGCTGTCTTTCAATTACGATCTCGAAGACAAGCTGAGCGGCGGATTCTACCGCGTATCGGTATATACCGACATCGGCCTCCTCGGTGCCGCCAGCTTCCGCTTGCAATAAATGAGCCCTCATCCCGCACGTATGAAACCTCTCTTCACCCGAGCCCTGGTCCTGGTGGCTCTAAGCCCCCTTTTCACAGCCTGCAGCGTCCAAAAAAAGATGCAGGAACTCACGCTGCGGTACGAGACCGAACTCGCCAAAGTGCGGGATGACTACTACGCAGCCCAGAAAGAAATCAATCAGTTGAACCTCACCCTTGCAGAACGCAAGGGTGAAAACAACGAACTCGTACGGGTACAGGATAAACTACAGGCCCAAATCGACGCCCTGGAAACAGAACTCCAGCGTCGCAACAATCAGGCTATGGTGGAAAAAATGAGCCTTAGCCAGTTGCTCAGCGCAAAAGATTCCACCGTCGCCGTTCAGCAAGGTCGAATCGGCACCGCTGAACAAGTCATCTTGCAAAGCTACCGCGAACTGGATTCCGTCGCCTCCATCCTGCGCGACTCTATGCAATCCCTCCCCGCCGGATCCTGGAATGTGGAAATCATTGACCGACAGGTCATCTTAAGGGTACAGGAATCTATCCTCTTCAAAGCTGGGGCCACTTCTAAATTGGAAGTGAAAGGCATAGATGTCCTCCGGGCTTTCTCCACCGTCCTTACGGCTTATCCGCTCCTCTTTGTACAGGTTACCGGCCATCACGACAACCAGCCCCTGCCCAAAAAATCCCCCATAGACACCTGGGATTTCACCGCCCTGCGCGCCAGTACCGTCGCCAAAGTCTTATCGCGGGAACTGGAAGTGGACCCCCGGCGCATCACCGCTGCGGGGAAAGGCGCTTTTCTACCCGTAGAGTCCAATGAAAGCCCTGAAGGCCAGGCTAAAAACCGCCGTATTGAACTCGCCCTCTTCCACGCTTCCGACGAACTGCCCAAAAAACTACTCCAGGTTTTTCAGCAATAAGAAACTGATATGATTTCAAAGGAATTGCGCTACTTTTACACCCTGGAAACCACGAGCAAATACACACGGCAATGATCAACATTACTTTCCCCGACGGCAAGATACGCGCCTACCCGGTCGGGACAACTGCTATGGAAGTAGCTAAATCCATCAGCGAGGGATTGGCACAAAAAGTCCTGTCTGCAAAAGTCAACGGTGAAGTCTGGGATGCTACCCGCCCCATCGAGCGCGATGCTTCCCTCCAACTGCTCACCTGGGACGATAAAGATGGCAAAGCGACCTTCTGGCACTCTTCCGCCCACCTTATGGCGGAAGCCCTCGAAGCAATCTACCCGGGCATCAAGTTCGGCACCGGCCCCGCTATTGACAATGGCTTTTACTACGATGTGGATCCCGGCGGGCAAGCGATCTCGCTCGACGACCTCCCTCGCATAGAAGCTAAAATGGTCGAACTGGCTCGTCAAAAAAATGCGTACGTGCGCAAACCTATATCCAGGGAAGACGCCCTCTCCTATTTCAGCGAGAAAGGAGATGAGTACAAATTGGAACTCATCGAAAAACGAGGAGGCGATGAAGCCATTACCCTGTACCAGCAGGGTGGCTTTACCGACCTTTGCCGCGGGCCACACCTGCCCGATACCAGCTATATCAAAGCCGTCAAACTGACTAACGTGGCCGGTGCCTATTGGCAAGGCGATGAGTCCCGGCAGCAATTGACCCGAATCTACGGAGTCAGTTTTCCCAAACAAAAAGATTTGCAGGACTACCTCACCCTGCTGGAAGAAGCCCGCAGACGCGACCACCGCAAGCTAGGGGCAGAACTCGAACTGTTCATGTTCTCTGAACGGGTCGGCCCCGGCCTGCCTATCTGGCTGCCCAAAGGCAACGCCCTACGCAACCGGCTCATGAATTTTCTGATCGCAGAACAGGAAAAAAGAGGCTATAAACTGGTCACCACCCCACATATCGGTCGCAAGGAACTCTACATCACCTCCGGACATTATGCGAAGTACGGAAAGGATAGCTTCCAACCTATCCATACGCCCAAAGAAGGGGAAGAATTCCTGCTCAAACCCATGAACTGTCCGCATCACTGTGAAATCTATGCACATCGGCCCCACTCCTACCGGGATTTGCCACTGCGCATCGCAGAATTCGGCACCGTGTACCGCTATGAGCAAAGCGGCGAACTCCACGGACTTTCGCGCGTGCGCGGCTTTACCCAGGACGACGCCCACATCTTTTGTACCCCGGAACAACTCAAAGGCGAGTTTCTCAATGTACTGGACCTTACCCGCACAGTACTACGGAAAATGGGCTTCAAGGATTTTACCGCGCAAATCTCTCTGCGCGACCCCAATAATCCCGAAAAGTATATAGGATCCGATGAGAACTGGCGCGCAGCCGAATCTGCTATCATAGATGCCGCCCGGGAAGCCGGACTGAAAACGGTCACCGAACTCGGTGAAGCGGCTTTCTATGGGCCTAAACTCGACTTCATGGTGCGCGACGCCATCGGCCGGTCCTGGCAGTTGGGTACTATACAGGTAGATTACAATTTGCCCGAGCGCTTCGAACTGGAATATACCGGTGCCGACAACAAGACCCACCGCCCTGTAATGATCCACCGGGCTCCGTTCGGGTCCATGGAACGCTTCATCAGTATATTTATCGAAAATACCGCAGGTAAGTTCCCGCTCTGGCTCATGCCTGAACAGGTAGCCCTACTCCCTATCAGCGACCGCTTTATCCCGTATTGCGAAGAAGCCCTCAGCCGACTCGCCACCATGGATATCCGGGGGTATGTGGACGACCGCAGCGAAACGATCGGACGGAAAATCCGGGATACGGAACTCAAAAATATCCCCGTCATGCTCATCGTCGGGGAACAAGAAGCGGCCAACCAAACGCTCTCTGTGCGCCGTAAAGGCCAGGGCGACCTCGGCGCTATGGGAATAGATGCCTTCGGCGTCTGGTTCCAGGAGCAACTTGCCGCAGAGGAAGATGCGGAATAGATTTTTGCGAGGGAGGCATTGAGGGGAGTAAAAAAGGCCTTTTTGACCTCTCATAGCAAGTCTATTGTTAATATTTACATAATTGTGCGCAAAGCCCTTGCTATGTCAAGGGCTTTGCCGTATTTTGCCGGAATTGTAAATTTTTTACTAAAGCTACTGGATGAAGCAACTTTTACTCACCTTTTTCTTTGTCCTTTCTCTCATCCAAACCGGAATCAGCCAGTCGGGATATCGCCCCTCATCCTGGCTCGCCGAGGCGGACTTAGGCAAAGAAAAAACGCTGAAGATCGAAGTGTTTCCCAATCCTGCGACTTCGCACATCAGCCTCACGGAAACGGAAGGCGTTATGCGAATCGCTGTGTACAACCTGGTAGGAAACCTAATGCGGGTGTACGACCAGGTGGAAGCAGAGAAACGCTACTATGTCGGCGATCTGCCTGGGGGCATGTACCTGGTTCAGATTCTCGGTGATCGGAACAAGATCATTACGACGAAGCGAATCCACAAGGAGTAGTTTTTGGGTAACATCCCAAAAACAATGAAAACAAATTGGGGCTGCCTTTGCGGGCAGCCCCAATGTTGTTTTATT
>CAZSMU010000031.1:0-31785 GCA_964607915.1 uncultured Haliscomenobacter sp.
AAGCTGACCCCGCCTTCCCGGAAAGCATGAGAAGAATCGCCAGCGTACAGCACGGGAGTACGCAAACTATCTTGGGCATTGCCCTGCAAAAGAGGGATGAAAAAAGACAGCCATACCCCGAACATACAGCGGATCATACTGGCCGTACACGGCGGTATAGACAGGGATTGGTCATTCATACCCGGGCAGTACGATTAATTTTTCTTGACCTTCGAAGTATCCAGGTCGCTGTACAGCAAAATCTCCATAGCCAAAATTTTACTGCCCGGCCAACTCGATCATGAAGGCCATTTCGTCCACCAGCGCATCCGGATTGCCGCTATAGCCCACGCTTTTGAAGCGGATACGGCCGTTGCGGTCGAGGATGAACTTGGTGGGAATGCCTTCGACTTTATATTTGCCTACAACGGCATTGTCGTTGTCCATGAGGACGGTGAAGTTATATTTGTTTTTGGCGATGAACTCGGAGGCGTTTTTCTCTTTGTTCTCACCGTTTTCCCAGGTATCCACAAAGAGGAATACGACATCGCCCTTCTCCTTATGGGCATCCTGGGCCCGCTGCATGCCGGGGAACGAGGAGATACAAGGCCCGCACCAGGTGGCCCAAAAGTCGAGCACCACGACTTTGCCTTTGAGCGACTCCAGGGAAACCGTTTCCCCAGCCAGGTTGCGCAGCGTGAAGACCGGAGCCTCCTCATTGATCATCTTCTTTTTCAGCTCCTCCAGCATCTTCGCCTTGCCTTCTTTTTCCAGGAGCGCCATGTACTTGTCGGCAGCCTGCTCCGAGGGAAGGGCTGTGGAGAAGAGCCGTTTGAACTGGGCCTTGACGGCCGGGCTTGCCGTGCCTTCTGCAATGAATTTTTCAGCAGCGGCAAGGGCCTTTACCCCACCTTCTACCTTTTCCAGAAAGAGACAATAGCGCTCATTGGATTCCGTATCCTTGAACTGTTGCCCCTCGCAGGCAATCCGCTGATATACAAGGGCTTCCTTTGCCTGGCCACTGCGGTACAGGGCGAGGCCGTAGGTATCGGAGAACATAGCATAATTACTTTTCAGGATTTCCTTCATTTCGGCAGGGGTATAGCCCGTGTACATCTCCGCCTGGGTGGGGGCATTCATGGCAGCCTCGACCAGTTGGAGGGACTCGAGGGAATACTTGCGCGCTAAATCGAGTTTGCCGGCTGGCTTTTCGAGGCCTTCGCCGGCTTCCTTCCAGGCGAGGCTGTTGTACAGCGAAGCGCGCATGACGCGGTTGGAGATCATCTTGGAATACTTTTCAAAAGCGACCATATCGCCCGAGCGCAGGGCAGAACTAGCTACCCGATAGACCATACTGCCGTACATATCCTCCATGGACTTCGTTTTCGGCATCGCCGCAAGGGCCTCCACAGCAACTTTTTGGTCATCGGGCGACATACCGCCGTCGAAGAACCCTTTGGATTTTTCATACCACAGGACTTTTCCCTTGGGAAAGCGCTTTTTCATCCTGGCGGTCACTGATTCCGCGAGTGCCTCATCTTCGAGGGCATCGCTCAGGTTCAATGCTATTTCCAGGGCATCTTCGCCCGCCTTGGGGTCGTTGAGGGTCTTTTGAATGAGACCGTTGAGTTGGGCTTTGGCTGCCTCGCTTTTGTTGCGATTGGCCATATAAGCATAGGCGTTGAGCAGAACCCCATTGGATTTCATCGCATCAAACTGCTCGCCCATAAGGCGAAGGGCTTCGGGTTCGTTGCGCTCCAACCGCAAAGCGGAGAAGTGCCGCCCTGCGATAGCGGCGCGGGTCAAATCATACCCGGCTACCGGCGCCTGGCGGTTGGCTTGATACACCGCCGTGCCATACCCTTTGCCGCCATTGTTATCCTCTTCCTCCGATTGCACGCTGCGCGGAACGAAATACACGGCTTTTGCAGCGGCAGGTACTACGTACTGGCCGGTCAACTTACCGTCTTTGGCCATGACCACGACATCCGTGACCGTCAACTGGTCGGCATCTACCGCACAGGCGGCAATCCGGAATCTCGTATCATTGGCAAACGGGGAAGCCGCCTGGTCATAGGTAATGGTTACCGTTTCGCCCGCAACGGGCTTTTCAGGGAAAAAATGAAGGTGCTGGGCTTGCAGAAGACAGGCCGTGAAGAGCAGCAATAGCGAAGGAATCCATCGAAGATTTTGCATGGCAATCTTTTTGACAACGTTAAATAAACTGTCTTAGACGCACCATCCAAAATATCGCGCCCAAGATTCTGTACATAAACGTACAAATTGCGGGCGACGTGTGCTATGTTTTGCAAGAAAGAAAATGACTCTTTTTCCCTTCCCGCTGACCCGCGAGGGGTCAGCGGGAAGGGAAAAAGAGTCATTTTTTGTCCACGCGAAGGCCTTTTGAGGAAGTATAGCAGCGCTATATCACCGAAAAAAGGCATCGTGTGGGCGGAAAAGGGCCTTTTTGCCCCCCGATGATTCCCTCGCAACAATTCCACTATCTCAAGCCATACCGAAAATCTATGGGCACTCCATTTGCGGACAGCAAGTGCCCCTTGCTCTCCAGCTTAGCGCCCTGTGGTATCAGTACGAGCACCGCAGCTCCGTCGGCAGGAATACTGACTCGGGCAGTACCGCTTGCTTTTTTTACCACGATACGCTGTCGGACGGCATCGTAGATTTGCGCAGGAGTCCCGCCGGTTTCTACCTCTACCGTCTTTTCTTCAGGGAAAGGGTTATAGTACAGGTAGGTAGGGTAAGCACTGCCTCTTCGGAACAAATCCGTCGGCAGACAATTCAACTGAAGGATTTTTTCCACATTGGTTTTCCGGATTATGCTTCCAAAGATACCTGCATGGCCACTGCCGTAGAGGGAAAACATACTTTGAGCAGGCATACCGCTGGTCCACAGCGGCCCGTCGCCCTGGGCGAAGGGGGTTAGACCGTCGAAACCCGGATAGGCAGCTTTCTTGATGAGGCCTTCATAGGCGATGACATTGCGGGTAATCTCTTTCAAGGTTGGATTGGCCTGCAGGGAATCGGGGATATCGTACGGGTAAAACAAGCGGGCGGCATTCGCAGCGTTGAGCATCCACTTGCCGACTGCGCGGGCGAAGCGCTGGTCGTAGCGCACCATGGGCACGAGCGGAAAAGCCTGGTCAAAGGTATTCATGAGAAAGCCATACCCGCCATTGTGTACCGTGCTGCCGACAATACCGTGCACATCGTAATTGCCCCAGCGACCTACAATCGCCCCCCAGCCTTCTCGGTTGGTCGCATCGCCGTCAAAGGACCAGTTGAGCAGCCGCAAAACATCCATAGACTCGCCGTGTTCGGCATTCATGCGGGCTGCCAGGTAAGCTCCAAAGGGCATCAATACTTCATAATACCGGTTTTCCTTTTGTTGCAGCAGTACTTGCAGGGCGTGCCGCGCAGCTTTCAGGTATTTTTCTTCCCCAAAAAGTTGATACGCTGAAAAAAGGATGTACGCATAGCCCGCAGCTATGTCTTCCTGGGCAGGAATGTGGTTTTTACCGGGCTTCATCTTCCCAAAATCAAAAAAGGTGTACGTGTAGTTGTCCCCCATAATCGAATCAGCCCGGTAAAACTGCTCCGCAATGGTGCGCATAGTCTCCCGATAGCCTTTCTCGTTGGGGTAGTGGTGACCAAGGGCGTAAAATAACACGTTCGTATAGGTGTCGTACCAACCGTCGTTCCCATATCCTCCACCGATGTGCGCAGAAGGCGTGGTAAAGTTCATCACAATGTTCCAGCCATTGTCGGTATTGAAATAGTTCCGGGCCATACGCACAAAATTCAACCCGTGTTGATTGCTTTTATCTATCCCGACGAGGGTCGCACCTAATAAAGAGCCGAGTACGGCAAGGGCCTCGTGTGCCTCTGCGTTATTCTTTAAAGGGCCCTGGCGCACATCCCCGATTACCGTGTAATGGCCAAAGGTAGAGGAACCGGAGTTCCGGGTGTTGGGATCCAGCCATATCAGCGGCATAAAAGGCCCCTTTTCCTGGAAGTTATAGACATAGGCATCGAACCCCAGGGCGGTCTCTTTCCAATCCTTCATGAAGTAGGGACTGGGCTGGGCGGGCATCTGTTCAATTCTGGGCACCGCTATCTGCGGTACGCCTTTGTGCTTTTGTCCAAACGGACTGTAAGACAGCGCAAGAAGCGCCCACAGGGTTAAAACGATTTTGCCAATATTCATAATTTTTTATTTTTCAAGGGTATGAAATCGCTGATTGCGTTCTTTCACGATAGATTTTGCTACAAAAATAGAGAGCAACTGCAGCAGGGCAATGACCAAAAGAGCATAACGCAGCGCCACGATATCGCTCACCTGCCGCGCCAGAAGGATAAAAAGTCCGCATCCAAACAAACGGCCCAGGTATAAGCCGATTTCATGGTTGAAGATATAGGCAAAAGTATTGCGCTTCTCCAGTTTTGAAACAAAATCAATGACGGACAACTGAATCGGAAAATATGCAATGTCGAGGAGAGGCCGGGCAAAAATCAGGCAGACGACAAAGAGAAGCACCCCCACAGCCGAAAACAGAACGGCATTGGCACTGGCCCCAAGAGCAAACAGGGCAAGACCCGCAAGGAAAATCCCCAACCTGTGCCGGGGACTGGTACTACGGCCCAGTACATAGAGCAAAATAGCCGATAGGAAAGACCCCAGTGACTGTATCAGGCCCAGTTCGCCTTCTTTACCCACCAACTTCATAATCAACATCACTGGAGCGGTTACGATATAGCCCTGGGCAATCCCTTTCAAGACAGCCATACCCAGCATCTTATTCCATAAACGGTCGTACCGGAAAAACAGGAACTTCTCATTGTCCGGGTTGCGAAAGCCACCCTTGTGTACCAGAACCGATGCCGTTGCCGTCAACGCAAATACTACTACCGTCAGGATATAGTACGCGAAATTGACCTGACCACCAAACCATTGAAAACGCTCCGAGGCAGAAATGAAGGAGCCACAGAGAAAAGGTACGACGATAAAGGTGAGCGTATAGAAAAAAGTTTCCAGACCGTAGTAGTAGTTGCGGTTTTCATCGCTGGTCGTATCCAGGGCAAGAAAATCCCGGTTGGCCCAGAAAAAGCCATACGACAGCCCCATGACCAGGCCGGCCGCAAAAACCCCGCTGCTATCCAGCGTCTCAAGCAGCATCATACCCGTCATAGATACCCCGCTCAGCAACATCCCGAACGCGTAGAGGCGCGAGATGTGGACATATCGAAGCAGTATTCCGTTGAGCAAAAACGTGAGCGGGATACCCGTATAAACGGCCAGCTGAAAAATGACGACAAGGCTCACATCCGAACCATTGCGCATGATATATGCCCCGATGAATAATTCGATGATAGGCAATACCAACGCATAGATGAGGTTGGTCAGAAGCAAGACCCGCATACTGCGCGGGTGGCTTTGAAAAAAAGCCAGTTCGTTCCGAAATCGCTGGATAAGCATCATTGGATAGGGTGTTTGTGGTGATTAATCCGGGCGGCAATAAGTTTTTTTCAAGGTGTCGAGAATGGCATCCATCGAAAAGGTCGCCGCACAGACCAGCTCATCCGATGCCCCGTAATACAAAGTGAGCTTATCGCCATGCACTACATGGCCATTGGTAAATACGACATTGCCAAAAAAGCCGTTTTTTTCGTAGTCCATCTCCGGTTCCATGATAGGGTCGTCCGATCGGGCAATGACCCTCGACGGGTCCTCTAAGTCGAACAGAACCGCTCCCAGGCAATACCGATGGTTGTGGTCGGCCCCGTGGTAGATTTCCAGCCAGCCCTCCTCTGTCCGAATAGGCGAACCGCCCGCCCCAATGCGGGCAGAATCCCACTTGTCGGGCCGGGTGTGCATGATACACTGGTGCCGGCCCCAGTATTTGAGGTCGTTCGATTCCGATATCCAGATAAAGTTGCCTCCCAAATCCACCCCGGAAGGACGGTGAAGACTGTAGTACTTCCCATTGATTCTCTCGGGAAACAGGGCGCAGTCCTTGTTGTGCGGCGGGAAAATCATCCCCTCGTGCTCCAATCGAATCCAGTCGCGGGTGTGCATGAGCCCGACACCGACGCCATTGCGCGAAACTTCCGTAAACGTGAGGTAGTAATCCTCCTCCATACAGGTGACGCGGCAATCCTCAATGCCGAATGTTTCCAGATTGCCCTTGCCGTGGATAATGGACGGCCGGTCTTCGGGTTCATGGAAGTGTATGCCGTCTTCACTGCACATGAGCCGGAGATGCGACATAGTGGACAAATACGTCATGTCCTTATAGCGCACATAGCGCGGATCAGAAAGGTCCAAATCCGGATCGTCCCATTTGAATTCCATGATTTGCACCTGGTCGCTCGCGTTGAGCACGGGAAAAGAAACCCGTTCAGCCCCTTGTGCCGGGCGTTCGGCAATGCGCAATACAAGCCACGTTTTGCCCTCAAACTGAAAAGCACCCGGGTTGAGTACGCCTTCCACGACCATACCCTGCTGGCTTGGTCGTATATCTGCCGGTGTCAATATCGGATTTTCCGGGAACCGGCAAGCGAGTTTTGACATGTAACGAATCATTGCTTTAAGGGTAGAATAGAGTTGTTCGGGTGAAAAAAACAGGTCTCTCCGCACCACTGCCAGCGGCTCGTTTTTATCCCGTCCGGGAGAAGAACCGAAGCGGCAGGTCCAGTTTCATGGATACTCGAACTACCTCATTGCGGGGTAGCTACGTCGAAGAGTCCTGGTTTATCCGACTCGTTGCGAGGGGCCTCAGCAAGGAGGGAAAAAGAGTCCTTTTTTACCCCCTTGATGATTCCCCTCGCAACAGGTCTATTACTGCTTCACAAACTGGAGCGTCCCGTAGTGCGTTCCGTCCACAATAAAGTTCAGCGCATACTGCCCTGCCGGATAGCGGGATACATCCAGACGGAATGTACCGTCGCCCCCATTGAAGCGCTGGGCATCTACCTGCTTGCCCTGCACATCAAATACCCGCAGGAGCACCTGCGCACTTACCGGGAAGCTGTGTTCCAGGAAAAGCGCTTCCTTAGTGGGATTGGGATATGCCATGCGCACGATTCCCGACAAATCAGAACGGGCGTCGGGCACGTCAGTCACCCCACTGGCATAGAGCTTCGCGATTTCGGCAGCCGTTAAGGCTTTGTTGTAGATTTTCACTTCGTCCAGGGCCCCTATGAAGTACTGCTTCCCTTCAATGGGGTTGGAGCCCATCCCAAAAGCTCTTGCCGTACTGTTGAGCGTACCGGGGGCAGGCTTCCGGTTGGCCTCTTTCCCGTCTATGTAGATGATATCGTCTTTGCCGTCGTGCACCATGGTGACGTACCACCAGAAGCCTTTGGTGAGTTCGTTCCCGTCGCGGCTATCCATATCGGAAATGGATTTGTCGAAGCGGTCGTTCTTGCTGTTCGTCGTCCAAACAATCTTGAGGTGCTGGGGCAGGGATACTTTCCAGCGCTCGTCCCAGTGGCCAAAATCGAGAACATAAGCTTCTGCATCCGCGAGGTTTTGACCATCTACGCGCACCCAGAAACTCACCGTGGCATAGTTGGAAATGAGTTGTACTGCGTTCGGGACGAGCACGGAATCTCCCACGCCGTCGAATTTGATAGCCTTTCCCGAAGCACCCGGCCGACTCTTGACATCTTCGAATACAGGGTTCCCGCCAATTGCGCCATGGTTGGCGTACGGGGTGGCATCCTTGGCGTCGCCCTCAAACTTGTACCAGGCTACCAGGCCAGGTTCTCCGGTATTCAACTCGGCCTTGGTTTTTATCGTCAGCTCGGCCGCCTGAGACTTATTTCTGGCGAGGTCGAAAGCGATGACTTCAAAGGTGTAGGTAGTGAGCGGGTTGAGACCCCCGATAAAAACAGAAGTAGCATTGGCCTGCAGCGTATCGAAGAGCTTGCCGTCCACATACACCAGATACCCTGCCAGTGCCCGGTTATCAGTGGAAGCGGTCCACTTCAGGATTACCGAATTGGAGCCGGCATCGGCAGCCAGATTTTTGGGCGCGGTAGGCGCAATGGTGTCCGGTGCAGATTCCTGACCGGTAGTGGCTTTCACCGTAGCCTGAGGAGACTCATTTCCCGCCAAATCCACCGCACTCACGCCGAAGGTGAAGGTGGTGAGTTGTGGCAGTCCGGCAACCGAGAAACGGGTAGCGCTCGTAGTGCCGATTTTAGTAGTGCCCTGAAAGATATTGTATCCCGAAACGCTCTGATTATCGGAAGATGCCAGCCAGCTCAGGTTGACCTGGGTATTCTGTACCATAGCCATGAGGTTGAGCGGCACACTGGGCGCGATGCTGTCGGTCAGAGCAGGTTTGGCCGATTGGGCCGCATATAACGCTGCGATTTCCGCATCGCTGAGGGCGACATTGTAGATTTGGATATCGTCCAGCCGGCCGTTGAAGTAGGAGCCTTTATCAATAGGGTCATAGCCAATGCCCAGAGGATGTACGGTGCGCTTGAGCTTACCTGCTACGTTTTTTGTACCTGCGACTTTTCCATCAATGAAAATTTTATCCTGAGTCCCATTGTGCACCAGAACCACATGCTTCCACACCCCGGTCGGTAGCTCGTTGCCGGATCCCGCATCCATATCGGAAATGCCGTTTTCGTGGTTGGTCGTCCAGACGACTTTCCCGTGGCTCGGCAGGGAGATCTTCCAACGTTCCTGCCAGCCACCAAACGACAGCAGGAACGACTCGCCCTGGGCAGGAAGAGCTGCGACATTGACCCAGAAACTCACGGTCGTGAAATCCGAGTTGAGCTGCGTAGAGTTGCCGGCCGTGAGTTGCTGATCCTTGCCGTTGAAGCGATACGCCTGGTTGGCCCTCGAGAAACGGTCCTGGTCCAGAATGGCCTTTTCGGCTGCGTGGTTGCGATAGGCAGTGACGTCCTCCGCATTGCCGGAGAACGGATAGGATGCTACCAACGTACCCCCGATGGCCGGAGCCGTTTTCTGCGCATCGAACAACGCTTTGATCTGTTGGTCGCTCAGGGCTATGTTGTAGAGCTGGATATCATCCAGGGAGCCTTCAAAGTAGCTTCCGCCGTCAATCGGATTATATCCTATGCCCAGGGGATAGCCGGTGTTCTTCAGGTCGCCGGCCACATTTTTCTCACTGGCAAGGGCTCCGTCAATAAAGATTTTGTCCTTGGTACCGTCGTGTACCATCACCACATGCTTCCAGGCACCCACCGGTAGGGGAGTCCCGGAATCCATATCGGATATCCCGTTTTGGTGGTTGGTGGTAAAGACCGGCTTGCCGTGCCCGGGCAGGGAAATCTTCCAGCGCTCCTGCCAGCCCCCATGTGACAGTAAGTAAACTTCACCCTGGGCAGGGAGTTTTTTGATGTTTACCCAGAAACTAATCGTGGTTTTTGGTGAGTTCCATACAGCTGCGTGGGCGGCGCTGACTTCGGTTTTACCGTCCAGCAGCAGGGCGTTGTTGGCCATTCCAAAGCGGTTCGCGGTCAGTGAAAATGCATTCGAGGAGGCGTGATTGGCAAACTGGGTGCTATCCTGCAGGTTGCCGGCAAAGGGGTAGGCAGCTACGAGCTGGCCTGCCTGTGCCGGGGATGCCGATTGCGCCTGGTACAGTGCCGCAACCTGCGCCTGCGTCAACGCCGTATTGTAGAGCTGCACATCGTCCAGTTCCCCATTGAAGAAGCCTCCTTTGTCAATCGGATCATAGCCAATGCCCAGAGGATGCTTGGTCGGATTTAGCTTGCCGACTACATTCTTGCTGCCGGCTAAAATCCCGTTGATATAAATCCGGTCCTGGGCGCCGTCGTGCACCGCAACCACATGCCGCCATTGCCCTACAGGCAGTTCATTGCCACTCCCGGCATCCATGTCGGAAATCCCCTTGTCGTGGTTAGTGGTGAACACTACTTTTCCATGGCTCGGCAAAGAGATTTTAAAGCGCTCCTGCCAACCACCATAGGACACTAGAAATACTTCGCCCTGGGCGGGAAGGGCATTCACTTTTACCCAAAAGCTGATGGTGGCATTTTCGCTGTTCATCACAGCAGAGTTAGGCGCCTCCGCAAAAGCATCCTTGCCGTTCAGGCGCATGGCTTTGCTGCCAAACCCAAAGCGGTTGGCCGTAGCAACCGCATTGGTCAATACCCCGTCGTTGCGGTAGGGCCCCGTATCCCGGGCATTCCCATCCAGCAAGTACTCCGCTACTACTCCCTGCGCTACAGCCGGTGCTGCTTTCTGCGCATTGTTGAGCGCGGTGATTTCCGCAGCGCTGAGCGCGCGGTTGTAAATCATCACTTCGTCAATGGCACCCTTGAAATAGTTGGCATTTTCGATGGGGTCAAAGCCAATGCCCAACGGATGTACGGTAGCTTTCATTTTACCGCTCACGTTTTTCTCGCTGACCTGTACCCCGTCCAAGTAAATCCGGTCCTTACTTCCATCATGGACCATGACCAGATGCCTCCATTTCCCTACGGCCAGCTCGTTTCCACCTCCGGCATCCATGTCGGATATACCAGACTCGTTATTGGTCGTCCAAACGGCTTTCCCATGGCCGGGCAGTGAAATTTTGAAGCGCTCCTGCCAGCCGCCAAAGGAAATCAGAAAGGCTTCCCCCTGGGCAGGTAAGGCATCCGGACGAACCCAGAAACTCACCGTCGTGAAATCCGAGTTCAGTCGGGCAACGTTCGGCGCGATAATCCCGCTTTGCACCCCGTCAAACACAAAAGCGCGGTTGGCAATCCCGAACCGGTCTTTGTCCAACTTTGCTCCTCGAACAGCAGCTGTATTGCCAAAGCCGGAACTGTCAGCCGTATTTCCAGTGAACGGGTAATATGCAACCAGCCCCTGGGAATACGCACTCGCCAAACAGCCCGCGACGATAAAGGCAATGAGCCCTACTTGTAATTTTACTCGCATACGTTATTGGCATTTAATGGATTATAAAATATATATTAAAATTTGTGAAAAAGAACCTCCTTTCCCGTCTGTAGTACTACAGTCAGGTCCATGCAATTCACCGCCCCAAACGCTCCGATCAGTGCGGCAGGACCACCAAGGGCAGCAAGTGCTTGCCCCTGCGGTCGCGGATATTTAGAAAATAGGTTTCGGGGTTTAATCGGCCCGGCACCAGGGGAATCCCCGTACCCAAGGGCAAATCGGAACTCCCCCTTTGCACAGACTGCCCCGAGCTGTTGAAGAGTTCCCACGTGAAAGGCTCCTGCTTGCAATCCTCACACCCTATCCAGAATCTGTCTGACGACACCGGATTTGGATAGACCTGATATCTCACAAGGGGACCATCTATAGATTGAACCGAGGTAGTTTTTTCGTCGAAAAGAAGCCGGATGGCAGAGGGGCGTAGGGCATAGTCGTAAAGGCGTACCTCGTCCAATACGCCCGGAAAGTTATAGGCGGCATCCGAAGGCAGCATCTGCCCCATGAGCAGACTCACCGGACTGGTTTTCATTTTGCCCTCCATACTCCGGAACGAGTGCAACTCACCGTTCAGGAAAAGCAGCATCGCTTTTCCATCGTACGTACAGGCCACATGGTAGTCCACCCCTACCTGCATCGGCAAAGGGGAATCTAAATCCCGGATAACTCCGTTTTCGGCGTGAATTGTCCAGCGGAGTTTCCCCCCGGGGATAACCGATAGCTTCCAGCGGTTTTGCCAGCTTCCATGGGATATGAGGAATGCCTCTCTCGACGGAAGCTCGCGCATCCTGAACCATAGGCTCAGCGTGATGGCCGTATTGAAGTTCAATAGGGGTTGATTGGCTACCTGAATGTAGTCATTGATGCCGTCAAAGCGATAGGCGCTCAATTCGCGCCCAAAACGGTCCTGTGTGAGGGTACAGCCAAAGGGGTCGCCGTGCAACGCGTTCCCACTGGCATCCTGCGCATTGCCTGAAAAGGGATAATAGGCAACCAATTTCCCACCCCCGGCCGCTTCGAAGTCCTTGACCAGGATTCTGGCTTCCGCACTTGCAGTACCGCCTTTCCCATCAGATACCTCTACCCGGATGAGAAAAGCCCCTTCCGAAGAGGGTGCTTCCCAGTTGATTCGCGGACCGCTACCCATAATCCGCCCGGCATCCGCCGTCCAGCGGTAGGCGAGGGCATCTCCATTGGCATCGCTGGCATCGCAATGAAAAGCAAGGGACTGCCCTGGCGAGGCATAGTTTTGCGCAACGGTAAGTGTTCTAATCAGAGGGGCTTTGTTCAAAATGCCTACGACCTCCAACTCTATTCGGGCGCTATCCACCTGGCCTTGCACATCGCTTGCCTTCAACGTTATCTGATAACGCCCCTGCCGGTCCGCAGTCCAGCGAACGCGCTCGCCCGAGCCGGAAATAACCCCGCCTGAAGCACTCCACGAAAGGGTCGGCGTCGGAGTATCGCGATCGAAAATTTTGGCATATACATCCGTCGTGTCGCCCTGTTGCACCGTAGCCACCTTCGCAGCAAGCCCCTGGATGCGGGGTGGAAAAAACACAGGTGCCTGGCTCTGGCGGTAATCTACAACTACCCCGTTGAGCAGCATTTGATTGGCGCGATAGCTCACTCCGGCCCCCACCGGGGCAAAGGTTACCAATACCGCCTGGTCGGGCGGAATCAGCAGAGTATGGCTCCCTTTTACATTTCGGGCAATAAATCGTTCCTGCAAGGCTTCGTAGATATCTACCTCGCTCCCCCCAACAGCAACCTGAATGGATTGTGCCACGGGATACGGGTTGTAGTATAAAAAGGTGGGATACGCCCTGTCGCGGAAAAAGTCCGTTTTCAAGACGTCTATTTGCAGCACACCCTCCACATTTGTTTTTTGAGTGATAGCTCCGAGATAACCCACAGAAGAAGTGCCGTACAGACAGAGGTTCGTAGCCGACCAGCCCCCCCGGATGGCATCGCCCGTAGCAAAAGGAGATTTTCCGTTCCAGCGCTGGCGCAGGGCTTCATACCCAATCACACCTTCCTGATCATACGCCTGAGACCACTCAGCTCCATCTTGCAAAGACGCTGGAAGAGACGGAGGAAAAAAGAGCCGGCTGGCATTGGCCAGGTTCAAGAGCCATTTTCCTATGGCACGCGCATAGCGCTTGTCATAGCGGACCAAAGGCGCCAAGGCAGCAGCTTGTTGCAAACCGTTCATCAGAAAGGCATAGTCGTTCCCGCTATCGTTGGCTTCTCCTACGAGCCCGGACACATCTACACCGCCCCATTTGCCCACAATAGTACCCCAGCCCCGCAGGGCCCCCCGGTCGAAAACCCAGTTGATTAGTTTGCCCGTCCCGTAATCCATGCCGAGCTCGGCATTCATACGGGCCGCCACAAACGCCCCGTAGGGCAACTGCAACTCGTACGACGGATTCGCATCCAGGCCGACGAGGTATTCCATAGCCCACTCTGCTCCTTGCAGGTATGCTTTATTGCCGGTTTTTTTATAGGCATGGTACAACACCCAGGCGTACCCACCTGCCGCCTCAGGTTCCGGGACGCCGAGCACATTGGGCTTGCCGGCAGTGAAATCCCATGCCCGGTATGGCATAGAGGCAGCTGTCCAGGGAGCATCGTTCCCCCCCATTTTACGGACCGCCTCCAGAAAGCGGTCTGCCACGGAAATGAACTGCGCATCGGAATCCCCCAGCCCCGGATAGAGACTGTACAACTGGTAGAAAAAGACGTTGGGCATGATGTCGTACCACCAGTCCGACCCGCTTTTTCCACCAAAGTTGTTGAGATAGATGTTTTCCCCGTTTCGCCTGTTGAAAAAATCCTGGCTCATAAGCACCCAGTTTTGCCCAAACTGGGTGCTCTTATCTACCCCTGCCAAACTGGCACCTACCAGCGAAGGAAGTATGTTGATGGCTTCCGCTCCCGATGGGTTTTTTGTTCCGACATAGGTATGCAAAATGAAATTGGGACGCTGGACATAGTTGTACCCACTGCCCTGAACCCGGATTAAGGGAAGGTACTGTCCGGACGCAGAGAGGTTATATACCAGGCTGTCGTATTTGAGCGCAAGCGCTTTCCAGTCGCGCATGACATAGGGCGACGGCAAACCTGGCATCTGCTCCACGCGCGCTATCGCAACCTGGCCAGGCTGAGCAGACAAAAGGCCGACAAAAAATAAAAGACTGACTACCGGGAACAGCAACCGGGCAGCCATAGACCGGCTCCATAGTATTTTCGCATGGGATGTGATGAACCTGTTCATGTCTAATAGCCGGGGTTTTGAACGAGTGCCGGGTTTAAGTCCATTTCCGTTTGCGGGATAGGGAAAACCTCATGCTTACCTGCTTTAAATCCGCCGAGTACCGAGGGGGCAAGGCCCCAACGTACCAGGTCGAAAAACCGATGGCATTCAAAGCCCAGTTCAAATGTCCGCTCCCTGCGAATGGCTTGGATGAGCTCTGTCTTGTCGGTAGTGCTGATTCGAGGGAGCGCAGTAGCGGGAGTAGCCGACTGTGCACGGGCTCTTGCACGCACCCGCTCCAACGGCGCAAGAGCCTCCTGGACGCGACCGGACTCGGCGAGAGCTTCCGCTTCCCACAGCAGAACTTCCGCAAAGCGTATGTAGGTGTAGTTGATATCCCCGTCGGCCTTCTGCGTCGTCGTGCTGTCTGCTTGCAGAAATTTCCGCACCCCATAACGCGTCGAAGAAAAAGAGGGCTTGAAAATAAGCCCAAAGTAGGGCTCGTTATTGCGGGCAACCGTAAAGCGGAGCCGCGGGTCGCTCGGGTCAAATGCCGTGACGAATTCTTCAGCCACTTCCGCAAAGCCGTAGCCGGAACTGAATTTTTTGGAGGCCCACCACTGGTTGAGGGAGTTGCCTACACCGAATTCGAGATTGGTATGCTGGATTTCAAAGACGGATTCCCGGTTGTTCTGGGTCTGCTCACTGAAATTGTCCTGGTAGTTGGCCATGAGCTCATAAATGCCGAGTGCCTTGATCTGATTGACTTTTTCAAGCACCTTCGCCCAGTCCTTAGCGTATAGATGGGCTTTGGCAGCAAGCGCAAGAGCAGCTCCCCGCGTTGCCCGACCACTCTCCGCTGATGGGTAGCCGACCGGGAGCACCAGGGCTGCTTCTTCACAATCCTTTATTACCTGCGCTAATACTTCCGAACGGGGCCTGCGGGAAACCCTCATTTCCGACGGGCTCAGGATGGAAGTGATAAGCGGCACATCTCCAAATACCTGCGCAAGCTGGAAGTGGTAGAAAGCCCTTAAAAACCTGGCTTCCCCCAGAATGCGGTTTTTCAAATCCCCGGGCAGATTGGCCTTCTCCAGGCCGACCAGCACCGTGTTGCACTGGGTTATCCCCGCATAGTTCAACTTCCAGTAATCGTTGAACTCTTCCGTGCGGGGCGTGTGGGTGAAAACGTCTATTTCCGTTATTCCGGGGCGGGAGCCATCGCCGCCGGCGATGGCCTCATCCGAAGCAACAACCCCGAAAGCCCAGTAAAAATTGTTGTTTTCAACACTGAATGTCAGTTGTTTATAAGCGGCATTGATAGCTTGTACGGCATCCTGCGGATTGTTGAAAAAGTTGTTCAACTCGAGTTGCCCCAGCGGTTCTTTCTCAAGCACTCCCTGGCAGGAGAGGCATAGCCAGGCTATGGCAAAAAGTAAAGCCGAATGTGCTGCCCTTTTCATACTGGTTTGCCTTTTTCTTTAATGGTATGGGTTAAAAATTCCAGTTTATACCCGCCATGTAAATCCGGGGCGCGGGAACAGTGCCCCAGTCAATCCCTACAGCGAGGTCGGAAGACACGCCAAACCCTCTGGTATCGTTCGTATTGGCTTGTATTTCAGGATCCAGCCCGGAGTATTTGGTGTATGTCCATGCATTCTGAACCGTAGTGAATACCCGAAGCCCCTTCAAAAAGTCCAATTTGCCAATGCCTTTTTTAAAAGTGAATCCCAGCGTGACATTGCGAAGGCGGAAGTAAGAACCATCTTCGAGAAAACGGGTGGAAACACGTCGGTTGCCGTTGCGGTCATCCACCGAAACCCTGGGTACATCGGTATCGGTATTGTCCGGACGCCAGGCGTCTAAAATCTTGCGATAGGAGTTGAAGCCCCGCGTCTGGGTCTCATACGCGAAGTTGCCGTACAGGAAATATACGTCGTTGCCTTGTACCCCTTGTCCCAATACACTGAAATCCACATTTTTCCAACTGACAAAAAGATTCACGCCATACGTGAAGTCGGGAAAAGGACTTCCGAAATGCGCCCGGTCCTTATCGTCTATGATGCGGTCGCCGTTGAGATCCGCAAACCGGATGTCGCCTGGGCGGGTGTCCACCGTCTGGAACGGGCTGGCATCAATTTCTGCCTGGCTCTGGAATATGCCTTCCATTTTATACAGGAAAAAAGACCCAATGGGATAACCCGGCTCCGTGCGGGTAATCGGGCCATCCGACAGGCCAAAGCCCCCCAGAATTGCTCCGCTGCCCGCAAGAGAAAGGACTTTGTTGCGAACCGTGGCTAAGTTAAAACTGGCACTGTATGACCAGGGACCGCTGCTGTTGCGCAAAAGAAGGGAAAAGTCAAAGCCCTTATTCTCCACTTCCCCGGCGTTTGAATACGGGGCTCTAACCGCTCCTCCCGACTGGGGTAGGGGAATGCGGACCAAAATATCCGACGTCTTCTTGTAGTAGTAGTCCGCTGTAAACGTCAGGCGATCTTTCCAGAGGCTCAACTCCACCCCTGCATTGGTCTGCTGCGTGGTCTCCCAGCGTATATCCCGGTTGCCGGTCTCAATGACCTGCGCGCCAGTGGCAATCTGATTCCCAAAAGAATAGACCCTTTTACCCGTCTCTACCAGCGAGGCGTACGGATAAAGCCCTATCTCCTGGTTGCCGAGCAATCCCCAACTGGCACGGAACTTCAGACCCGATACGGCAGCGAACGACTGAAAGAAAGGCTCGTTGGAAACGTTCCAGGCAAAGGAGACGGAGGGGAAATTGCCATAGCGGTTTTCTGGCCCAAAGCGGGAGGAACCATCGCGCCGAATCGCTGCGTTGATCACGTAACGGCTCTTGTAGGAATACCCCGCCTGGGCAAAGTACGACAGCAAGCCCCATTCGGTTACCACCCCGCCATTGCCCAGATCGTTCAACTCCTGCGGTAGATTGCTGTTGAGATAGCGGAACTCCGGACTCGTACGAAGAAAGTTGCTGGCAGAAGCCCCCAGGTAATCGCTCATTTGGGAAATGGCTTCCATCCCTATCAGCGCACTGATGCGATGCACGTCAGCACGCCCCAGGTCATGGTTGAGATCCAATACATTGGTCCACACCAGGTTCTGGTCCAGACTGCGGCCTTCTGTCAGGCTGCTGGGATCATAAATGGCCTGCGACAGCCGCTCCTTGAACAACTTTTCATTGCGGAAAGTGAAGTCCATCCCCGCAGAACTGCGTGCATGGAGCCAGGGGCTGAGCTGCAAGTCTGCATATACATTCCCAAAAACCCGATACTGCCTGACTCGCCAATCGGTAGCGTCTATGAATGCCAACGGGTTCGCATTGCCGTCGCCATACAACATGGGGTCGCCCAACTCAAGCGAAGTGTTGACGTATCGCCCGTCAGGATGCCGGATTTTGAAAACAGGGGCCGCAATGAGCGCATACCGAATCCCGCTGAGCTGGTTGCCCGGCCCGGCTCCATCCCCGGAACTGCCAATGACCTGCCGATCGGTAAAAGATACCGAAAGGTTGTTGCCAAATTTTAACTTCCGACCCCCCGTCTCCCCGTTGAAGCGCAATACGTATTTTTCAAAGCCCTGCCCCCGGAAGATACCTTGCTGATTGACATACTCGCCAAGTAGGTAGAAATTGCCATTCTCACTCCCACCGGTCGCGCTCAGGCTGTAGCGCTGCATCGGGGCCAGGTTAAACACCTCGTCCATCCAGTCCACGTCGGGCAGTGTATCCAGTATCTTCAGGTCGTACGGCGTCAACTGCCTGCGCGGGTCACGAAGGGCATTCGCATTGGCTATTGCTTCGTTGCGTATCGTCACGTACTCCCTCGCATTGAGCAATTCCGGGAGGTTGACCGGCTGCTGTATGCCGGTATTGCTGCTGAATGAATATTGCGGCTTCCCGGCTTTTCCCCGTTTTGTGGTAATCAATATTACCCCGTTGGCAGCCCGGGCTCCATAAATAGCCGCAGCAGCACCATCCTTGAGCACTTCGATAGAAGCTATATCCGAGGTAGAAAACATGTTGATGTTGCCACTGGTAGGCACACCGTCCACAATGAACAGCGGATTGTTATTCCCAATCGTACCAGCACCCCGGATGCGCACTGCAATGTCATCACCCGGCGCCCCGGTAGCCTGGGTCACCTGAAGCCCCGCTACCTGCCCCTGCAAGGCCTGGTCTATGCCCAATACCGGTAGTCGCTCCACTTCGCGCGCTCCCAGAGAGGCAATAGCCCCTGTGACATTGCTCTTTATCTCTTTTTTATACCCCACCACTACTACATCTTGCAATAAGGTGGATTGCGGCTCGAGAAGGGCGTCTATCTCCACCCGACCGTTCACCTTTATTTCAATATTCTCAAAGCCTACATAACTAAAGACGAGCACTGCCCCGGATGGAACCGATATCTGGTACTTTCCGTCCACATCGCTGATGGTACCGTTATCCGTTCCTTTCTCGAGGATGCTCGCCCCTATCATCGGTTCGTTATCTTGCGCTGAAAGTACCTTGCCACTCACCCGTATGGTCTGTGCAAATGCACTCCACGTAAGGGCCAATTGGAAAAGAATCAGTATCGCCCTTTTTCCAATTCCCCTGCTGAGTATCTCCCGGTACCGACTCGTCGCCATTGTAGTCTCGTTTTTAAAGTCCCTAATTTTTTTCGCCAATCCGGATATCGGCAAACTACATTTCTATATTCTCTTTTTTCACAGAACAAAATTAGTACTACGGATATCGCTATAGGTAGTACTTTTAATCGAAAAACATATACTTTTGTGAATAATAGGTCTGTTGTAGCAGGAATCCGAAAGGAGTCCAAAAGTCTCTTTGCTTCCCACACAATACCTTTCCCTTAGTATAGCTATACTCCCTCAAAAAGCCCTCGTGTGGACAAAAGATGGCTCTTTTCCCCCTTCGTTGACCCCTCGCAACCCGTCCAACATGCGCTTGACTTTCTTAAAAAAACGGGATATGAAAATCTTCAGAGAAATAACCCCACTGAAAACCAATGATGTATTTGTAGTGCTGGACAGTGTGGACAAAGGCTTCGACTATCCTATTCACAATCATCCGGAATTCGAACTAAACCTCATCATGGGCAGCGCCGGCAACCGAATCGTAGGGGACTCCACTACAAAATACCAGGATTCCGACCTCGCACTTATCGGACCTTACTTGTACCACAAGTGGGACGATAGCGATGCTCCTCTGCATCGTTATGAGACATGTCGGGTGATCACTATCCAATTTGCCAATGATTTGTTCGAAGATACCTTGTTGAAAAAAACGCCTTTTTTCAAAATCAAGAACCTGCTGACCGAATCGAACCGCGGCATCGTTTTTTCAGGGGATACTTACCGGGCTGCCAAAGAAAAAATTTTGAGGCTCACAGAACTGAAAGGACTGGAGAGCGTACTCGAATTCCTCAGCTTACTCGACTTATTATCGCAGTCCAAAGATCGCGCCTACCTGGCAAGTGAGGGGTTCAACACCCAGGCTATCAACGCCGACAGCAAGCGCATCGAAATCGCAAACCAGTTTATCCTGTCCCACTTCCGCGATAATAAAATGAAAATAGGGGATGTGGCCGCCAAAGTACACATGAGCGATTCTGCCTTCAGCCAGTTTTTTAAAAAATATACCAACAAGAGCTTTACCCATTTTTTGGTAGATTTACGCATCGGCCATGCATGTAAACTGCTGCTGGAAAGCGAAGAACCGATTAGTCAGATTTGCTTTGATTCCGGATTCAATAACATCGCAAATTTCAACCGACTATTCAAGAAAAACAGAAAGTGTACACCGATGGATTTCAGAAAGCTATATAAAGAGAAAAACACCTTCGACTGGAAAAACCAGATTACCCCCAACCAGTTTCTGCCCGGCGACAGCAAGCCTGCCGAGGCAGAATCCCCTCAGCAATACGCTACTAAATTGCTTACTTATTAGCCTGGATGGGCGGAGTCAAATCTGCTCTTTTCTCATCCTCTGCACCCCCACGCAACGAATCAATCATCCTTAATTATTCTGTTCTATGCACCGCGCCCTTATCATCCTCCCCGCCTTTCTCTTGCTTTTATCCCCTTTGATGGCTCAGACCATTGCCGATTTTCTATCCGTGCCGTTCCCCTCAGATCTACAGGCCAACGGTTCCGGCACCGCCCTCGCCTGGATATTCAACGACAAAGGGGAACGCAATGTGTTCTACGCAGAAGGCCCCGGGTTCACCCCCCGCAAACTGACCGACTTCAAAGGGGATAACGGACTGGAAATAAATAACCTCTTCTTTTCCGCAGATGGTAAATTCCTGGTGTTTGTACGCGGCAACGGCTCGAATAACAACGGGGAGCCCGCCAACCCTGCACAACTCCAGGAGTCCACCGCGCGCATGCTGTATGCAATGGACCTCACCCGGGGAAGCCTCCGAAAAATCGGCGCCGGTACTTCGCCACGAATAAGCCCGGATGGAAAAATGGTAGCTTACCTCTCCTCCGGACAGGTGTGGATAGCGGGGCTTTCCGATACGGCCCAAACCCCTCGAAAACTGTTTCAAGCGCGAGGTAGCCAGTCGCAGCTGCGCTGGTCCCCCGACGGAAAACGCCTCGCTTTTCAAAGCCAACGGGGCGACCATGCATTCATAGGCGTGTATGACCTCCCTGCTAATCAGATTCTTTTCCCAGACCCTTCTGCCGATATAGACGGCTACCCCACTTGGAGCCCCGACGGTTCCAGACTGGCCTATATTCGCGTAGCCCCCGTCCAGTTTGACCTGCCGTTTACACCAAAATCAGAAGCATACCCCTGGCAAATCCGCGTGTTGGAGGTATCCACAGGCGTGGCCCAGGAAGTCTGGCGCGCCGAGGAGGGCAAAGGCTCTGTATTTAATGAGGACCTGCCCGCTTCCGATACCCGACTCCTATGGCCCAATGCCAGTACCCTGCTTTTTCCCTGGGAAAAAACTGGCTGGCTGCACATCTATGCGCTGGACCTGCAAAAAAAGACCCTGCACGACCTGACCCCCGGCGAAGGGGAAGTGGAGGGCTGGAAGTTGTCCAACGATGCCAATTCCCTCTTCTTCACCAGCAACCACGGGGATATTGACCGTCGCCACATATGGACGACCCCCCTCTCGGTATCGAAACCGTCGTGTTTGACCCCCGGCCGCCAAATCGAGTGGAATCCCGTCGAACTGAAGGCAGGGCTCGCGTTTATCCATTCTTCTGCCACCCGGCCCGCTTGGCCGGCACTGCTCTCCCAAGGGCGGAGACAGGATCTGGCACCTTCGCTATTCCCGCAGATGTTCCCCCGTCAAATGCCTGAACCACAAGCAATAAAAGTGAATGCCCCAGACGGGTTTGTCTCGTATGGACAACTCTTTCTGCCCGCCGGGACAAGCCCCGGCAAAAAACATCCGGCAGTCATCTTTTTGCATGGGGGCAGCCGCAGACAGATGCTCCTGGGATTCAACTACGGGCAATACTACTCCCATGCCTACGCATTGAACCAATATTTCGCCTCCAGGGGCTATGTCGTGCTTTCCCTCAACTACCGCAGCGGTATCGGGTATGGCCTCGACTTCCGGGAAGCCCCGAATTACGGGGCCGCCGGAGCTAGCGAAGTGCGCGACCTCATCGGCGCTGCTCATTTCCTCGCCGCCCGAACCGATGTGGACCCATCCAAAATTTCTATGTGGGGCGGCAGCTACGGCGGTTACCTCACCGCACACGGCCTGGCTCAACGCAGCGAGCTCTTCTTATGCGGAGTAGATATTCACGGCGTCCATAACTGGAACGACGAGATCCCTACCTTCGCACCCTGGTACAACCCGCTCGACTACCCGGAAGCGGCACACCTCGCCTTCGAGTCCTCCCCGGAACGCTACGTGGAGGGCTGGAAAGACCCCGTCCTGTTTATCCATGGCGACGACGACCGGAATGTGCCCTTCCGCGAAACGGTGCGCATACAGGAGAAACTCCGCCGGCAAGGCGTGCCTTGCGAACAACTCATTTTTCCCGACGAGGTTCACTCCTTCCTGCTGCACCGCAACTGGATCAATGCCTACGAAGCAACTTTCCGGTTTATTGACCGGTATTCCCGATAATGTTACCTATCTTTAAATGCTAAAATATCCCGCTATGCTGCTGCTGAATATTTCCCCTGCCTACCTCGGACTAATCGCCCTCCTGGTTTCCGCACTGGCCGCCTGGCGCTGGTTTTCCCAAAAGCACCGTCGGCAGGAAAGCATACCACACCCCGTGCCGCCCATCCCCCCACTGCCGCCTATGGATCTGCCCAACAGCCCCACTCCTACGGTAAAAGCCGCCTCCCGAGGCCTCGAACCCCCGATTGCGGATACACCCGCCATCCCCGAAATACCCCTCAGCGAAGAAGAGCGCCGCATCGCACAGGATTACTTGAAAACAAAGGCCTGAACCCCTGATGAAAGATATCCTCCGGCCCTTTGCAGAGGTCACCTGTGCCCGCGAACTGGAAGCACTGAAATCCTGCGACGATAAACCCAAACCGGTGGGCTGGCAACTCTCCCCATGGGCCGTCGCTACCTTTGTTCTGGGAGGTAAACTGCCCGACGGAATGGCCATTGAACCGAAATACGTGGGGCATCGCAGATTGATCGAAGTGGCCATCGCTACCCTGGCCACCGACCGCGCCCTACTCCTGAGCGGTTTGCCGGGAACGGCCAAAACCTGGCTCTCCGAACACCTCGCAGCCGCTATAAGCGGTGATTCTACCCTGCTCGTGCAAGGTACCGCCGGCCAAAATGAAGATGCCCTGCGCTACACCTGGAACTACGCCCGCCTCCTCGCGGAAGGCCCCAGCGAAACGGCTCTCGTGCCTAGTCCAGTCATGCGCGGGATGCAACAAGGCAAACTGGTACGCATAGAGGAACTCTCCCGCATGCCATCCGAAGTACAAGACGCCCTGATCACTATCCTGTCTGAAAAAACACTGCCCGTCCCGGAACTAAATCTCCAAATCCAGGCTGTACAGGGCTTCAATGTCATCGCTACCTCCAACGAACGAGATAAAGGCGTGAACGAACTGTCCAACGCCCTGCGGCGCCGATTCAATACCGTTACCCTGCCCCTACCGGTTTCTATAGAGGCAGAAGTGGATATCGTACAGCGCCGGGTCGAACAACTGGGCAACCACATGGGAATGGCTCCCGCTATCACTCCCGTAGAAGAAATTCGCCGACTAGTCGCTATCTTCCGGGAACTGCGCAACGGGATTACCGAAGATGGGAAACGACCTCTTAAATCCCCCGGCAGCGCCCTCTCCACCGCCGAGGCAATCTCCGTTATCCACAGCGGACAGGCGCTGGCTACCTACTTCGGCGACGGAAAAGTCCGACCTGCCGATCTCGCCGCCGCACTCGTCGGCGCAGTGGTCAAAGACCAGGCCCAAGACCTGCCCGCCTGGAAAGAATACCTCGAAACCGTCCTGAAAAACCGGGAAACCGATAAGGAGCTTTATCAGGCATGTAAAAAAATACTTTGAACAGACTGCCCCCAGCTTACTCCTCCCCCCCTGCCTGCCGACGCAATACCTGCCCCAGTACCATGCCCAACAAGGCCATACCCATGATGCTGTATTGCAACCCGGAACTCTTTTCCAGGCCAAATACCGAGGTCTTATCGGTCAGCCACAATACGGCCAGAAGCACGGATACTCCTAGCAGGGCGTAATACACTATGAAAAGCACTTTTCGCATAAAATGTCCTTATGTCAAAGAGAAATTCCCCAAATGCCCTGAAGTAGTTGCGAAAAGGGCAGCGAGGAGGGAAAAAAGAGTCGTTTTTGACTTGTTGCAATACGTCCGTTCGTCGCCTTAATCTACAATCATCGCGCTGCGGTCCAATTCCTGCTGTACGATGAATGCAGGCAACTCCCTGAATTGATATTGCTGGTCGCGCAACTGCGGTGTAAAGCCCGCTTCCCGGATAGCGGCCTGTATGCCGTCTGCTGTAAACCGGAAGCGCGCACCAGCCGCCGACACGACGTTTTCCTCGATCATGATGCTCCCGAAATCGTTGGCACCCGCATGGAGGCAGATCTGGGCCGTCTGCTTGCCCACCGTGAGCCAGGAGGCCTGTATATTCCGGATATTGGGCAACATGATTCTGCTCATTGCAATCATACGGACGTACTCGTCGCCCGTGCAGGTGTTGCGCGCCCGCTTAAGCTTTTTCAAGATAGTATCCTCATCCTGGAAAGGCCAGGGGATAAAGGCGATGAAACCCTTCGCAGCAGACGGCTTGCGCGCCTGTACATCCCGGATTTTCACCAAATGCTCCATGCGCTCCAAATTCGTCTCGATATGCCCGAACATCATGGTAGCTGATGTGGTCAAATCGAGCTGATGTGCCGCATGCATGATGTCCAACCATTCCTGTGCCCCGCATTTGCCCTTCGAAATCAGACGCCTGACGCGATCGTCCAGGATTTCCGCGCCCGCACCGGGCAGAGAGTCTAATCCCGACTCCTTGAGCGCCCGCAATACGTCGAGGTGGGTGGACTTTTCCAACTTCGTGATATGCGCCACCTCGGGAGGCCCCAGCGCATGCAACTTCAGGTTGGGGTAGAGGCTTTTCAACTCCCGGAATAACCCGGTATAATAGTCTAGCCCCAAATCCGGGTGGTGCCCCCCTTGCAACAACAACTGTTCGCCCCCGAAACGGAATAACTCTTCTATCTTTTGCTTGTACTCCTCAATGGTCGTGATATACGACTCCCCATGCCCCGGCCGACGGTAAAAATTGCAGAACTTGCAATTCGCAATACATACATTGGTCGTGTTCGAGTTCCGGTCTATAATCCAGGTCACTGCATTCCCGGGAACATGGTACTGCCTTAGCCGATCCCCTACATATATCAAATCGGCTGTCGGCGCCTGTTCAAACAGGAACACGCCTTCTTCGGCACTCAGGAAATCGAGCCGCAAGGCCCGCTGCAATAAATCCGCAACTTGCATAGTATTTTGTGTACTTGATTCAGCGCAAAATCACGCGGTTTTTGCCGGCAATGCCGTGGAAAAGACACCCTGCAACCCCCCACTTGCCCCATTTCAACAAAGATAGCAAAGCTCCGGTTTGCATCTCTTTGAAAATAAAATGAATAATATTGAAATATATCCTTACTTTTGTACCCGAAATGAGCACGGCTCGAAAAAAGAGGGAACCCAAAAGTTCCCTCTTTTGTTTGAACAACTCCTAAATACCCGGAACAAAAGGTAAAAACGATACAGAAAAGTGATCGAGGAAAAAATACAGGCCCTGCTACAGGAAAAATTTCAGGAAGAAGCATTCGCAGACTGTTTCCTACTGGAAGTAAAAGAAGGCGCAAACAAGAAAGTGGAAGTCTTCCTGGACTCGGACTCTGGCATTACCTTTGAAAAATGCCAGAAGATAAGCCGATTTCTCGAGGAGCATATAGATACAAATGGATGGCTGGGCGATACCTATACCCTCGAAGTATCCTCCCCGGGTATCAGTCGCCCACTTGAGTTATGGCGCCAATACCCCCGAAACCTGGGGCGTACCCTCGAGATCACCCTCCAGGATAAGTCCGTGCGGAATGGCATATTGACCGCCGTCCACCCCGACCACATCCTCCTGAAAGAGGAAATAAAGACCAAAGAGGGAAAAAAAACTTCTATTGAACATGTCGAAACGGCTATCCCGTTTGCACATATTGCAAAAGCTATTGTAAAAATATCGTTCTAAAGCGCTGCCTTATGATGAATCTGGTAGATACCTTCTCGGAATTTAAAACCGGAAAAAATATTGACCGCCCGACTATGGTGCGCGTCCTCGAAGATGTTTTCCGCACCCTCATCCGCAAAAAATTTGGCTCGGATGAAAATTTCGACGTCATTGTAAACACCCAAAAAGGCGACCTCGAACTATGGCGCGTACGCTCTATCGTCCCCGACGGGGAAGTCACCGATGATCGCAGCCAAATTTCTATCTCAGAAGCCCTCGCCATCGACTCGGATTATGAAGTGGGTGAGGAATGTTACGAACAACTCCACCTGGAAGACTTCGGCCGGCGCGCTATCATGGCAGCCCGCCAAACGCTCATCTCCCGAATCATGGAACTCGAAAAAGATGACGTCTTCCGCCGCTACAACGAACGGGTAGGGGACATCATCGTCGGCGAGGTAAAGCAAATCCTCAAAAAGGAAATCCTCGTAGTGGACGATGCCACCCAAAACGAACTCGTCCTGCCGCGTACCGAAATGATCAAAGGTGACTTTTACAGGAAAGATGACGTCGTCCGCGCCGTCATCCGCAAAGTGGATATGCGCAATAATAACCCCGTCGTCATCCTGTCCCGCACCGATAATATGTTCCTCGAAAAACTCCTCGAACAGGAAGTACCCGAAATCGAGGACGGCCTCATCAGCATCCGGAAAATCGTCCGCATTCCCGGCGAACGCGCTAAAGTAGCCGTCGAATCCTATGATGACCGCATAGACCCCGTCGGCGCATGCGTGGGTATGAAAGGAGCCCGTATTCACGGTATAGTACGCGAACTGCGCAACGAAAACATCGATATCGTAAACTATACCAATAACGCCAGTCTCTATATACAACGCGCCCTAACCCCCGCAAAGGTCTCCTCCATAGACCTCAAAACCGAAAAAATGCACGCGAATGTGTACCTGGACCCCGATCAGGTGTCCTTGGCTATCGGAAAAGGGGGTGCCAACATCAAACTGGCCAGCCAACTCACCGGCTATGAGATTGATGTCTACAGAAATAACGAAGAATACGAAATCGACGACGTCGATCTCGAGGAATTCGCAGACGAAATCGAAAGCTGGATTATCGACGCACTCAAAGCTATCGGATGCGATACCGCCCGCAGCGTCCTTTCCCTCAGCAAAGACGAACTCCTGCGCCGCACCGATCTGGAAGAAGAAACCATTGACGAATTGCTCAATATCCTGGCTTCCGAATTCGAAGATTAGGATGTTGAAAACCAAATTTCAAGAAAATCAACCTGAAACGAACTCTTTTCTTTAAGTTTGTGTTCGATTCAGAGCCAAATATCTGTACATTAATCAGTATGACGAGATCTTTAGTAAAGATTGCCATGGAACTAAATGTCGGGACGACGACTATTGTTGATTTTCTCAACCATAGCGGGTTCGATATTGAAAACAAACCCAACGCCAAGATATCCGACGAAATGTATAACCGGCTGCTAAAAGAGTTCCAGCGGTCAATTGACGATAAACAGGCTTCCAAAAGTATCAGCATCGGTGCCCGGCCTAAAGCCAATGAGCCCGAACCAACCCCGGTACGCGAACGCCCGGAAGTGGATCTCGCCGAAAAACCCAAGGAGGAAGAGCGCCCCCGCGTCCAACTGAAACGTCCGGAAGTCATCCGGAAAATAGACCTCAACAGCCGCTTGCAAAGCAGAGGACGTGAAAAACCGGAGACCGAGAAACCCGTGGAAGCAAAAACCCCACCCATCTCTCCTCCCACAGAAATAGAAGTGCCGGCAGAAATAACGCCCTCCTCACCTCCCCAGGAGAATATAAAACCTCGGGAAGAAGCAAAGCCCGCCGCAGAAGCTATTAGCCCTCAAACCCCGCCTCCCGTAACCCATACGACAGAAACAGTAGCCCCCGAAACGCCCCCCCAACCGCCACAAACTTCAGAGGAAGAAACCGAAAGTTCAGTGTATCGCGCAGATACACCCGAACTCCGCGGACTGAAAATCCTGGGTAAAATCGATACCAACCGCTTCGAAGCACCCAAGAAAAAGAAAAAGGATACCAGGGAACAACCCAAACGCCCCACGCCAGAGCCCGGAAAACCGGCAGGCCAATCGGCAGATGGATCTCCCGCCCGCGATAAAAAACCGGAAAGAACCGATACTCCCCCCGGCCCCCGTGACGACCGCAAAGACCAACAACGCCCTGCATCACAGCCTGGCGAAAATCTCTCCGAAGAGGAAAAGAAAAAACGCAAACGCAAACGCAAAAAGGTCGGTGCCGGCAATGAAACCCAACAGGGACCACGTCCGGCTGGGGAAAATCCAAATCGCCCCCAAGACCGACCCCGCCCCCAAACTACAAACCGCCCAGCCCCCGTCAGAGAAGAGGCTAAAGAGGTTACCAAACGGGAAATAGAAGATAAGATTAAAGCTACTATGGCCCGCCTTACCGGTGCTTCCGGTGGTAAGAAAAAACGCCAGAAACTCCAGCGCGATAAACGGGACCGCTTCCGCGAACGACAGGAAATGCTCGAACAGGAGGCCTCCAACGCCAAACTGGAAGTGACCGAGTTCATCTCTGTCCAGGAACTGGCCAACGTAATGGATGTATCCGCATCAGACGTGATCACCGCCTGCCTCAACCTAGGCGTCATGGTATCTATTAACCAACGTCTGGATGCCGAAATTATAGAACTGGTCGCCGAAGAGTTCGGCCACGAAGTGGAGTTCGTCTCCGTAGAAGAACAAGCCGAAGAGGATGTCACCGTCCAGGATGAACCCGAAGACCTGCGACCCCGCGCACCTATCGTGACCGTCATGGGCCACGTGGACCACGGCAAAACGTCCCTGCTCGATTACATCCGCAGCGCTAACGTGGTCTCCGGAGAGGCCGGGGGTATCACCCAGCATATCGGTGCCTATGAATTCGTTACCGAAGACGAGCGGAAAGTCACTTTCCTCGATACGCCCGGCCACGAAGCGTTCACCGCTATGCGCGCACGTGGGGCAAAAGTAACCGATATCGCGGTAATCATCATCGCCGCCGACGACAGCATCATGCCACAAACGCGGGAAGCTATTAGCCACGCACAGGCCGCCGGGGTACCCATTGTATTTGCTATCAACAAAATAGATAAGGCAAACGCCCAACCTGAGAAAATAAAAGAAGAGCTGGCTCAAATGAACCTCCTCGTCGAAGACTGGGGTGGGAAATATGGCTCCCAGGATATCTCCGCCAAAAAGGGAATCGGTGTACCCGAACTGCTGGAACGCATCCTCCTCGAAGCGGAAATGCTCGGCCTCACCGCTAACCCCAATCGCATGGCCGTCGGTACCGTGCTCGAGGCTTCTCTCGATAAAGGCCGTGGCTATGTGTCCAAAATGCTCGTCCAAAACGGATCCCTGCATATCGGCGATTCTATCGTGGCCGGTGAATACTCCGGAAAAGTTCGGGCTATGCTAAACGAACGGGGCAAACGCCTCACCGAAGCGGGTCCCTCCACCCCCGTCCTCGTACTCGGCCTGAGCGGGGCACCTCAAGCAGGCGACCGCTTCAAAGTCGTGGAAAACGACCAGGAAGCCCGCCAAATCGCCTCCAAACGCGCCCAAATCGTACGCGAACAGGTCAACCGCGCCACCCGACGTATCTCACTGGACGAAATCGGACGCCGCCTCGCCCTCGGCAATTTCAAGGAACTCAACCTCATCGTCAAAGGGGATGTGGACGGCTCCGTAGAGGCTCTCTCCGATTCACTGATCAAACTGTCTATCGAAACCGTACAAGTCAATGTCATCCATAAAGCCGTCGGCCAAATCGTCGAATCCGACGTCCTCCTGGCCTCCGCCTCAGATGCGATCATCATTGGCTTCCAGGTACGCCCTTCCAGCGGCGCCCGCAAACTGGCGGAACAGGAAGGGGTTCAGATAAAGTCCTATTCTATTATCTACGAAGCTATCGAGGAAATCAAGGCTGCTATCGAAGGGATGCTCGAGCCTACCCGCGAAGAACATATCACCGGACAGGTGGATATCCGGGAAGTCTACAAAATCAGTAAAGTGGGTACCATCGCTGGCTGTATAGTACAAGAAGGTAAAATATCCCGCAATAGCCATATCCGCATCGTTCGCGATGGTATCGTAATATTCCCCACCCGAGAGGGTGCTCATGGGGAAGTAGCCTCCCTGAAGCGTTTCAAAGAAGATGTCAAGGAAGTCCGGTCCGGTATGGAATGTGGTATAGGTGTCAAGAATTTCAACGATATCAAGGTCGGTGATGTCATCGAGGTATATGAAGTGGTGGAAACCAAGCAAAAATTGAGCTAACCACTCTCTATCGTCTCTTTCTCTCCGAAACGACAGGGCCCTCGCAATGCTATTGCGAGGGCCCTGTCGTTAAAAGACCTTATTGCAAGGGAGACCTACCAAAGGGTCTAAAGGCCCTTTTTTACCCCTTCGCTGACCCCGCACAACAAGTCTATTCTTCGGAACCCGCATAAAAAAACCAATTCCCGCTGTGCGGGAATTGGTTTTTTTATGCGGAGATTTAAGCTACCAGTTTATACACGGTTCAGCAAAAACGATTTGGGAAGATACAGGAGCAATTCTTGACGGATGGCAATTTCACCATCCTTCAGATTATTCCACTTCACAATACTCGCTACGTCGGTATTGAAAAGTTTCGCAATCTCCTCCAGAGTATGCTCTTTCGATACGACATAGGTCATCCGGACTATATCCCCGGATTTTAAAAGCTTCTGTCCTTCTACACCCCCCAGGTAATCGCGCAACAGAAGAGACGCCTTTTCGTTAGGAAGCATCAGATAATACCCCTTCTCGCTCGCAGGAACTACCCCCTGTACAAAACCAGGGTTCAACTCGGCCAGCTTGCTCAAGGGCAACCCCGTAATGCGCGCGATTTCTCCAAAGGATATTCGCTGGTATATCCGGATGGAACGCAAATCTGTAGAGAAACTGCCGTAGTTGGATGGCCGCAAGTTGTGGTGGCTGTGGTACTTGCTGACATATGCAGCCGCAATAAACGCAGGCACATAGCGCTGGGTCTCTGCCGGTAGGTAATCTTTTACCTTCCAGTAGTCTCTTGTACCAGCCCTTCTTACTGCTTCGCTTACTTTGCCCGTACCGGTATTGTAAGCCGCCAAGACTAATGCCCAATCGCCGAATTCCCCGTACAGGTACTTCAACATGCGCATCGCAGCATCCGTAGAGCGGTAAATATCCATGCGCTCATCTACGCCTCCGCTTAGGTTCAGCCCAAAATGTGTTGCGGAAACAGGCATGAACTGCCACAGACCACGCGCTCCGACCGGCGATTTAATCGTAAGCAGGAGACCAGATTCAATCAGCGGAAGGTACTTCAACTCCTCTGGCAATCCGTATGCCTTGAGCTGATGTTCAAAAATCGGGAAATACAGTTCGGAGCGGCCAAGGATGGCCTCTGTTTCAGTTTTTCCGGTCGTTACATACTGCCGGATTCGGGTTATAACCTGCTCATTAGCTTGTACAGGTATGGGTAGTTGCAGTGCTTCCAGGCGGTTTTTTACCAGTTGGAAGTCCCAGTTTTCAGCAGATTCGGTAATCGGATTTGCTTTGCACTGGAGGTTTTTGTTGGGTATAACCACAAATGCAGCAAAGGCCACAAGAGCGGCAACACGTGTCCATGGGAGAATCATTCTTTATGATTTTGTTAAGCAAACTACAGACCGCCCGGCGAACCGGATGGGCTGCACTATTTTCCAGGGTTTGTTCAAATTTCGTTTGGATATGTTCTAACACGTTAAACTGCAAAGTATT
>CAZSMU010000032.1:0-14438 GCA_964607915.1 uncultured Haliscomenobacter sp.
CAACAAATTAAATCATGTCGATCAGGTGGTCACCATGGAGGGTCTGTTTCGGTAATGGATACCGCCCAATGCCCCGGCCTGAACCTCTACGCCCTTCAGTACCGCTTATCCAAACCGGCACCGCAGGTATTTGATGGTTTTTCCGGCATCCAGGTGTATGCGCTCGTAGTACGTTTTCAGCGCCAGCTCGGGGTAGGGGAGCGGGGACAGCGCGTAGATATCGTCGTGGGAGAATTCGATGTTCAGCCCAGGACACTGGGAGGCCGTCTCCAAAGAATACCGGTACAAGCCAGGGTCATCGGTTTTCAGGTGTACCCGTCCGCCGGGGCCGAGCATGCGCCGGTACATTTCCAGGAAAGGAGGCGACGTAAGCCGTCGGTTGGCCTTGCTGTTCTGGGGGAAGGGATCCGGGAAGGTGATCCAGATTTCCCGTACCTCCCCCGACTCGAAAAACAGCTCTAATTGCTCGATGCGGGTCCGAAGGAAGGCTACGCGCTGCAGGCCTTCTTCCAAAGCAATTTTAGCCCCCTGCCAGATGCGGGCCCCCTTGATATCCACACCGATGAAATTTCGGTCGGGATAGAGCCGGGCCAGGCCCAGGGAATATTCTCCCCGGCCACAGGCTAGTTCCAGGGTGATGGGCAGGTCGTTGGCAAAATGGGCTTCCCGCCATTTGCCCCGCCGCTCCACGGGAATCCCCGCCTCCCCCAACAAACCCGGGTTTTTATGGTTATAATTTTCATAGACATTGGGAAATTGCAAAACTTCCGCAAATTTCTGAAGCTTGTTGCGCTTGCTCATACCACTGTTTACGTATAAAAGTGCGGCAAAAATACAGTCCGAATTCCAAAAATACGGCCAATGCGGTATTTTTACCTGCCTGCCGCGCCAAAAGTCTAATAGACTTGTTGCGCGGGGTCAGCGAGGAGAGAAAAAAGAGTCATTTTTTGTCCACACGAAGGCTTTTTGAGGGAGTATAGCGGCGCTATATGACCGAAAAAAGGCACAGTGTGGGCGAAAAAGGGCCTTTTTGACCCCTTGATGATCCCCCGCGCAACAAGTCTAATGAGTACGCTAATCATGAACGATATGTATAAACTGTTCTGGACCTTTGTTTGCTCTGCGTTCCTGATGGTCGCACACGGCCAGCAAATCACGATCTCCGATGAACTGCCTATCCGCACAGACCTCTCCTACGACATTATCGGCGAGTTGGGTGGCCATGTGCTGTTGTTCCGCGAGGAATCCAGCCGCTACAGCGTCCAGGCCTTTGACCCCAATATGCGCTCTTCCTGGGAAAAAGACATCGAGCTCGACAAACGGCTGGTCTATAAGCTGGGCCTGACGGCATCCGACACCAATACCTTTATCTTGTTCTATTTCTACCGGGAAAGGGGCAGCACCTTCGTCAAGGCAGCGCGCTACGATGCTTCCGCCAACCTGCGCGATTCGGTATTGCTGACCGACCTGGGCTTCCTGTTCACCACCCCCGAATTTGAATTTGTGGTTTCAGAAGACAAATCCAGGACGCTGCTCCTGTACCCGGAGCGCGAAGGGGTCTTCCGCGCCATCGCTTTCGATAATGCCTCTATGAAGGTGCTGTGGGATGTTCGTTTTCAAGACATGGACTACAACGAAGCGGAAGATGAACTGCATCTTTTGCTGGATAACCAGGGAGGGATGCACGTGGTCATGGAGAAAGACCACTTCCACAGCCGACGGGACCGGCACCGCTATGAACTGTTCCGCTTCTCACCCGGCGAAGCCGAGGTCAAGCGCTATACGGTGCCGATACGGGAAAAAACGACCTACGACGTCGCGTTTGCCTACGACAACCTCAACCGGAGGCTTTGTGGCGGAGGGTATTATGCCGAAAAAAACGTGGAGCGCGCCGAAGGCTACTTCGCACTCTTCGTGCCGGAAGATGCCAGCCAGGCAAAACTCCAGTTCTACCCCTTTGAAGAAGACCTGGTCGAACGGGTTGCCGGCAAAGAAATGCGCAACAACCACCGCAGCCTGGAAGAGATAGAGGTGCGCGATTTGGTGCTGCGCCGCGACGGAGGCCTGCTGATCATCGGAGAAGAAACGAAAAACTACTATCGCCGCATGACCACCGTGAACCGGAGCATGGCTTTCGACAACGCAAACCGCAACATCGTGGACTATTTCTACGACGATGTGTTCGTCATCGCTGTCCATCCGGATGCAAAACCCCACTGGTCTTGTGTGCTGCATAAAAAACAGTACTCCCAGGACGACGAGGGAGCCTATTCCTCCTATTTCCTGTTCAAAACCCCCGCCTACCTCCGGCTGGTGTTCAACGACGAAATCAAATTGGAGAACACAGTGAGCGAATACGTGCTCCGCGGCACGGGCGATTACGACCGAAACAGTATCTTGAGCACGGAGCGGCTGGAACTGCGCATACGCTTCAGGGATGCCGTGCAGACGAGCCCCCAGCGCATCCTGGTGCCCAGCGAGCGTCGCGGCAAACTCAGGATAGCTCGGATTGACTTATTGTAAAGGGACTTTTTATACAGAACCAACCATGAAATATTTGATAGCGGGCCTCGGCAATATCGGGCAGGAGTACGAGGACACCCGGCACAACATTGGCTTCCGGGTAGTGGAGGCCATGGCCGAGGTAGCGGGAGAGACCTTTGCGACCGCCACTCTTGGCGCTCTTTGCCGGGTGAAGCACAAAGGCAGGACCTTCGTGCTGCTGAAGCCTTCGACGTATATGAACCGCAGCGGGAAGGCTGTCCAGTACTGGCTGCAAAAAGAAGGCATCCCCAAAGAAAACCTCCTGGTCGTCCTCGACGATATCAATCTCCCCTTCGGAAAGCAACGCTTGCGCGGGAAAGGCAGCGACGGTGGGCACAATGGATTGAAAGACATTGACCAGTGTACGGGTGGGAATGACTATGCCCGCCTTCGGATAGGCATAGGGAACGATTTCCCCAAAGGCCGGCAGGCGGACTACGTACTGGGCAAATGGACGGATGAGGAAAAAAAACAACTCCCCGAAGTACTCGCTGTTTCCATGGAAATCGTCAAGAGCTTTGGTGCCATCGGGCTCTCCTTGACGATGAGCGCTTTCAATAACCAGTAGAAAATCACGCCCCGATTTGCGCCAATAAATCGTCCAACGCACTGTCCAGCAGGGATCTCCCGGGCGGGTTCTCCGGAAATCCCGGATATTCCAGTGCTTCCCCTATGTCTTGTGCCAGGTTGACCTGGTGTTGTTGTCGGGAGAGGAAGAAGCGTTTTTGCCACAAGTAATCAGACAGGTATTCCTGCTCGGTCTGCCCGGGGGTGGGAATCAGCAGGGCTTTCTTCCCGCAGGCGGCGAGATCCATCAGAGTGCTGTACCCGGAGCGGCACACGACGATGCGACTTTCGGCAAGGGCTATTTCCAGGTCCTTAGAGGTGAGGTAGGGCAGGACGGTCAGGTTTCCGTTCTGGGATTCCGGGAGTTCTGCATCTGTTTTTCCCTGTACCAGCAGGATGCGTTCCTTCAGCCCGGCCGCTTGTTCCAGAAGGGTGCGCTCCAGTCGGGTGCGCTGTGGTTCCGGCCCTGATAGAAGCATCAGGATGTCGTATTTAGGCGCTGCCTGTACTTTTCCGAGCCGCGACAGGGGGCCGATATAGCGGGTAGGGGGGCTTTGCAAAGCCGGATGGTCCAGGGTACCCGCCAGGCTATGCGCCGGGTTTTCCCAGTCGGGCACCCAGCAGGCCTGGAACTGCCGGAGCAGCCCGTAGTGGATTTTGCGCACCGGGTACTGGATAACGGCGTGGGCTACTTTGAGGTGCAGCTGGTGGGCGATGATGATAGAGGGGATGTGGGCGTTGTAACACCCGAGGCGATGGTCGGAAATAATGGCGTCCAATCCTTTTTTTTCCGTCAAATCGGCTACTATACGGTTCTCGAATGCAGCGGCCTTCGCGATGCGGGGGATTTGCGTAGCGATATTCCAGTAGATGCTCCGGGTGGGGTAGCGCACGTCATAGGGCGGGAATTCCAGCGATTCGAGCTGCGGGAATTCCTTTCTCAACAAAGACAAAGGCCGTCCGTTGGAAGCCAGCATGACTTCCACGCCCCGGTCCAGCAGGCCCTGAATGACCGGGATGCTCCGGGTTGCATGACCAAGGCCCCAGTCCAAAGGGGCAACCAATATCTTTTTTTTTGCCATATTGCATAAAAATAAGCGGCAAAAGTATGATAACCGGGAAGAATAGATACTACCACAATATTATTTTGTGGTTAATTTTTGGCACTATACTGATACTGACGTACGGTTGCAAGACCTGCGCCTGCCCTATGTCCTGAAAAGGGAGTATCCCTGATTTTGCCGTTTACACGGCAAAATCAGGAGTTCAGGCGGATTTCATCGTCGTTTCGGTCGAAGAACTGGTACTTGGTCAGGTGGTAGTTGGCGTCGGCCTTGACGCTGATCCACTTAAAGTGCTCAAAGTACCATTTCCATTGGATACTGGGGAATCCTTTTTTCAGGAAGGCCTCCACAAAAGGATGGACGACGAGTTTCAGTTTTGACTTTGGGCGGGACTGGCGGATATAGACCAGATCTCTTTGAATATCGTCTATAGTGAGGATGGGGGCGTTCATCTTGCCGGAACCATTGCAGGTCGGGCATACCTCCGTTGTATCAATTTTGACTTCCGGGCGCACCCGTTGGCGCGTGATTTGCATCAAGCCAAACTTGCTCAGGGGGAGGACGGTGTGCTGTGCCCGGTCCTTTTTCATGGCTTCGCGCATGGCTCGGAGCAGCTCTTTTTTGTGGTCCGGGTTTTTCATGTCGATGAAGTCGACGATGATGAGACCACCGATATCGCGGAGCCTGAGCTGGCGGGCGATTTCTTCCGTTGCTTCGAGGTTGACTTTTAGCACGGCGTCGTCGGCGCTGGTACTTCCGATTTTATGCCCGCTATTGACATCAATGACGTGCATGGCTTCGGTATGTTCGATGACCAGGTAGGCGCTGCTCGGCATGGTGGCCGTTTTCCCAAAGGAGGATTTGATCTGTTTGGTGACGCCGTAGGCTTCGAAGATGGGCTTGGTGCCCTTGTACAGCGATACGATATCCACCTGGTCGGGGGCGATGGACGCCAGGAAGGTCCGGATATTTTGGTACAGGTCGCGGTCGTCTACGACGATGCGGTTGAAGGAGTCGCTGAGCAAGTCCCGCAATATGCTGGACGTTTTATCGAGTTCGCTGAGCAGTTTGACCGGGGCGTTCGCATTGACCATTTTGCTGAACATCTCGTCCCATTTCTGGTACATCAGCGTGAGTTCTTCGTGGAGTTCGGCCACCTTTTTCCCTTCTGCGGCGGTGCGTACGATGACGCCGAAGTTCTTGGGCCGTATGCTCTCTATCAAGGTTTTGAGCCGTTTGCGCTCGTCCTGGCTGGCGATTTTCTTGGATACGGCGATGATATCGGTGAAAGGAGTCAGTACGAGAAACCTGCCGGGTATGGTGATTTCACAACTCAGGCGGGGGCCTTTTGTAGAGATAGGCTCTTTGAGGATTTGTACCAGGATTTGCTGCCGCTTACTCAGTACCTGGTCAATCTTGCCGGTTTTGACAATTTCCGGTTCGATTTGAAAATGGTCGAGGCTGGAGGAGCTGAGCGAGCCGGCTGCGGCGCTGTTGGTGAATTTGAGGAGGGAACGCAGCTTGGGGCCGAGATCCGTATAGTGCAGAAAGGCATCTTTTTTGTGGCCAATGTTGACAAAAGCAGCATTGAGCCCAGGCATCAAGCGATTGATTCTGCCTAAAAAAATATCCCCGACGGTAAAATTGGTATTGGTCTTCTGGTAGTGGAGCTCTACGAGCTTGGAGTCTTCCAGAAGTGCAATTTCGACGTCTGTGGGAGTAGAATAAATGATGAGTTCTTTATCCACAGCAAAATAGATTTAGTGCCCGGGAAGGTCATTCCTGAGGCGTAACGGCCAGTGGGAAAAAAGGTGCGAAGCGCAATCTGCAGTGGAAAAAGCTCAAATCTTTACGGGGTTTGGTCATGAGATTTTTGGAGCAGGTCATAGACCCGCCGTTTGGTCAAGAGCAGGGACACACCAGACTTTTTACGAAGGGGGAAAGCAGGCCTTATTTCCCGGCAAAAGAATGCCGCAGTACAGGCCAACAAACAGGCCGAACAGAGGCATCGGATGATTGCCGGTTCTCCGTTTCGGAGCCAACCCATCTTATTGTCTTTAAACGCTTGGTGCCACCTGGTGAACGAGACGTACCCATCTTGTTCACCAGGTGGCTCCCAAAGACCCTGCCCTTGTCGTACATGGCGCTGCTACACTGGACGTGTTGCCTAAAAAGTTACCAGGGAACAACAAGTGCTTCCGAAGGCATTTGAACAATGACTACCGGTTTTTCTTCTTATGGCGGTTCTTGCGCAGGCGTTTTTTGCGTTTGTGCGTAGCGATTTTATGGCGCTTACGCTTCTTACCACATGGCATATGCGTTTGATTTTATGAGTATAAAACGATAAAGTTTATCAGACTGTTTACGAGGGGAGTCACCAAGGGATCAAAAGACTCTCTTGTACACCTTACAGACTCCTCGAAATCAGCCTATTGTACCCCCTCTTTTGGGGGAATATTGGTTTCGCAGCGGGTTTGGGCGGCATCCGACTTCTCTTGCTCTCCCGTTTCCGAGTAGGCTTGGGCGAGAAGGCAGAAGGCTTCGGTGCGCTCGGGATCCAGGGCGATGGCTTTTTCCAGTCGGGCAATGGCCTTTTCATACTGACCGGTGCGCAAGGCGAGACGGCCCAGGTGAAAGAGGACCCCCGGTTGGTTCGGAAAGGTTTTGTCCAGATCGACGAGCATCAAAATCCCTTTCATCGGATTGTCCTGTGGCGGACGGTCGGTATAAATCAAAGCCAGGTTGATTTTGTGCGACAACTCTTCCGGCTCCAGGGAGATTGCATTTTCAAAAGCTTGAACAGCACGGCCAGTACAATACGCTTTGGTTTTTTCGGCTTCGCTCCGCTGAATCCCGATAGCATACGTAGCCCCGGCAATGCCCCAGCTCTCGCCCGTCTGAAGGGTTTCAGCAATTTGCTGAGCGTAATAACCGGATATACCATATCCGCCCTCTTCAAACCACTGGCCGGAAAGCTGCTCCAGTAACTTGATCCTTGAGCGGTCATCCGCAGGCAGTTGCTCCAGGGAACGTTCGATTTCCTCGAAAGAAGCTACCCTTGTAGCGGAAAGATTTTCTTTGGCTTCGGCCAAAAGCACGTTTATGTCCGTCTGTTCAATAGAAAAGGACCTGGACTTTTCCAGGTCTTTAAACGTTCGGGGCACCGTTTCACAACCTGCGTACATGCCCAGTGTCAGAGCAATTGCTGAACCGATAAAACCGATTTGGAGCCTGGTCATGTAGATGGTTTAGATTGTGGAGATACTACTCGTCGTCCTCGTCGCTCGAATCCTTAGGCATCGAGAAGACCTGGCTTTTGACCTGCTCAACGAATACTTTGGCGGGCTTGAACGAAGGGATGAAGTGTTCAGGGATCTCAATGGCTTCGTTCTTTTTGATATGCCGACCTATTTTCTTTGCCCTGCGCTTGATGACGAAACTGCCGAAACCCCGAATGTAAACGTTTTCCCCATGGGAAAGAGAACCCTTCACTTCTTTGAAGAACTCTTCCAGAGCGACCAGCACATCTACCTTAGGAACCCCCGTCTTTTCGGATATCGCGGCAACGAGATCAGCTTTTCTCATCGTTATGTATTTGGTTTATAGACAATTATGATTTAAATCGACATTTTAAAGAATTGCAAATTTCTGAATTTTTTGGATAATACTAAAGAAAACGTAAAAATTCTTTTTTGATTCGGGTTAATATTCAAATGATTAGGAAAATGAGGGGTATGAGGGCACTTTGGGGATGCCCGCATAGGCCTTGTTAGCCTGTAGTTGGCCTTGTCGCGAGGGCTCGGCAAGGTGGGTGAAAAGGGCCTTTTTGACCCCTTGCGGATTCCCCTCGCGACAAGTCTAACAAGGGTGTGATTCAAAATATCGCTGTCTATCCGGAAAACATTCGGGAAATACACCATTACTGCGGCATTTTGAATTACGCCCTCTAATAAGTTTGCCTATATTTAACGGCGCAAACCGAAAGGGCGTATTGCGCGTTGAAATACCATTTGCCATTCCACTATAAAATCAATGGATTCCCATGCTATTTTCCATGACCGGTTTTGGCCGGGTTAGCAAATCGCTGCATAATAAAAACTTCACCATAGAGATACGCTCTCTCAACAGCAAGTTTACCGATATCCGGATCAAGACGCCGCAGGTGTACCGGGAAAAGGAACACGAAATCCGGCGCATCCTGAGCGATCGCCTGGAGCGGGGAAAAATAGAATTTACCCTGGATATACAGGATATGCAGGCCGATGACGCCCCCGCCATCAATGGGCCTCTTTTCCGGAAATACTATCAGGAAATCAAGGCGTTGATGGATGAACTCACCATCGCCCCCGGCGATATCGTCCAGTCTGTACTCCAACTGCCCGATGTCGTGGCCAACGTGCGGGGGGCGGTCAGCGAAGAGGAATGGACCGTCGTACAACAGTTGATGGGCGACGCAATCGCAGCCTTCGAGCAATTCCGGCAAGTAGAAGGCGCCGTAATCGAAAAGGATATGCTCCACCGAATAGCCATTATCCGCGAAAAACTGCTCGAAGTAGCTCCTTTCGAGATGGAGCGCGTGGATAAGCTCCGTCAAAGAATCTACCAAAATCTGGAAGAGTATCTCGGCAGAGATAAGGTGGATGAAAACCGGTTCGAGCAGGAGATTTTGTTCTACCTGGAAAAAATCGATATCTCCGAGGAAAAATTGCGACTCGGACAGCATTGCCAGTACTATCTGGACGAACTGGGGGTGAACGCTTCCCAAAAGGGTAGAAAACTGGCATTCATAGCCCAGGAAATCGGCCGGGAAATCAACACCCTGGGCGCCAAGGCCTACTCTTCGGAAATCCAAAAGAGGGTGGTGGTGATGAAAGACGAATTAGAGAAAATCAAAGAGCAAATTGCAAATTGCCTGTAAACCATGCGAAAACTCGTTCTCTTCGCCGCTCCCTCCGGGGCGGGGAAAACCACTATAGTTCGGCGCCTACTGGAAATTTTTGATCAGCTCTCCTTCTCCGTATCTGCTACTACCCGATCCTGCCGCGCCTACGAAACAGAAGGCAAAGACTACTACTTCCTGGACCCTCCTGCCTTCAAAGAGCGAGTGGAAGCCGGCGATTTCGTGGAATGGGAGGAGGTGTACCCCGGTACATTCTACGGTACGCTGAAAAGCGAGCTGGAGCGCCTCTGGGCTCTGGGAAAGGATATCGTATTCGATGTGGACGTGCAGGGAGCCCTTCGTATCAAGGAGGCTTATCCCGAAAACAGCCTGGCTATTTTTGTCAAACCACCTTCTAAAGAGGTTTTGTTCCAGCGCCTGGAAGGCAGGAAGACAGAAAGTCCGAAAACATTGCAGGAAAGAATGGCAAAAGCAGAAGAAGAGCTCAAATTTGAAAACAAATTTGACTATGTGCTGGTTAATGATGCATTGGATGAAGCAGTGCTGGAAGCAGAACAGGTAGTCCGCAACTGGCTCGCTCCCTCCTGATTAAAACAGACATCCAGGGTATCATGGAAAGTATGACCACGAACGGCATTCAGGTCCGGGTTGAGTGTTCTTATCAGCCCAACTATTCCAATCCTTTGGAGCATAAGTTTATTTACGCATACCGCATCACCATCGAGAACCTAAGCGACGCAACCGTGCAACTCCTGAGACGGCACTGGCATATCCATGAATCAACCGGGGTCGTTCGCGAAATCGAAGGGGAAGGCGTTATCGGCCGACAGCCAGTCCTCAATGCAGGAGAGACTCATCAGTACGTCTCCTGGACACACCTTCAAACCGGCATCGGCAAAATGAAGGGTGCATATCAAATGCTGAACTGTGATACAGGGGATACCTTCTCTGTGTCTATACCCGAATTTCAACTGGTCGCCCCTTTTCTCCTGAACTAAGGGCACACTCCACCACATTATGAAAAATTGGTCTATAGCTATTGCTCTGGTCCTCTGGACCGGCCCGTTCCTGTTTGCGCAACAAGTATATCGCCTCAGCGGTATTATTCGGTCATCCGAAGACGGGGAAACGCTGCCGGGGGTATCCGTGCTTTTACCTGCGTCCGGCGCGGGTACCAGCTCAAATGAATATGGCTTTTATTCCCTTACGGTGCCGGCAGGCGACTCGGTAGAGGTATCCTTCAGCTTCGTCGGGTTCCAATCCCTGGTGAAGCGCCTGTTGCTCCGCTCTGACCTGCGGCTCGACATTGACCTGACTCCGGGCGTGGAACTGGAAGCAGTGGATGTGGTAGCCGACGGGTTCAGGGAAGTGTTTGAGAGTACCCAGATGAGCACGGAAGTGCTAAGTGCCAAAGAGGTGAAAATGATTCCGGTGTTGCTGGGTGAAACCGATATTCTGAAAGCTATCCAGCTAAAGCCCGGCATTCCCTCGGGCGGAGAAGGGGTTTCCGGTATTTTTGTGCGGGGCGGAGGCAGCGACCAGAACCTCATTGTTCTGGATGAGGCGGTCGTCTATAACCCCAGTCATCTCTTCGGGTTTTTCAGCACGTTCAATACCGATGCTGTAAAAGACTTGAAACTGTATAAAGGGGGCTTCCCCGCGCAGTACGGTGGCCGCCTATCCTCGGTCATTGATGTACGCCTGCAAGATGGCAACAACCAGCGCTTTTCCGGGGCCGGCGGCATCGGGTTGCTGGCATCCCGGCTCACCCTGGAAGGGCCCATCCAAAAAGACCGTTCCTCCTTTATGGTGTCGGGCCGGAGAACCTATGTGGATTTGTTTACCCGCGGTATCAACGAGGCCCAGGCAAGAAACAATTCGGATGCCAACCCGATACCCAATTATTACTTTTACGATCTGAATGGCAAAGTCAATCTTCATCTGGGAGAAAAGGATCGCCTGTATATAAGTGCATATTTCGGCCGGGATCGCTTCAGCTTCCCCGGGGAGGATTTTGCCTTTAACTTCGACTGGGGCAATGCTACGGGTACCATGCGCTGGAACCATGTTTTTTCACCCCGTCTTTTTTCCAACACAACGGTTACGTTCTCGGACTATCAGTACGAAATCGGAAACGACCTCACTGGATTCAGTTCCAGTCTGGGGTCGCGCATACAGGATGTCAGCGGTAAAACGGACTTCTACTACGCGCTGAACAATACCCATCAAATTCGCTTTGGCGCGCAGGCTATACGGCATGTTTTTACGGTAGGACGCCTCCGGGCAGGCAGCGACGACGGGGCCGTGTCGTTTTCGGCAGGCCGGGACTACCAGTCGCTGGAATGGGGGGGATATCTTTCAGACGATTGGACGGTATCCGACCGGCTTTCCTTTCAGGGTGGGCTTCGGTTGAGCGGATTCCTGACGGATGGAAAAAGCTATGCCGGACTCGAACCGCGTTTCTCGGGACGCTTTCAGCTTTCCGACAAGGCGGTGCTAAAGGCGAGCTATGCGCGGATGTACCAATACCTGCACCTCGTGGCCAATGCAGGGGTCGCGTTGCCGACAGACGTCTGGTTCCCGTCCACAGAAAGGGTACGCCCGCAATCCTCCGAACAAGTAGCCCTGGGACTGACCTTTCTCCCTGCCCCCGGTTGGCAGTTGGAATTTGAAACCTACTATAAAAGGATGGATCGCCAATTGGAGTTTGTAGATGGAGCGCAGTTGTTTGTGAACGATAACCTGGAAAATGAATTTGCCATCGGACAGGGCAGGGCGTATGGTGCAGAATTTAGTATCGAACGCAAACAAGGCCCGCTGACCGGTTGGATCGGATATACCCTGGCGAGGGTCTTCCGGGAAAATTTCAGCCCCCTGGACCCAAAGCGCGTCTTTTTGCAGCAGGGTGCTTTCTCCCCCATCTACGATCGCCGACACAACTTGTCGGTCGTGCTATTCTGGGAAATCAACCGGAGGTGGACGGCGTCGGGAACCTTCGTCTATGGCTCAGGCGACCTGCGCTGGCTGCCCTCCGGACGTTTTACTTTCCAGGATGTGGCCGGGTCAACGAGCCAGTCGGTAGTTCCCGTATATGAGAACCGCAATAATTTCCGACTGCCGGACTATCATCGTCTGGACCTGGGGCTGAGTTGTCGGTTCTTTCCGAAATGGGGGGAAAGCGACCTGACGCTCAGTATCGTGAATGCATACGATCGGCGGAACGTATTTTTCATATATCTGGACCCTGTATTCGCAGAGGATCAAGACGACAACGGAGTCGGCTTGAATGTGCCTCTGGGGGTTAAGGCAAAGCAGGTGTCTTTGTTCCCAATCCTCCCCGCGTTTACCTGGAATTTTAAATTTTAAAACGAAGTGCTATGAGAACGGGCTTCTGGAAGCAGTCGCTTTGGCTGTTGCTGCCTTTGTTGGTTGCGTGCAACCTGGAAAAAGAAATCGAAATCGAACTCCCGGAGTACGGGGGCCAGATCGCTTTGGAATGTTATCTGGAACCGGGGAAACCGTATCGCCTCACCCTTACCCGCAGCACGGCTTATTTCGACCTGTTGCCGGGCAAACCGGATAGTGTATTGGCATACTTGCAGGGGATTTTGGTCAACGGGGCACAAGTCAGTATCCGGCAGGGCAACAAGACGATCAAACTGACTAACCGCCTGGGCGTAGATCCGGAGAGCCAGCGCTTTTACAACTATCTCTCCCCGGAGACAGTGCCCCTGGACACCACCCAGGCGTTTTACCTCGATATCCTGACGGCCGACGGAAGAACAATAGAAGCCAGTGCGCGTATTCCGGTACGGGTAGGTATAGACAGCGTAGTGGTAGAGTTCAAAGAAAAAGATACCTTGGCAAGGGCTTTGACCTATTTTACCGACCGACCAGGCGAGGTGAACTACTATCGCAGGGTATTGCACCGAGGCAACCTGAATCGTATTCCCGAACAGGATTTCTCGTCTGACGACCGTTTTGTACAGGACGTATTTGTCTTTGGTACCGGCTATGATTTTGCAGAAGGGGATACGCTCATCAATACGATTTACCACCTTGAAGAGCCTTATTTTCGGTATCTGCAAAGTGTACAGGGCGCTGTTTCTTCCAATGGAAACCCTTTTGCCCAGCCCAGTACGATTTTATCCAACCTCAAGGGCACCGCCAACGCGATAGGCATATTTACCGGTCTGCGATACGACCGAGTCTTTACCATCGTGAAACGATAAGAAGAGGTTCGTACAAGGCAAAAAAAAGCCGGTCCATCTTTTGGACCGGCTTTTTTTTGCCTTGTACGAACTTTACAAGGGAGGGCGCTTAATTTTTCTTAGCAGCGTCCATGATGCTTTTGAGGGCGGGATCGATTTTTACTTCCGTACGGCGGTTTTGAGCTTTGCCATCTTTGGAGGTATTCTCTGCTTTGGGCATGGTGTCGCCACGGCCGGCTACAGAAACTTGGCTCGGGGAAGCACCTTTCTTTACCAGTTCGCGAACTACGGCTAAGGCACGGCGTGCGGAGAGTTCCCAGTTGTCCTGATACGAAGCGCCGGGGTTGACTTTCACGTTATCCGTGTGGCCTTCGATCTGGATTTTGACGGCGGGATTGTTCTTCAGCGTCATGGCGAGCTCTGCAAGGGCCTGCTTTTCAGCCTTGGTGAGGCTGTAAGAGCCGCTGCGGTAGTTGATCGGAGAGGTCATTACGTAGAATGAACCGTTCCGTTCTTCCAGCTTCAGGCCGCTTTTTTCGTACGCTGCAAAGATGCCGTTGATTTCATCCTTAATTTTATTGAGTTCTGCCTGGGTCATGTTCAGTTTTTCCTGAACAGAGCTCATCTGGCCGCGCGTGGCGTCCAAATCTTTGCGCAGGCTGGAAAGTTCCCCATTGAGGCGGGTCTTTTCGGCTTCCATTTCAGATTTGAGGGTGCTGTTGTCCTGTTCGAGGGCCTTCACGCGCTTTTGGGTATCGGCGAGGGCAGCATCGCTCTGCTGTTTGCTGGCAGCCAGCTCATCGTATTTTTTCTTGGAAACACAAGAGGAGACAAGGCCCAGGGAAAGCAGTACTATCAGCGATTTGAGTACGAGACGCATGTTTGTAAAAATTTGATTAATGAAAATATTTTTGGCGTTTTTTTAATCCATTGCAAAACAATGTATATTTTCTGAATTATACAAAGATAATACCAAAATTATTAGAGTTGTCGCGAGGGGTCAGCGAGGAGGGAAAGGGCCTTTCTAATCCTTCGATGACTCCCCTCGCAACGAGTCTAATGAGCGTAAGCAGGGGTGCCTCCCTTCAAAAAGATGAGAAATAGCGAATAACGAACCATTTTTGAACGGGCGGGAAAATCCTGAATACGCTC
>CAZSMU010000032.1:14538-29944 GCA_964607915.1 uncultured Haliscomenobacter sp.
GAAATAGCGAATAACGAACCATTTTTGAACGGGCGGGAAAATCCTGAATACGCTCTTATGGGGAAAAAAGCTACTTTTGCAAAAGGGTTTTATTTCATGTCATTTATAAAGGCATTGCGCAAAGCGCGTGCCATGGGGGAAACTAGATGGAATACGCAATTCGTTCAGAAGGGAAGTTTAAATTTATAGCAACAGGGGAGGACAAAGAGCCGCTCCTGCTTCTACACGGGCTTTTTGGAGCATTGAGCAACTTCGAAGATATCCTGTCGTACTTTGGTGCCAGGCGAAATGTGGTAGTGCCCATCCTCCCCATGTATGAAATGCCGCTGCGCAAAGTATCCGTTTCCGGCCTCGTAGAGCACGTGTCGGAATTTGTGGAATACATGGGCTTTGAAAAAGTCCACGTATTGGGCAATTCACTGGGAGGACATATCGCTATACTTTTTGCGCTCGCGCATCCTGAAAAGATTGCTTCTGTCATCTTGACCGGTAGTTCGGGGTTATTCGAAAACGCTATGGGCAGCAGCTTTCCCCCCCGTAGCAACTATGAGTTCATCAAGCAAAAAACGGAAGCGACCTTCTATAACCCGGAAATGGCGTCAAAAGAACTCGTAGATGAGGTGTTTGATACGGTAAACGATCGCAATAAGGCGATCCGGGTACTGGCCACTGCAAAATCTGCAATCCGCCACAACCTCTCTGACAAACTTCACGAAATTAAGGCACCCACCTTGTTGGTCTGGGGCAAGCAGGATATTATAACGCCCCCTTTTGTGGGGGAAAAATTCAAGGAACTCATTCCCCATGCCCACTTGTTTTTTATCGAGGAGTGCGGACACGCCCCCATGATGGAGCATCCGCAAACCTTTAACAAGCTATTGGAGGATTTTCTGAATGCAATATCTCCGGAAAAATAATAGTGCGAAAGCATCATCCGGATACAGAAATAAAAAGTAGACTTGTTGTGAGGGGTCAGCGGGGAGGAAAAAAAGAGCCTGGTTGCCTCTCTGAATAGCCCCTCTTGCGATAAGTCCGATTCTTGCCCGACGCTCCCGGCTTAGAGGATATTGTGTCGGGTATAGGTTCCGTGGTAATGGACAAAAAATTCTCTTATCTAACATGAACAAGACCTCGCTGATTATTAGTGCCTGTGCTTTCCTAATGGCCGCCTGTGCTGCTCCCACCCAAATGGCAAAGGATGGGAAGAGCGGCTTGGAACAACGCACGCTGGATACTATCCAGGTGGAAGTCCCGAAACCCAATGCCCTCAGAACGCAGGAAGAATATAGCCTGCCGGTGTACAACCCAAGTGGGAAAAGAACACACGACCTGCTGCATGTGCGCCTCGAACTGGGTTTCAACTTTGAAAAGGAAGAAGTGTACGGTCGGGCCGTACTGGATTTGAAACCCTATTTTCACCCCGCTCAATCGCTGGTACTGGACGCGAAAGGCTTTGAATGGAAGTACGTCGGTCTTCCGGGCCGACAGCAAGCACTCCAGTACGACTACAATGGCGAACGCATCACTATTGATTTGGGAAAAGCGTTCAACCGCAACGAGCGCTATCAGGTCGAATTGGAATATGTCGCCAGGCCCAAAGCAGAAGGGGGGAGCAGTGCCATCACCTCCGACCAGGGCCTGTTTTTTATCAATCCAAGGGGGGAAGAACAGGGAAAGCCCACCCAAATATGGACCCAAGGAGAAACATCCTGGAACTCCCGCTGGTTCCCGGTCATTGACCAACCCAACGAACGCTGTACTCAGGAAATGTTCCTGACGGTTCCGGATATCTATAAAACGCTTTCCAACGGGATACTGGTCTCACAAGAGAAACGCCCCAACGGGATGCGAACGGACTATTGGCGTATGGACATGCCCCACGCACCCTATCTGTTTATGCTGGCCATCGGCGACTTTGCCGTCGTAAAAGATTCCTGGCGGGATAAAGAAATCGCCTATTATGTGGAACCAGCTTACGCCGCCTCGGCCCGCGATATCTTTCGCCACACCCCGGAGATGCTGGAGTTTTTTTCCAATAAGCTCGGAGTGCCCTTCCCCTGGCAGAAGTACTCCCAAATCATCGTGCGGGATTATGTGTCCGGGGCCATGGAAAATACCACGGCTGTCGTATTTGGCGAATTCATCCAAAAACACAGCCGGGATCTGATTGATGACCCCAACGATAAAATCGTCGCACACGAAATGTTCCATCACTGGTTTGGGGATTTGGTGACTTGCGAAAGCTGGGCCAACCTCACCATGAATGAAGGATTCGCCAACTACAGCGAATACCTCTGGTTCGAACATAAGTATGGCCGCGATGCGGCCGATTTCCATCTCTCGGAGGAATGGGCAGGGTATCTGGCTTCCTCCCCGGAGGAAATGCACCCCCTGATCCATTTCGGGTACGACAACGACGAAGCTATGTTCGATGCGCATAGCTACAATAAAGGCGGTGCCGTTTTGCACATGCTGCGCAAATATGTGGGCGATGAGGCGTTTTTCACAGCGCTGAACCGCTACCTCACCAAATACGCGTTCTCCTCGGTGGAAGCACACCACCTTCGTCTCGAAATGGAGGAGGTGAGCGGCGAGGACCTGAACTGGTTTTTTAACCAGTGGTACTTTAACCAGGGACATCCGGAGCTGGATATCCAGTATGGCTACGATGAAAATACAAAGGAAGCACTCATCCGGGTAGAACAACTTCAAAACCCGGACCGGAATCCCCCCATCTTCGACCTCCCGGTTCAAATAGATATTTATGCGGCAGGAAAAGTGAGCCGGTATCCGGCCCGAGTCAATGAGCGCGTGCAAACCATCCGGCTCCCTATAGCACAAAGACCAGACCTGATCAACTTCGATGCAGAGCACATGCTGTTGGCGGAAATCAAAGACAACCGAACGGAGGACGAACTGGTCTTCCAGTTTCGAAACGCCCCCCGCTTTCTGGATCGCTACGGCGCCTTGAACGATCTCCTCGAACTGGAAAGCCCCCGTGTAAAAGAACTACTCCCTCTCGCCGCAAAGGATACCTTTTGGGTAATTCGCGCGATGGCTATTGGCAGCCTCGATGAAAAAACGGCGTCGGGTATGGAGGATTTGCTAAAAGAAATGGCGGAAAGGGATGCGCACTCCGAAGTACGCGCCTCCGCCTTGGTACGGCTGAGCGAACTGAATGAGCGTCTCGCACTGGAATCGGCTAAAAAACTCCTTACGCAGGACTCCTCTTTCAACGTCGTAGGCGTAGCCCTGGAAGTACTGCATCAGTCCGACCCCCAGGCCGGATTGGAGTATGCCGCTAAATTGGAAAACGAACAAAATGAAAGTATTTTACTGGCAATCAGCACAATATATCGAGAAAATCCCCTTGCGGGCCGGCTTGCCTTTTTTGAAAAAAACTTTAAAAGAATCAATACTTTCGACGCTATCCTGTTTATAGGAAACTATCAGGAAGTAGCGTACAGCCTCGGCGAGCCTTATCTTTCAGCGGCCGTGAATACCCTGCGCACCATGGCCCTGGATGAGGGTTATTCTCCCTGGCATCGGTTGGGAGCGACCAAGGCCCTCAATGATTTGCGGAGTATTTTTATGGAACAGGCCGAAGGTGCCAAACAGACAAACGAAAAAACGGTTTTAGATAAAAGGGTATCCGACTTGAGCCGTATGATCGAAGAGATTAAAACCTTCGAAAAGAATCCAGAACTCAAGTCTATTTATCAACAGCTCGACACCACACCCCGTAAATAAAGGGTTCGCAAAGGGAACCCCGTATTTTTTAGGCCTGTAAAATTTGCCTCCTATGGCTGTTCAAAATAACTACCAACTATTGATTCAGAAACTGGATGAGTTCATCCGGAAGTACTATGTGAATCGCCTGCTGAAAGGCTCTTTGTATAGTATAGGACTTATCCTCGGCCTCTTTCTGGCAGGTAGCCTGTTGGAGTACTTCTTTTACTTCGGAACGACAAGCCGAAAGATTCTCTTTTTCTCCTTTGTGGGAACGAGTGCCCTGGCCCTCGGGTACTGGGTACTGGACCCGTTGCTGCGCTATTTTCGCCTGGGGAAAGCCATCAGCCACGAGCAGGCAGCAGTCATTATTGGAGATCATTTCGCCGGCGTCAAGGATAAGCTCCTGAATATCCTGCAACTCAAACAGCAATCTGAACAATCCGGCGAAACAGAACTGATACTGGCGGGAATCAACCAAAAGACCGAGGAAATCCGCTTGCTGCCGTTTAAATCGGCCATCAACCTGAACCAAAATAAAAAATACCTCCGCTACGCCTTGCCCCCCCTGCTGGTATTGCTGGTACTGCTGCTGGCTGCCCCCAGCGTAATCCAGGAATCTGCTCACCGGCTCATTTACAACTCCAAAGAGTTTCTCAGGCCCGCTCCCTTCTCGTTCGCACTGGACGAAGCAGTACTCCGGGTAGTTCAATACGAAGACTTTTCCCTGCCCATCGCGGTCGAAGGTACCCAGCTTCCCAACGAAGCGTTCATTGAAATCAATGGGTATCAGTATAGATTGTCAAAGGAGGGAGTGGACTCGTTTTCCTACCTGTTCAAAAATGTCCAGGAAGACGTGTCGTTCCGCCTTATGGCAGCCGGCGTGGAATCCAGAAAATACGAACTCAAGGTGCTGCGCAAACCCAATCTGGCATCTTTCGAAGTGCAATTGAATTATCCCGATTATATCGGCAGGAAAGACGAAGCGCTGGAAAATACAGGCGACTTAATACTGCCCCAGGGTACACGGGTCAACTGGGTATTCAAGGCGCAATACACAGACGAAATCCGCCTTTGGTTCTCTGGGAATACGGTTGCTTCGCCAGCTGAACGCTTCGGTGATGAGCTGTTCAGCTTCTCTCGTAAGGTGATGAAGGACGAACTGTATCGCCTCTTTTTTTCAAATCGAGACCTGCCGAAAGGAGACTCGGTAGGCTATTCCATCACGGTAGTCCCAGACCAGTATCCCAATATCAATGCAGAGCGTTTCCTCGATAGTTCCAATGTGCGGGTACAGTACTTTGTCGGGGAATGTTCAGACGACTATGGCCTTCGCAGCATCAGTTTCAACTACCGGATCCGAAAAGAGGGCGGCAAACAGGAAGAATTGGTCAATATACCCATTTCCCGTCCTGGCGGTAAGCAGGCTGGGTTCGAATATGCCTTTGATCTGCGCGATATAGGTCTCTCCCCAGGGGATGAGGTAATCTACTACTTCGAAGTCTATGACAACGATGGAGTCAGCGGCCCGAAAGCTTCCAGGACAAACCTCATGTCCTATGCGATGCCTACCGTGAAAGAACTTGAGGCCATCGCAGAGAAAAATGATGACGAAATCAAGGAAAATCTCAAAGATGCCCTCTCAGAATCCCGGAAAGTACAGCAACAGATGAAAAAAATGCGGGAAAAATTGCTCCAGGAAAAAGAACTGAGTTGGCAAAATCGAAAGGAGCTGGAAAAGTTGCTCGAAAGGCAGAAAGAACTGCAGAAACAAATCGAAGAGGCTAAAAAAGCATTCGACGAAAATCGCGAAACCCAGGAAGAACTCTCCGAGGAGCAGAGCGAAACCGTAGAGCAAAAGGAGGAACAACTCGAAAAACTCTTCCAGGAAGCTATGAGCGAGGAGATGCAAAAGCTCATGGAGCAATTGGAGGAAATGCTCCAAAAAATGGAAAAGGACGAGGCCCTGGATATGATGGAAAAAATGCAGTCCCAGGATGAAGAAACAGAAATGGAACTCGACCGCCTGCTCGAACTCTTCAAACAACTCGAGCTGGAACAGGAACTGAATAAGGCTATGGAAAAACTTTCCGAACTAGGGGATAAACAGGAAAAACTGAGCGAAGAAACCCGAAAAGGAGAGGATACACGAGAAGAACTTCAGCAAAAACAGGAAGCCTTAGACAAAGAATTCCAAGAGTTCAAACAGGACATGAAGGAAATCGAGGAGAAAAATGAGAAACTGGAAAACTCTAAAAACCTCGGTAAACCGGAAGAGGAAATGCAGGATATCCAAAGGGATATCAACGAAAGCAAAATGAACCTGGACCAAAACAAAAACCAGAAGGCCGCCCAGTCGCAGAAAAATGCAGCGCAGAAAATGAAGGAGATGTCCAACAATATGCAAATGCAGATGCAATCCGGGGAAATGCAGCAGATGATGGAAGATATGCAGGCCCTGCGCCAGCTCCTCGAAAATCTGGTAGGCCTCTCTTTTGAACAGGAAGACCTGGTGAAAAAGATGGAGCAAACGGAAATCAATACGCCGCGCTATGTGGAACTGGTACAGGAACAGTTCAAAATAAAAGACGATTTCCGCCTCGTGGAAGATAGCCTCCAGGCACTCTCGAAACGGGTATTCCAAATCGAGTCTTTTATTACTTCCAAAGTATCGGATATCAAAGAAAACATGCGCTATAGCCTGGAAGATCTCGAGGAACGCCGCAAGTTCCAGGCGGCTGACCATCAGCAACGCACCATGAAAAATCTCAATGACCTTGCCCTCATGCTCAGCGAAGTCATGAACCAGATGCAGCAGCAAATGTCCCGGATGATGGCCGGTGCGCAAATGTGTACCGTCCCTCAAAATAAAGGCGGGCAACCCCAGGATAAAATCTCGGAAGGGCAGCAAAAGCTGAACAACGAAATGCGCCAGATGCGCGACCAAATGCAGAAAAATGGTGGCGAGACCCCCTCCGCCAAAGAATTTGCCCAAATGGCAGCCAAACAGGCTGCTATGCGCAAAGCACTCCAGGAAAAACAGCGGAAACTCCAGGAACAGGGCAAAGGGGGTAATCAAGGTCTTAAGGAACTAATCGATCAAATGGACAAAACCGAAATAGATCTCGTCAACAAGCGCCTGACAAACGAAATGCTCAAGCGGCAACAGGACATCGTGTCCCGCCTCCTCGAACATGAAGAAGCAGAACGCCAACAGGAATTCGACGAAAAACGGAAGTCGGAAGTCGCTAAAGACCTCCAACGAAAAATGCCCCCCGCTCTGGAAGAATACATCCGAAAGCGCAAAGCAGAAGTAGAACAGTACAAAATGGTGTCCCCTACGCTTAAGCCATACTATAAATCACTGGTAGAAGGGTATTTCAATACGCTGAAGGGAAACTCTAAATAAGACCTCGAACGAGGCTCTTCAAGGAACCTTTCTTTGCCCTTGACAGACGAGCCCAATAGGCATATATTTGTATGGTTTTTAAGATTTAGGTAAAAAGGTTATGTTAAAATTACCGTCGAACCTGGAAAACGTGGCTGAAGTACGCACCTATGTGGATACTATCGTATCCCGGTACAGGATCAGCCCTGATTTGTATCCCAATATACTGATTAGCCTGACCGAAGCAGTTACCAACGCCATTGTCCACGGAAATAGACAGGATGCCTCCAAAAATGTCAAAATCCACCTGCGGAAACAATGCAACTGCTTGTCTATTTGTGTAAGCGATGAGGGCAGAGGCTTCGACTATAAAAACCTGCCAGACCCCACGGCACCCGAAAACCTCACCAAATGCGGCGGCCGCGGTGTACTGGTCATGCGGGAACTCTCAGACTGTATCCATTTCAAAGACAATGGGCGAACCGTAGAAATGGAATTCAAACTATGAGCCACGACGAAGAGGACTTTTTTGACCTGGATTCTCTGGAAGAACCCTCAGAACCTGTCCGGTTTTACTCGGAAGATATTGACTTTACCCTCTCTGACCAAATCGTCTTTCAATCCTGGATCGAGCGTACCGTGCATCACCACGGCGGCCTGCTCTCCTTTCTCAACTTCATATTTTGTAGCGATGCGTATCTCCATAAGCTCAATGTGGAATACCTGCACCACGATACCTTGACCGATATCATAACGTTCCCCTACCAGGACTATCCGACCATAGAAGGGGATGTTTTTATCAGTATTGACCGCGTTCGCGAAAATGCCCGGACGTACGGAGTCTCTTTCCAGGAAGAGTTATCCCGGGTCATGGCCCATGGCGTATTGCATTTGTGCGGTTTTGGCGATAAGTCGGAAGAAGAACAGTCCAGGATGAGAAGTATGGAGGAAGAGGCACTGCGGCTGTTCCATAATCATTAGACTTGCTGCGAGGGGTCAGCGAGGTGGGAAGAAAAGGGCATTTTTGACCCCTTGATGATCCCCCTCGCAATAAATCTATTAGATCGGTCCGCTAACTCAATCAGCTTCCAGGAGTACTGTCAGGTCCTCCAGGGCTTTTTTGAGCCCCCGTACCTCGTCTTTCACCAACAAGAGCTTGTTTCCGGACTGTTTCAGCGCCATCCCGGTTTTTGGACCTCTGCTGGCTACTTGCGCAAGGATATGCTTGAATGCCGTGCTTTCGTAAAATGGCGACTGTGGATTTTCGATGAAATAGGCGCGCAGCTTGTCGTTCTTTAAGATGATGCGCTCAATACCCCAACGGCGGCAAAACCAGCGGAGGCGGAGCCCTTCAAACAGTTCGCTGACAGGTGCCGGAATCCTGCCAAACCTATCTCGGAGCTGTGTTTTAAACGTGGCTACCTGGTCTTCTTGTTCGATTTTATCGAGTTCCGTATATAGGTTCAAGCGCTCTTGTATACTGCTGACGTAGGTATCGGGTATGTGCATTTCTACGTCCGTATCTATTTGTACGTCGCGTATGTACTGGTATGATTTTTTGTTGAGCTCCTCTTCAAACAAGCCCCGGAACTCGTTTTCTTTTAGTTCTTGAACGGCTTCTTCCAATATTTTTTGATAGGTTTCATACCCTATGTCGGCAATGAACCCGCTCTGTTCAGCACCGAGGAGGTTCCCCGCTCCCCGGATATCCAAATCGCGCATGGCAATTTGAAATCCACTCCCGAGGTCTGAAAATTCTTCCAGGGTGCGGAGTCTCTTGCGGGCATCCGTGGTCAGGGTGGACAATGAGGGACTGAACAGATAACAGAAGGCTTTTTTATTGGAGCGGCCGACCCTGCCCCGCAACTGATGTAGGTCGCTCATGCCAAACTGGTGGGCGTTATTGATCAGCATGGTATTGGCGTTGGGGATATCTAACCCGGTTTCGATGATGTTTGTACAAATCAAGACATCGTACTCCCGATCAATGAAGCGCACCAGAGCTTGTTCCAAATCTTCGGGGTCCATTTGGCCATGTGCGGTGCCTACAGAGACGTCGGGACAGAGGCTGCGTACCATGGCGGCAATATCGGGGAGGTTTTTGACCCGGTTATGTACAAAAAATACCTGACCGCCCCGGTTTACTTCATAGTATATAGCATCTCGGATGAGTGCTTCGTCAAAAGGCCGAACTTCGGTATGGATGGGCTGTCGGTTGGGCGGTGGGGTGCGGATAACCGATAGGTCTCGTGCGGCCATCAGAGAAAACTGCATGGTGCGGGGTATAGGCGTAGCGGTCAGGGTGAGTGTATCTACGTTGACTTTGAGGGTACGCAATTTTTCTTTGGCGCTGACCCCAAATTTTTGTTCCTCGTCAATAATCAACAATCCGAGATCTTTGAAGGCTACTTCTTTACCCAAAAGCGCATGGGTTCCTATGATAAGATCTATTTTTCCATCCTTCAGACTTTCCAGTACGGCTTTTTTCTCTTTGGCCGAACGGAAGCGATTCAGGAAATCAATGCGCAGATCAAATGCTTTGAGGCGTTCGGAGAATGTTTTATAGTGCTGCAGGGCAAGGATGGTGGTGGGTACCAGCACAGCGACCTGTTTTCCGTCGGAAATCGCTTTGAAAGCTGCCCGCATGGCTACTTCCGTCTTTCCAAAGCCCACGTCCCCGCAGATGAGTCGATCCATGGGATATGGTTTCATCATATCATCCTTGACATCGTTGGTTGCCTTGAGCTGGTCGGGGGTGTCTTCGTATATGAAAGATGCCTCGAGTTCAGCCTGGAGGTAGCCGTCGGGAGAAAACGCAAAGCCGGGTGCGCCCTTGCGTTTGGCATACAGCTTTATGAGCTCCCCGGCGATGTCTTTTACTTTCTTTTTGGTTTTGTTTTTTAGGTTTTTCCAGGCATCGGACCCGAGTTTGCTCAACTGGGGCGGGGTTCCCTCCTGCCCGGTATATTTGGCGATTTTGTGCAGGGAGTTGATGCTGACGTACAGCATGTCGTTGTTTTTATAAATCAGTCGCACAGATTCCTGGACATGGCCATTGATATTGATTTTTTCCAGCCCGGAGAACTTTCCGATGCCGTGGTCAATATGCGTGACAAAGTCACCGGGCTGCAAATCTCGCAACAGCCGAAGGCTGAGGGCCTGATCCTTACTGAAGCCCTGGCGGAGTTTGTAGCGGTGGAAACGCTCAAAAATTTGATGATCCGTGTAACAGGCGATTTTGAGGTCGGGGTCGGTGAAGCCCTCCCGAATCGTTTGGGGTATAGGCTGGAACTGAACGTGCGCGTTTAGATCTTCAAAAATGGCATAAAAACGTTCAATCTGACGGGCACTATCGGAGAAAATAAAATTTTCAATCCGCTGTTTCGTGTTGTCATTCAAGGCCTGGATGAGCAGGTCAAAGTTTCGGTTGAAACTAGGCTGGGGCTTGGTATTGAAAGAAATAGTCCTGGAAATACCCGGCAATCCCTGCTGAAAAGAAATCAGTGGCTTACTGAGAATGTCCTGTAATACTTGTTTAGAGGATAAAAAGGGTTTTTCCCGAAAAAGCCCTGCAATTTCACTCTCGTCCAGGATAGAAATAGTCTTGGCAAATGCCTCCGCTTTTTCAAAACAAGCGTCGAGTTTATCCGACAGCATGCCCGGTGATTTTATCCAAATGATGCTTCCAGGCGGGAGAATGCTGAAGAACGAGACTTTATCTTTTTTATGGAACCCTTTGTTGATATTCGGGATGATAGATATCCGCTGTATGTTTTGCATGGAAAGCTGGGTCAAAGGATTGAAGGTGCGGATAGCTTCCACCTCGACGTCAAAGAGCTCGATGCGATAGGGCAGTTCGTTGCCATAGGAAAAAATATCAACGATGCCTCCCCGCACAGAAAACTGCCCAGGCTCAAAGACGAAGTCTTCCATGGAGAAGCCAAAATCCACGAGGAACGCACTCATGTCTTCTATGCTCAGTTGCTCTCCTATAGCTATATCTAATCGATTGGATTGCAGTACACTGGGAGAAAGGACTTGCTCAAAGAGGGCTTCCGGGTAGGTGACCAGGATTTCACCCGCTGATCTGCTGACGGCCAGGGAGTGAATTACCTCTGCCCGCATCTGTACATGAGTAGGATTGATTTCCTCAAAGAAACCGGGCCTTTTAAAAGAATCGGGAAAAAAATGAACCGGTTTCTTTTCCAGCAAACCTGCGAGATCGTTCTGCAGGTACGCAGCAGCGTCCCGGTCTTCTGCGATAATCAGAAAAGGGGCTGGCTTTGCGCTGTACAGACCAGCTATAACAAATGCATCCTGGGATCCAACGATGCCAGATAAAAGGATGCGGCTCGCCGGATTGTCTTGTAGATCGCCCAGCATCTTGAGGATTCGAGAATCCTGTTTGAAAAGATGGAGTAGTTGTTCCTGTTGTTTCACGGATAGAAAACCAATAAGAGTACTTTTAGGTTTTTCTCAAAGCGGGGACGCAAAAATAGATATTCGATTTGCGTATTTTTCCTATTTTACATAAGTATTGTTTTTTTTAAAAAAGTAGATTATGAAAAAGGTGATTTTTGCGCTGATGTTCTTTGGAGTAGTAGCTTCCTGTACCGGCCAGGCCGGTGGAGGTGCCAAAGGGAAGGGTGCGGACGCAGTTCGGGTACTGGCAGTTTCCGACTTTAAAAAAGCGATAGACAAAAAAGGGGTACAGTTGGTTGACGTACGTACACCGGGGGAATTTTCACAAGGCCACATCGAAGGAGCTGCCAATATAGACGTGGAAGCAGCGGGCTTCAAGGAAGCAGTAGCCGGCCTGGATAAAAACAAGCCGGTAGCGGTGTATTGCCGAAGAGGAGGGCGGAGCCACAACGCTAGCCTCATCCTAAAAGAAATGGGCTTCAAGAAAATTTATGACCTGAAAGGAGGGTACACAGCCTGGACAGCAGAAAAGTAGGGGGATACCGGGGCCTTGGGCAAATTTAGGTTTCACTTGGGGCTACAGCGCCGGGTACCCTTTTCTATTTGGGCGACATCCGTCGTTGCTTTTTAAACAAAAGGCAGGAAGTGCTGTTTTGAATCCATCTTTCGCACATAAAATTCCCTGGATTGGCAAAGAAAATTGTAGTCATCGGATCTGGTTTCGCGGGACTTTCGGCAGCTTGCCACCTGGCTTCGGTGGGATATGAAGTAACTGTACTGGAAAAAAATACGACGCCGGGCGGGCGCGCCCGTGTTATGAAAACGGATGGGTTCGTATTTGACATGGGGCCGAGCTGGTATTGGATGCCCGATGTATTTGAGCGCTTCTTCGGCGTTTTTGGCAAAAAAGTATCAGATTACTACGATTTGGTTCGCCTTGACCCATCTTATACCATCACTTTTGGTAAGGGCGATGTAATGAGCGTGCCGGCTAGTTTGGATGAGCTGTATGCTATGTTCGAACACTATGAACCCGGGAGTAGCAAAAACTTAACGCGTTTTCTAAAGGAGGCTGCATACAAATATGAAGTAGGTATGGCGGAGTTTGTCCACAAGCCCAGCCACTCTATCCTGGAATTCGCAGATATCCGAATCTTGCAAAGCCTTTTCAAGCTCCAGATGTTCAGTTCCATGTCGGGCTATTTGAGAAAGCTGTTCCGAAATGAAAAGCTGATCCAATTATTGGAGTTTCCCGTACTTTTTCTGGGCGCGACCCCCGAAAATACCCCCGCGCTGTACAGTTTGATGAATTATGCAGATATCAAGCTGGGGACCTGGTATCCTATGGGAGGTATGCACCGAATCGTGGAAGGCATGGTGTCGCTGGCACAGGAATTAGGGGTGTCGTTTCACTTTGGGCAGGAAGTGAAACGAATCAAAATGACGAGTGGCCGTGCTACGCAGGTATGTACGCAGGATGCGGCGTTTGATTGCGATGTACTGGTTGCAGGTGCGGACTATCACCACATTGAACAGGAAGTATTGGAGCCCCCCTATCGTCAGTACTCAAAAAAGTATTGGGAAAAACGCGTTATGGCACCTTCTTCCCTGCTTTTTTACCTGGGGGTAGGGAAAAAGTTGGAAAACCTGCACCACCATAATCTGTTTTTCGATGAAGATTTCCACGCACATGCCGTCGAAATCTATGATGAACCCCGATGGCCCTCCAAGCCCCTGTTTTATGTGAGTGTGCCCTCGGTAACCGATTCTTCTGTCGCACCTGAGGGCATGGAAAACCTGTTTGTGCTCATTCCATTGGCACCGGGCTTGGAAGATAATGACGAGTTGAGGGAAAAGTACTACGATATCGTGATGGGGCGATTGGAGCGGCATACCAACCAGAATATAAGAGAACATGTCGTGTACAAGCGTTCGTATGCCCACCAGGATTTTATCCGCGATTACCATGCGTTCAAAGGTAATGCGTACGGGTTGGCAAATACCTTGCTGCAGACAGCCTTCCTCAAACCCAAGCTGCGCAGTAGAAAGGTAGGGAATATCTTCTATACGGGCCAGCTTACCACACCTGGCCCAGGTGTGCCCCCTTCTCTGATATCAGGCGAAGTGGTGGCCAAAGAGATCCAAAAATTATTCCCCTAAGATTTTACCACAAACACCCAATCACCACTATGCTCGAATTGTACAACCAAACATGCTTAGAGTGCAGCCAGCTCATCACGCAGCGCTACAGCACTTCTTTTTCCCTCGGTATCCGTGTCTTCGATCGGAAATTCCGAGCTCCTATTTGCGCTATTTACGGATTTGTGCGCTTCGCTGACGAAATAGTGGATACGTTTCATGACTTCCCTAAAAAATCACTGCTCGATCGCTTTCGACAGGAAACCTACCAGGCGATTGAAGAGGGAATAAGTCTGAACCCGGTATTGCAGTCCTTTCAGCAAACGGTAAATACCTATAAAATCGAACCTGAACTGATAGATGCTTTTCTCGAGAGTATGGAAATGGATCTCCACCATGCTTCTTACGAGGAGCATTTGTATAAAAAATATATCTACGGATCCGCAGAAGTGGTGGGTCTAATGTGCCTGCGCGTGTTCTGCGAAGGAGACGAAGCGATGTACCAACATCTCAAAGAACCAGCTTGTGCTTTGGGTTCGGCATTTCAGAAAATCAATTTTCTGCGGGACATGAAAAGCGACTTCGACGACCGCGGGCGGGTATATTTCCCGGGGGTTGATTTTACCCACTTCACGAACGAAGACAAAAAGACGATAGAAGCAGATATCAAAAAGGATTTCGATTTTGCCCTCACGGGGATTGCTCAGTTGCCTAAAGGTGTCCGCTTCGGGGTGTATCTCGCGTATGTATATTATACCAACTTGTTCAAAACAATTATCGCGGAACCTGCGCACCAGGTCAAGAAAAAGCGTATCCGGGTCAATGATGGAAAAAAAATGCTCCTCTTGTTTAGCTCTGCAGTAAGGAGCAGCCTTAACTTACTGTAAGTGGAGAGGAAAGCCATTTTTGAGTTGAGCGGGTTGAGATGGGTGCTCTTTCTCTGGCCATTTCTCGCTACGGGAATACTTTGGCTCTCAGGCCCGGTATCCGGTTCTAATCTGGATTATTCAGTAGAAGGAATAGGCAAAATCTCGCTTTTAGAGACTAAGTGGGCATACAGCTATATTCACCTATTCGCTTTCGTACCTGTTTTCCTCCTCAGTTTCGATGCACGCGTCCGGTATTTTAGCTATTGGCGCAGCCTGTTTCCGGCCATAGGTATTATGGCGGTGTTGTTTATTGTGTGGGACGCATACTTCGGCTGGCTCGGTGTGTGGGGATTCAACGATCTATATATTACAGGCCGCCGATTGCTTGGACTGCCGTGGGAAGAATGGATGTTCTTCGTGACCGTGCCGTTTGCCAGTTTCTTTATATATGCCTGCCTCAATGCGTATTTCCCGGCGGATCCGTTTAAGGCCTATGATAAGTGGATATCCTTGGGGCTAGTAGTTATTCTACTTCTTTCGGCGCTGTGGAATCTCGACCGCCTATATACAGCCAGTACGTTTATTCTTACAGGTGGATTTTTGCTATACCATTATATATATATACCGAATACGTACCGTACCCTGTTTTTTCGGGCGTATCTGATCATCTTAATCCCCTTTCTATTGTGTAACGGTATCCTGACCGGTGTAGCGACAGAAAGCCCGATTGTAGTGTATAATCCACAAGAATTCATAGGGTTGCGGATTACCACTATTCCTTTGGAAGACTCGGCTTACGGCTTTCTGCTCCTTCTGGGGGTGGTAAGTATTCAAGAATTTTTCAAAAAAAATTCAAAAA
>CAZSMU010000033.1:0-18399 GCA_964607915.1 uncultured Haliscomenobacter sp.
TCCTTCTTTTCAAAAAAACATAAAACGAATTTTTCAGGCCGCTTGCTGCAGGAACGCCAGCGGCAGGAAGCAAAAAATGCAGGGTTTTATCAGGCATCATCGGTGAAGTTGTGACATATCCGGAAATCGCACCGGGCTTCGTTTCACTCCGGTCAAATATACGAAAATACAGGTTGGAGTGCTTTTGTGAAAAGCGTACCCTTTGTTTATGTTTAAAAATATTATTTTTTAAAAAAGGTAAAAATATTATTTTTATTCTTAAAAAACTCAATTGACCTTTAATGAAAATAAACCTGATGGGAGGGATGCTTTTCATTTAAACTCGTCGAACGACAGCTCTTTGAATACAATGCGCTCATACGCGCTTTTTTGCCCACCCTCGTAATAGCAGGCTAAATTGCCATTGGGCAAAACCACCAGGTTGGAGTAGGCGGAAGGGCCTTCGTGAACGAGCGTGTACAGGGGCCAGGTTTTGCCCTGGTCGTAGGAGATGCGCACGGTCATCCGGTTCCGGGCTTTTTGGTTAGCGGGGTTGGAAAAAGCGAGGAAAGGCTTGTGCCCTTTGTGGTCATACCACAGCAAGCTCGCCTGGCAGACAGGCTCGACCAGGGTGCTGTCCGGCTGCGGTACAGACCAGGACTGGCCCCCGTCGCGACTGGTAGCTACCTGGCGCACGCGGGTGGCGTTGTAGTTTCGCATGTTGAGCATCAGGGTTCCTTTCGGGAGTTCGGCCACGCTGCACTCATTGACCTGGTCGCTGGGGGTCGTACCGCCAAGTTGCCAGGAGCTACCGCCGTCATCGGAGTAGATGATGTGGGAAAAATATTTTTTGGTACCTGCCTCGATATGGTCACAGGGGATAATCAGACGCCCTTTGTAGGGTTTGTGCCGCAGTTGGATGCCATTACAGGGGCCGGTGGCGTACCAGGTCCAGTCGGGCTGTTTTACATCGGGCGTGATTTCCCGCGGATTTGACCAGCTCGCCCCTTCGTCGCCGGAACGGAGCACAAAAATACGGCGCGTATCTTTGCTCTTGCCCTCAATGATTTGCGGTTCGTGGTCTTCTCCGAGGTTCCAGGTCGAAAGCAAGACGATATCGCCTGTTTGGCGATCCACCACAGGAGCGGGATTCCCGCAGGTATTGTCGGCATCATCCCATACAATCTGCATCGCCGACCAGCTCTTCCCGCCATCCGCCGATCGCTTGAGCACCAGGTCAATATCGCCTGCATCGCCGCAATTTTTGCGGCGTGCTTCCGCGAAGGCCAGGAGCGTTCCCTGGGTAGTCGTTACGATGGCAGGGATGCGGTAGCAAGCATACCCGTCGTCCCCTGCCCTGAAAATGGGGGTCCCTTCCTGTGCCGAAGTGCTGAAGGGAGCAAGGAAAAGGGCGAGGAAAAAAAGTGTACCGGTCTTTCTGGTCATAGCAGTGTTCTTTAGACTTGTTGCGAGGGGTCGGCTAAGAGGGAAAAAAGCCTCCTCGCTGACCCCCGCAACAAGTCTATTAAAATTTTCCTAAATCTCCGGTATATTCGTTAATTAAAACTAAAACAGTTGAAAAGGACAGATTGGGTAAATATCTTTATGAAATATTAATTTATTCCAAATAATATTTTACCTATTTGTAAAAATATAGAACGGAAGGTATTTTCTCATCGAAGCATTATCCCGGGGTGTAAAGCCCCTTTCACCCATAGATTATTAACCACTAAATTTACTTCACTATGCGCAAATTGATTTTCCCTGCGTTCCTTTTGGGAGTACTTGCCCTGCTCTCTTTCACCACTATGCCAGGCGGAGGCGTTACCCGCCTGGGGAAAATGCTCTATCAGGTGGCTCCGGATTCCCGTATTCTCGATGCAGACAAACAGGCTATTTCCAACATTCTCAAAGCTGCGTACAATGTAAGAGACCTTCAGGCAGCAGGGGAGATGCCCTTGCAACCAGTAGTCCTACAGGGGAAAAAGGGGGCCAACCCCAACTGGGTTGTAAATAAAAAGGCATTTGTTACGGCCGTAGACGAAAAGGCGATTCACTATGACGTGATCAAAACCGGGGTGTCCATCACAGACCTGGATCCGAACTTTGCCCGTATGAACACCATCCTGGCCAAATACGCAGATTCTAAGTAAACAGACTTGTGGCGAGGGGAATCATCGAGTGGGCGATAAGCTGCTTTTGTTCTCTTCTCGCTGCCCCCTCGCCACAAGACTGTTTTCCTACCTCAACCGATATCCAATGAAGCGCGCTTTACTGCTTATTTTTTTCTGTATCCACCTCGGATTTTTGGTCTTCAACAATGCCGTGATGACGAGGGAGACACATGTGGAATTTTTCAACCGGAAAGGAACCCGTCTGGATACACTCTTGAGCAGGATAATCCGCCACCCTGCCTTTCTGGCCTATGGCCGAATAACGGGACTTGAGACCGGATATGGTTTTTTCGGCTTCAATGTGCGCAGTACGGGCTTTGTCATCACCGAAAACTGCGGGCAGGCCTTTTACCCCGAATTCCAGTCGTTGGAAGCAGAAAACCGATACAGCGGATTGAGAGGGGCTTATATAGACTATCTCAAGTACAAGCACCCTATAGGCCGTACGACAAGCCCCATAGACAGCCTCCAGGAAGATTACCTGGATTTGGTATTGAAAAATGTAGCGGCGTTTTCCCTTAAAGGCAAAGCCTTGGCCTGCGATAGCACGTTTACCGGCTACTACATCCTCGAAGTCCCTACCTTAAAAGAAGCGAGTTCAGGGGCTGCCCCCTCGCCCAGTCTCGTTCCCGTAAAGAAATTTGCCTATGTCGTTCGTGACGGATACCCTCGATAAGCTGCTGCCTCCGGCGAATCAAATTAATCCAGTTTGGCTCCCCGGATTCCGGATACTGGGCAGTCTGTTCCTGTTGCTCCACTTCCTGTCCATGCTCCCCGATTTTTATTCGTTCTGGGGCGAGGAAGCGTTGGTGTATCCCGACATCCTGGATGCCCATACCGATGCGTTGGTGCCCACCATACTGGACTTGCAGCGCTTTGTGAACAAGTATATCCCGGTGGGGTTCCATACCGTTTTGATCTCAGTCGCAAGTTTGTATGTGCTCTCGCTTTGTACGCTGGCATTGGGGTTGGGGGTTCGATTATCGGCTGCTATTGCCTTATCGGCCCATCTGGTACTCATGTATTCGATCGAACTTTTTGTTTACGGCGTGGATTTCATGACTTCCATCTGCCTTTTTTACATGCTGATTTTCCCGGTTGGGAAGTACTATAGCCTGGATAACTATTTCAGGCGTAGGTCCTCTGCCGGGGCAACAGACAGTCGGTTTTTTATCGGATTGTTTCAGGCTCACTGGAGCCTCGCCTACTTTTTCTCTGGTTTGGCCAAGGCGCTGGGGCCCACCTGGTGGAATGGCGAGGCCATTTGGAAATCCCTGCACAGCTACAACCAAACCGGGCTTTTGAACCCCGACTTCTGGAGCCCTTACCCGGTGTTGCTGACGGTGGTCGGAATAAGTACGGTACTGCTGGAGTTGTTATACCCTGTTGGGGTCCGCATCCGACTATTGCGGAAACCCTGGGTTTTAAGTATTATCCTTATGCACCTCAGTATCGGAGCGATGCTGGGGCTGTATTTTTTCTCCGGTATCATGATACTAATCAATCTGGTTGGCTTCTGGTTTCCCTATCTGCACAGATCCGATAGCGCCCGTGCGGTTCCTGTCTCTTAAAATCCCTTATCCTCTGAACTTTACACCAACTATTTACACTATGGCTTAGCGCCTTCAGGATTTTCTTCTGGTGCTTGCTTTGGGTCGCTATATTTGTAATGGATTGGACCCCCTGATAATCCCCTCTCGCAACAAGTCTAATCCATTTCACCGGGTTCATTTCACTAAAATACGTTGTATGACTACTATCCAACGAAGGATGTTTGAAGAACGGGGCGACCCGTCCTTATTCCGGCAGGTGCTGGAGCACGGCTTGCAGTACATGTACAGTATCCCCGATCGCCGGGTGTTCCCGGAAGGAGAGGCGATTGCCGGTCTGTCGTACTTCGAAGAACCGCTTCCCGAACTACCGGCGGAGGCAAAAGGGGTGCTGCACCTCCTGCAGCAGCAGGGTGCCCCGGCGACGGTAGCTACTACGGGGGCTCGTTACTTCGGGTTCGTCACCGGGAATATGGTGCCGGCCGGACAGGCCGCCAAGCTATTGGCTACGTTCTGGGATCAGGTGAGTGCCATGTATGTGCTTTCGCCTCTTGCCGCCAAGTTGGAGCAAGTCGTAGAAGGGTGGCTCCGCACTTCTTTCCATCTGCCTGGCGATGTCGTGGCGGGCTTCGTCAGTGGTTCTTCTGTGGCCAATCTATGTGGGCTCGCAGCAGGAAGGTACCGGCTCCTGCAAAACCAGGGTTGGGATGTCAACCGAAAAGGCTTGGCCCAGGCACCCCCTTTGCGCATAGTGCTGGGCAAGGAAGCTCATTCCACTATCCTGAAAATGGTCAGCCTGCTCGGCTTTGGACTGGATTGCGTAGAGTGGGTCGAAACCGATGCCCAGGGACGTATCATTCCGGAACAAATCCCGGAACTGGACTCTTCTACCTTGCTGGTCCTCCAGGCGGGAAATGTAAACAGCGGAGCCTTCGACGACTTTGGCGCAATATGCCGGAAGGCAAAAGAAAAAGGGGCCTGGATACATATTGACGGCGCCTTTGGACTTTGGGCCGCTGCGGTGGACTCGTTAAAAGCACTCACCGTCGGTATCGAGTATGCGGATTCCTGGGCCGTGGATGGGCATAAAACGCTCAATACGCCATATGATTCGGGGATTATACTTTGTGCCGACCAGGAAGCGCTGAGCAGCGCCCTTCACATGAGCGCCGGCTACATCATACTCAGCGACCATCGCGACGGGATGCTCTACACGCCCGAAATGTCGCGACGAGCCCGGATTGTAGAACTTTGGGCCACGATGAAATACCTCGGCGTGCAGGGGATCGACCAGATGATCCACGAACTGCACCGCCGGGCGGTACAGTTCGCCGAAGGGCTAGCTTCCACCAAGGGGTTCACGGTGCTGAACGACGTAGTCTTCAATCAGGTAGCCGTCGCCTGTGAGAATGACGAGCGCACCGACCAGGTCTTGGCCCGTATTCAACAGGACGGCACCTGCTGGGTGGGCGGTTCCTTTTGGAAGGGCAGGAGGATTATCCGCATCAGCGTCTGTTCGTGGATGACAACGACGGAGGATATTCAGGTATCTATAGCTGCGTTTCAGGCTGCCCTGCATGCGGTGGAGGGCAGCCAGGCGTAACGCAGTCCTGTCAATCCTTCCTCCATGCGCTCAAGTCCGGTTTCCGCCTTCGGGGCCGCTGGAGTTCGTAGGCGTGGACGGCTTGTCCTAGTTTAGATAAAAAGGGCATACCTGTTTCGTCGTATTCGTAGCGGTTGTCGTTGAGGATGCCATCTGCATTGACGTAGATAGTGGCGGCCAGCATGAATTCTACGGAGTTGCGGAGGTCGGCTACATAGGCGATATCGGTCAAAAAGCCGTAAGAGGTGCCCACCTTGTTGAAGATGCGGATATCGCCGGGCATGGGGTCCTGGCGGTCGCCGTAGAGGAAAAATTTGACGTAGCTGTCGTAGTATTCCGCGGGGTCGTATTTTGGGTAGTCCGATTCGCGGGGCAGCATGGACATCGTTTTGTATAAAAAATCGTAGTCCTCGTCGCTGAGTTGAAACCTGCGCGCCGGAGGCACGTCTTCGGGGAACATCACTGCCTGAAGCATATCGTGGAGCTCGCGCAGCCCCACATAGTTGCGGAAGCTAAAGTCGAAGGGTTGCTGTACGAGTTCTTCCCGGTTGTTGATATGACCTGTGCCGACGATTTGGGAGCCCAAGGCCATATCGAGCGGTTCGGCTTTGCTGAACACTTCGCCCTGGTGGTAGCGCAGGGAGCCGTCTGTGTCGTAAAAAGAAACAGGATTGGTGTAGCGGTTGGCCACCGAGTCAAAGCCCGGTACGGAGAGGCGGTGTACGATACGAGTACGCGCATAGCCTTTGTCCCGCAACTGCTCATGGATATACCCCTGTCCGAGGAACTCATAGAGTCGGTTGAACGCATCATTATCGCTGACTAAAAAAATCTTTTTGACGTAGTGGGCCACGGAGGGCAGCCCGTCCCGTGCCGTGCTGTCGGATTGGACTGCGGTCTGCGGGGGCCGTGCGGCCCCTATGCGCATGGTGCTGTGTTTATCAAGCCCCAGGATGCGCAGTTGCCGGATTTTTTCCATAGCTAAAAAAGCGGCCGGCATTTTCACGGTGCTTGCCGGATTGAAGTACTGGGCTGTATCCCCAAACGCAAAGGTGCGGAAGTGCGGCCGGTTGCGGGCATCGCGGTCAATCTGGGTATAGACAATCTGTATGCGGTACTTGTCAGACTGTGCAATCAGGGTATCCATGCCGGCGGGCAACCTATTCAGGATATCCAGCAGAGGGGATTGGGAAAGAGACGGAAAACCGAGCAGGACGAACAAGAGAAGGCTGTACAAACGCGCCATAATTGTGTATTTTTGAGTGAAAAATACAAATAATCCTGAAAAGGTACAGCGCTATGACGATCCAACCCTTAGACCACGTGCCCACCCGCGAGGATATCCTCGCGACGGCGGAGGCCATCCGCCCGCTCATCCACCGCACCCCGGTGTTGACCTGTGAGACCCTCAACCGCATGTCGGGGGCTTCTCTGTTCTTCAAGTGTGAAAACTTCCAAAAAATCGGGGCTTTCAAGATGAGGGGTGCGGCGAGTGCTGCGCTGCGCCTCACCGAGGAGCAGCGCAGGCGGGGTATAGCGACGCATTCCTCGGGTAACCATGCGCAGGCGGTTGCACGGGCTGCGCAGGTGTTGGGTATCCCTGCGTATATTGTCATGCCGGAAAATGCGCCGGAAATCAAGAAGAAAGCCACCGAGGGCTATGGGGCCCGGATCATTTTTTGTGCACCTACGCAAGCCGCTCGCGAAGAGGCCCTGGAGCGCGTGGTAGCGGATACCGGAGCTTGGTTCATCCATCCGTACAACGACTATAACGTCATTGCTGGCCAGGCCACTTCGGCGCTCGAGTTGATAGAAGATACTCCGGGTCTGGATGCCCTCATAGCACCCGTTGGCGGTGGGGGGCTCATGAGCGGTACGGCCCTCTCGACCCGCTACTTTGCAGCGGATGCGCGGGTGTACGGTGCTGAGCCCGAGCGCGTCAACGATGCCTGGCGTTCTTTCCACAGCGGCCATATTGAAACGAATGCCAGCACAGACACCATAGCGGACGGCCTCCGTACCAACCTGGGGGAAAAGACGTTTGCCATTCTTCGGGAACACCTGGAAGAGATATACACCGTTTCCGAAGAAGGTATCCTGGAAGCGATGCACCTCATCTGGGAGCGGATGAAAATCATCATTGAGCCCTCCTGTGCGGTGCCTTTTGCTGCTGTGCTCGCGCATCCCGAAGTCTTTCGCGGCAAACGGATTGGGATTATCCTCACGGGTGGAAATGTGGATTTCAAAGAGGTGTGGAAATAAGAGCAGGGCTTCGACCTTGCGCAGCCTACATAAAAAAAGCGGCGATGAACCAGTTGGTTATCGCCGCTTTGGAAAGATCGTCGGATCTAAGCTGTTATGATTTGTTAATAGGCGGTTGTTGGCCGCATTGTGATGGGTTTCTTATTTTTTTTGACTTCTTCTTGCTGTTGAGTGGGACCAGTGGAGTTGCCTCCAACATTATTACTGGTACCTACTGCCCCGGTATTGTTGTCGAACCGACAACCGCGCAACACGGGGTTGCAGGTGCCATTTTGCTCGCGGTGGTTATATACCGGACTACCCCTGACGACGGAGGCATTGCCGAGAAAGGTACAGTTTTCGATAGTAGGACTGGCTTCTCCCGAGATGGCCTGGTTGAGGATACCGGCGCCGTAGTATGCCTGGTTGTCTTCGAAGTTGCAGTTTTTTATCAGCAGGTTGCAAACGCCGCTGCCGCCCTGGTTGTACACACCGCCGCCGTCCACTTTGGCGTCGTTTTTATAAAAATCGCAGTTCAGTACTTTAGTGCCACTGCAGTCCCCGTTGCCGGCATTGTTGTAGAGGCCACCGCCATACAGGGCTTTGTTCGCTTTGAAAAAGCAGTTGGAGATGGTCACGGATGAGCTTCCACCCGTGGCGTCGTTGAAAAGGCCGCCACCACAGTTGGAAGGGGTGACTTCGCGGATGGGGTTGCTGGCGTTGCCGCCGGATATTTCGAAGCCGTCCAGAAGGGTACCCTCTGCGGCATTTCTGACTACGACTACGGTGAAGGAGTTGTCTTCTATGGTGCCGGGCAAGCCTATTTCGCCGGACAGTATCGTGCGGTTTACAGTGAAATCTCTTTGGGAGACGGATGTTTCCTTTCCCGAGAACCCACCCAGCACTTTGACGCCGGAGGGGATAACAAAAGAAGCGTTGCGGTCGTTTTGGCTGGGCACATATGTTCCGGAGGCTACCCAGACCTCATCCCCCATGCGAGCCTTTGAGAGGGCGAGTGGAAGGCTGCCGAGAGCGGATTGCCAGGAGCTGCCATCGCCCATACCCCCATGGCGCACGAACAAGACTCTGGCCTGCAGGTTGAGAAGGGGTAGAAGAAGGACGAACGATAGTAGAAGTCTTTGTTTCACACGGATAGTTTTTTGAGATTATACATTCTTTCATATTTTGTGGGGCAGGCTATATCCCGGCGAATACCGGGGGCAGGTCGCCCTGTTCATGAGATGGATTGGTTATTCCTACTATTGAACCTATCAAAATGTGTTCCAAATTTATTTGCGACACATTTTTAGATGGCTTACACGTGAAAACTCATGCAAGATAGAGAACTTTTTCGCTTTGACTATTCATTTGCAGGCTATCCGGGCGCGTAAAAACACTGTTTTATGCAAAGGATTTAGGGAAAGGTTGGTTTTGGGGTGATTTTGTGCAAAACCAAAGAACAAATGGTGGGTTGAACGTATCCAGAGGTTTTTTTTTAAGGAAAAAGGTTGATTTGTGGTGGGAAACGGCATGTTTTAAGAGTGAGCGGGATAAAAAACCTAAATTTGTGTGGTGTAATCGGGCGGGGAATAAAAAAAACGCTTAATTTTCGGGATAGTGCAACCTAAAAGAACCAAAAATATACCAATGAGAGCCAATTATGCAATGAGTCGGGGTTTGACATGGCTCTTCGGAGCGGTGGCCTTGATAGTCGGGACAAGGGTATCTGCCCAGGATATCCATTTCACGCAGTTCTATGCGGCCCCCATGAACATAAGCCCTGCCCTGACAGGTATTTTTGCAGGGGAATCGCGTCTAATGACCAATTTCAGAAGCCAGTGGCATTCGGTTCCCGTGGATTTCAGAACGCTCACCCTCGCCGCCGAGATGAAGCTCATCAATCCCAATGCAAATCGGCGCTTCTTTTCGCTGGGCATGGATTTCAACTACGACCAGGGCGGTGTTTCCCGGCTTAATTTCACTAATCTGAGCGTTACGGGAACCTATACCCAGCGCTTGTCAGACCAGTTTTACGCTACCTTTGGGGCACAGCTCGGCGCCGCACAGCGCCGTTTCCGCGACAACGGTCTGTTTTTCGATACGCAATACGACCCGGTCACCGGGGCCATGGATCCTTCCCTGCCCACCCAGGAAGACTTTTCCAATCGCCGCAACTTTTATATGGACCTCAATACCGGATTGAACCTGCGCTTCCAGACCCGCGTGGACAACCGACTGGTGGACAACCTGGAAAAACGTACAAAGATAGATGCCGGCGTAGGGATATACCATATGAATACTCCCCTTCAGAATTTCATAGAAGACGATATGGACGATATATCCCTGCCCATCCGATTTACGCCTTATGTGTTGGCTACCATTCAAATTTCTGATAATCTTGATATTGTATATAACACTATGTTGCAATTTCAGGGAACATACCGGCAGTGGCTCAATGGGGTGGGCGCCCGTCTGCACCTCAACCGGCAACCTGGCAAGCAGCTTTCCGTACAATTCGTGGGGAATTACCGCTCTTACGATTTTGCGGAAGCACTTGCCCCCGCTATGGAAGTGTCTTACAACAACTGGCGGGTAGGCTTCAGCTACGATATCAATGTATCGGAATTCTCGGTAGCTACGCGCAATCGGAGCGGCCCCGAAGTGTTCATCCACTTTCTGATGGCGCGGGTGAAACGCAACCAAATGCTGCCGGAACTCAAAATTTGTCCGTTGATTTGATTTGGGTCCCTTCGAACCCCCCCGCGATCAGGCCCCCGTTTATATCATACATAAAGTCCGTTTCTAAACCATGAATAGGCAACTGATTTTTTTCATCAGTCTTTTTTTATTGGGGTTTTCTTTTGCGCTCAATGCACAGGTCATCCAATCCAAGCGGGCATGGCTAACTGCCGGGGACTCCTCTATGCAGAGAAAAGACTATTTCGCCGCGATGAAGTTCTATGAAGCCGCGTTGGAATACGATACCACTGCCGCACAGGTGTGGTTTAAGTATGCAGAGTGCGCCCGGCACTTCAATGCCAATAAGGCTGCAGAAAAAGGCTATGTAAAAGTCCTCGAGAAAGACGCCGCCCGATTTCCAGAGGCGCGCCTCTGGCTGGGCCAGATTCGACACCGCATGGGGTTTTATGCCCTGGCGAAAGCTGACTATACAGCGTATCTCGCCAACCCCGCCCCAGGTAGGAAAGAGTGGGAAGTATTTGCGCAAAAAAGTTTCGAGGAATGTGACCGCGCAGAGCACAGTACCCAATTCGCAAGCAAAGGCCTGATGGGGGCCCCCAACCCGTACCGCGCCGATTCCGTCATGAACGGCGAATACTCGGATTTTGCAGCGACCTTCCAAGGCGATACCATTACCTATACGACTTTCTACCTGCAAAAAACGCCCCAAAGAGCGTCCAGACAGGAGGAGCGCCTTTCGCTGCGCATCCTGCGAAGGGCTGGTACCGGGGAACCTGTATTGCTCGGCGACAGCTTCAATATACCGGGTATCCACTATGCGTATTCTGCGTTCACACCCGATAACAGCGGGGTATATTACGCAGTTTGCGAGCACCTCAATGCGTCTGATATGCGTTGCGACCTGTACTACAGGGAACGCATCCATGCAACAGAATGGGGCAGCCCTCTGCGCCTGGGTATCAACCTTCCGCAAACTACTTCCACGCAGCCTGCAGTGGGCGTGGACGCAAGCGGCAAGCAGTGGCTCTTTTTTGCGTCCGACCGCCCGGGCGGCAAACAGGGCCTCGATATTTGGGTAGGGCCCATTCTGGACAATGGCGATGTCAGCGAAGCACAAAACCTGACCGCCGTCAACAGCGATGGCGATGATCTCGCCCCCTTCTTCCATACGCCCGCCCAACAACTCTACTTCAGTACAGATGGACGCGTTGGATGGGGTGGCCTGGACGTATTTCAGTCTCAACTGAAGCCGGATGGCTCCTGGGGCAAGGTCAAAGAGGCAGGCTCCCTCATCAATTCCAGCTATGATGAAGTGTTCTTCAGCCTCAATGCCGAAGGCGATAAGGCACTCTTCTCGTCCAATCGCGCAGGGTCAACCCCAATCCTAGCGGAAGATGGGGAAATCGTGTGCTGCTATGATATCTTCTTTGCCAATATTGACCTCGATGTAACCCTCAACGCCTTTACTTTTCAGCGCAAAGACAGCTCCAGCCTCGCCGGCTCGACCATCACCCTGTACGAAATCACGCCCGAGGGGGAACGCCCTGTCGAATCAGTCGTAAACCCGGACAGCAATGTGTTTCACTTCAAATTAGCGCGGAACAAAAAATACCGCGTTACCGCCCAGCAGAAAAACTATTCGTCCGACGTGCAATGGCTTGACCTGACAGACCTGGATCCCTGGGAAGATGAGTTGAGCGTCAACCTTTTCCAGGAAAATATGCAGGTCAGTCTCCAAATCCTCCTCTTCGACGAGGCAGGCCATGTGCCTTTGACCAACGGACAAGTACAGTTGTTCGAAATCCAGGGTAAGGACACGGTGCGGGTTGGGGATATGATGAACAGCGTCTCCAACGATTTTCTGTTCGAGGTTTCCGCAGATAAACCGTACCTCATCGTGAGCAATGCCGAGGGCTATGAATCCGAAACTGCCCAGTTTGAGGTCGGTTACGACGATATCAAGCGCCTGGGTAGCCAAATCACCGTCGAACTGGAACTGGAGCGCGTAGATTTTAACCTGCCTATCTTACTGTATTTTGACAACAGCTCCCCTGACGGCAGGTCCATGTCTCCAGTGACTAAAACGGAGTACGCTTCGCTGAACAATGCCTATTATGCCCAAAAGAAATTGTACATAAACCGGTTCACCTCCGGGAAAAATCTGGAGGAAGTACTCAACCTGGAAGGTTTCTTCGAGCGCGAGGTACGCGACGAACTGAAAAAGCTCTATGAGTTCTCCGACCAGTTGCTTCACTATCTGGGTAAGGGGAATTTTATCGAAATCGAGCTGAAAGGATACTCCAGCCCCCGGGCGGAAGCATCGTTCAACGAAATCCTCAGCCGCCGTCGAATCATGTCTGTGGCGAATTTCTTCCGCACCTATAAAAAGGGCCAGTTCCTACCCTATCTGGAAAATGGCCAGTTTAAAATTACAGACAGGGCCTTTGGTGAAACACAGGCCAAGGTCGGAGTACCCGACCGACTCGACGATGAGAATGGCTCCATCTATAGTTTCAGGGCGTCTTTAGAACGTCGGGTGGAAATTGTCAAAGTAAAGACGCTGATATCCAAACTACCAAAAAATTAACGCATCGGTTATGCAGAGTAATCTTCGAAAATGGGCCCCACGTATGCGCCGTATCCGCTTGTGGTGCATCCTGAGCATCCTCTCCGTACCGTTCACCGCTGAAGCAACCCACATTGTAGGGGGTGAAATGGGGTATAAATGCCTGGGAAACAATACATACGAAGTTACCCTGCGCGTTTTCCGAGACTGTTACTACGGCTCCCAGCAGGCTCCGTTCGACGATCCAGCCTCCATAGGTATTTTCGATCATACCGGGAAATTGATAAAAAGCGTTTTTGTGTCCAGAATCGGGGACGATACGCTCACCAATACCATAGACCCGTGCATTATCAATAGCAAAAACGTTTGTGTACACACAACTACCTACCGCACCATAGTCACCCTGGAACCCAACGACCAGGGATACCGTTTCGTCTATCAGCGTTGTTGCCGGAACGAGACCGTCCGAAATGTGGTTAAGCCCCTCGAAACAGGGGCTACCTTTGAAATATACCTCACCGGGGCAGCCATGGCGCGCTGTAACAACAGCCCGGTATTCCGCTCCTGGCCCCCTGTGTTCATCTGCCGCGACGAACCGTTCGTGTTCAACCATTCCTCCTACGATGAAGACGGCGATTCCCTCGTATATCGCTTGATTACCCCCATCCAGGGTGGCTCGTTCAGGGTGCCGCAACCCATCCCGCCGGACGGCCCTCCGTACGAACCCGTCGTCTGGAACAACCCTCCCGGCCAGGTCATCTATTCCGTGGAGAATATGATGGGCTTCGGCAAACCGCTCGTCATCCACCCAGTTACAGGTCGGATGGACGTGACCCCGGGAGCCTTGGGCCAGTACGTCATCGGTGTCTCCGTCCTGGAATACGACCGGGTCACTAAAGCACTGCTGTCCGAAACAAAACGCGACTTTCAATACAACGTCATTGACTGTGCCCGGGTCACCGCAGCTATCTTCGCCCCCAGCGTGCAATGCGACAACCTCACGGTCATTTTTGATAACCAAAGCCGCAATGGATTGGTCTCCAATGCCTTTGAATGGACGTTTAAAGGGCGGGGGCTAAATGCGGCTTCATCAGAAAAAAATCCGGTCTTCACCTTTCCCGATACGGGCCGCTATGTGGCTACCCTGATTGCAGAGCCAGGTACGCTCTGTGCCGATACTACGAGCCATGAAATCTACCTGCAAGCCAACTCCCTCAGAGTAGATTTCAGGAGCGATGTCATAGACTGCTTCGGCAGCACTTTCATCACGCTTCGAGACCGTTCCGTGGATTTGGTATCCCCGGTGGTACAGTGGTTTTGGGAACTTCGCCTCAACAATGGACGGATTTTTACCTCTAGTGCGCAATCGCCTGTTTTTGAGGTACCTACCGGATCTACCGGAACCATACGATTGACCGCGACCTCGAAGAATGGCTGCGTACAGACGCAGGAAAAGGCAATCACAACCGGACTGAACAAGCCCTCCGGATACATCACTTCAACCCGTATAGAGGCTTGTATCGGCCAGAGGATAGGCCTTAACCCGGAAACGCCGGCCAGTACCCCCTATCGCTACCGCTGGGCATCTACTTCGGACCTGACGGATACAGCGGCCGTGAACCCCTCGGTAGTAGTGACCGGGAACGCTGTTTACACGGTCACCGTGACGCCAATCAACGGACTTTGCGATACGGTGATACAGGTAGAGGTGGCCGCAGTGGCCCAAACGCCCGCTGCATTTAATGCCGTACTGCAGTGCGACGGCCTGGGAGTTGCGTTCACGAATACAACCCCGGGCAACAGCGCCGGGCGCTGGGTGATCGAGCGTGGCACAGGACAGTTGCTGGATACCCTGGCGTCTTCGTTCGTGTATCCCTTCCCCGGGCCCGGCGAATATCCTGTTACGTTGATTACGGTAAATGAATGCCCAGATACCTTGACCAAAACTATCCAGGTGTTGGGCGATTTCATAGAGCCAGCTTTTACCTATGCGTTGACGGGATGCTCCGACTCGGAAAACCGGGTGCGCTTCACCGACACCAGCAAAAATTTATTCGGAGATACCAACTTCCGGGAGTGGGTATTGAGCGACGGACAGCGCTCTTCCTCCAGTACGCCGGAATTCATTTTTAAAGATGGGGTAGATTCCGTAACCGTACAATTCACAATAGGGGGCGCCAAAGGTTGCAAAGAAACCCTGACCCGCCGAATTCATGTGAGATTCACGGATTTCTCTAAAGTTGGCCCGCCGGTCAATGTCTTGCTGGTTTGTGCCGATGTTCCCACGCGGCTGAACCCGAACGGGAGTACTTCCTATCGCTACCAATGGACCCCGTCCACGGGCTTGAGTGCCTCCAATGTACCCAACCCCTCCGTGCGTGCGCTCAAGGATACCCGTTACGAGGTACGCATCTCCGATAGTACCGGGGTCTGCGACACCTTGGTCTCCCTATGGGTCAAAGTGGCAAATTTCCGCTCGCAAACCCCACCGGATACTATCGTGGTATGCCCGGATGTGCCTACCCCTCTCCACCCCCGGGGCGATAGCCTCTACCGCTTCTCCTGGTCGCCGGCTATCGGTTTGAGTGCTACGGACGTGCCCAACCCAATAGTCACCACTAAAGTATCCCAGACCTATCGGCTGCGCATCAGCGATCCTTTATACCAGTGCGATACGGTGGTGACCGTTGTGGTAAAGGTAGCCGATTTCGTAGGGGTTGGCCCTTCCTCTGAATTGCTGGTCTGCGCCAATACACCTACTCCCCTGAACCCGAACGGCAGTAGTTTATACCTCTATTCGTGGAGCCCGGCGACGGGCTTGAGCTCCACTACAGCACCCAATCCTGTTGTCACCACCAACTCGGGGGGAACCTATTTCGTGCGCATCGTGGATCCAAAAGACAACTGCGGTACCCTGTTGAGCGTTACGCTGAACCTGGTCAATTTCAGGCCGGTTTCCCCTTCGTCCAGGGTATTGGTATGCCCTGGGATACCGACACCGCTAAATCCGAATGGAAATAGTGCCTACCGCTATGCCTGGAGTCCGGCGACGGGCCTGAGCAGCGCCAATACGCCCAATCCCAGCGTGTTTACATCGGTCAACAGGACCTATCAGGTGCGTATCACCGACCCGCTGGGCAAGTGCGATACGACCGTCAACGTACAGGTGAATACCACGAATTTCGCATCCGTGGCCCCGCCGGCCGGCCTCATCGCATGCCCGGGACAGCCGACCCCTTTGAACCCGAAAGGGGATTCCCTGTACCGCTACGAGTGGGTGCCGGCCACCGGCCTCAGCGCCGCTAACGTACCCAACCCGCTGTTCAATGGCTCTAATGCCACTACCTATAGAGTGAGGATTTCCGACCCCCTGGGGAACTGCGATACAACGGTCAGCATAAAGGTGGACATAGCCCGATTCGGCGCGGTATCGCCAGATGCCAACCAGTTGCTCTGTCCCGGCGTACCGACCAGTCTGAACCCGATGGGAAATCCGTTATACCGCTATTCGTGGTCGCCTGCTATCGGCCTCAGTGATGCTAATGCTCCCAATCCGGTCGCGACGCTGAGCCAGCCCGCTACCTATCAGGTGCGCATCAGCGATCCCAACAATTTCTGTGACACCAGTATTTCGGTCAATATTCAAATCGTCCGTTTTGCGTCGGTAGGACCGGATACTGGGCAGACGCTGTGCCCAGGCATAGCCACCCCGCTGAATCCCAGGGGGAACCCGGCTTACCGCTACGCGTGGAGTCCCGCCACTGGGCTTAGTGCTGCGGATATCCCCAACCCGATTGCTACCCTGACTGCGGATGCGACCTATACGCTAAAAATCACCGCGCCTTCCGGGCTCTGCGATACTACGCTGACCATACGGGTAAAAATGGATGCCCCTATCCGCCTGGATGCCGGAAAAGATACTACGCAATGCGTCGCCGGTCCCCTGGTATTGAAGGCATCCACGAGTGGCGTCCCTGCTGACCTGCAGTGGTCAAACCGTCCCGGATTTGGCGTTGTACTGGGAGTCGAACCTATGCTGACCATCACGCCTGCGCGGGGCAGCCAAACGTTCTATCTGCGTGCTACGAGTAAACGGGGATGTGTGGAGACCGATTCTGTCGTTGTGCGCTCTCTGCCCCTGCTCGCCGCTCTGCAACCGAAAGCGGTGGCTTGTATCAGCGGTACCCTGATCAATCTAAGCGTTTCCAACCGGGACACCTCTCAACGGCTTCGCTACCTCTGGAGTCCCGCCAACCTGATTATTTCCGACCCGGTCAATGGACCGGATGCCATTGTCAAAGCTCAGGACAATACCGTTATACAAGTAGCGCTCAGCAATCAGTTTGGTTGTACCGATACGTTGCGCACCAATGTCGTAGTTCCGGACCTGCCGTCCAAGCTGAGTATCCAGGCCGATAAAAACCCCATCCGGAAGGGGGAGCAGTCGGTCATTACTGTAAATGGATGTACCCAGTGTACCTTTAGCTGGTCGCCGACTACAGGGCTGAACACCAGCAGCGGCCCAAGTGTCATCGCTTCGCCGGAGGAGACTACTATCTATTCGGTCAAGGTGACGCAGGAAGGGTGCGAACATACCCTGAGTATACGAATCGAAGTCAAACAGTGTGTGGAACCTTTCCTGCCCAACGCATTCACACCCAATGGAGACGGCATCAACGATGTGTTATATGCACGCCTCAAGGACTACGAAGCGATGCAGCTCATCATCTACAACCGCTGGGGGCAGGAAGTATTCGATACGCGCAACCCGGATGTCGGTTGGGATGGAACTTTCCGCGGCAGGCAACTTCCACCGGATGTATATGGTTTCTATCTCTACATGATTTGTCCGGATGGGACAGAGTACAAAAAGAGGGGGAGCATATCCCTGATTCGATGATGAAACCCCGTCCAGTTGATAAGCTAAAGTATTGCAGCACAGAATGAAAAATTGTTGGTTAGCCCTTTGGATATGCCTGCTCCCCACCGCGTATGTGGGCGCACAGTGCAAAGTAGCCCTGGATGAAATAGACCCCTTCGATAGCCTGCGCACCGTCGTCTCCCAGTCGGTGACGATCGGCAACCAAGTGCCGAGCAAATTTGAAACGGCGGATGGCCCCAAGTTGATCGAAGAGGCCAAACTGCTGTTCACCTATACGGAAAAAGACAGTATCCGCTCTTTTTTTCTGGTGTTGGGTATCCAGGAGTGGGAATACCATCGCATAGATAACGACTACAATGTCTTGCTCATGCTCGACGACGGACAAGTCATTGAGTTGATGAATTTTTCGGACCAGGGGGTGTTCGACACCCGTACGAACATGCGCTTATACCAGCATACCTGCTTGGTTCCGATGGACCTGTTCTACGCTTTAACGCATTTTAAAGTCCAGAAAATCCGGGTCAACTACCGCACGGAGAAGCGCACGGTGGATATCCAGCCCGGGCAACAAACCGCACTGCGCAACGCTGTGCGCTGCGTGGGCGAACGGATAGGAATGTCGCCTATAAAGCCCTGATGTGCTGTGTTAGGGGAGTATATCAGCTCTCTTTAGGAACGGCCTGCATATCCGACGGTGCAGTGCC
>CAZSMU010000033.1:18499-28423 GCA_964607915.1 uncultured Haliscomenobacter sp.
GTCAGAAAAAATCCCTGCTTGTTTTGTTCATCCACCTGCTTGGTGTGGTAGGCTTTCGTTCCTTCCGCCACGACGATGCGGTGTAAGACGTCCTCGTCCACCCAGTCAATGGCCTCCTGGCGCAGCGCGGCATCCACAATGGTCGAGATGACAATTTGTATTTTTTTGAGTGGATCTTCAATATTCATCGTGTTGATTTCGATGAGGTGCTTGGTCCATTCCCAATACCAACACAGAAGATACACGAGCAATCGGTGCTTGTTCTCGAAATACCGATAGATAGAGGCTTCAGTGGAGTTGATGCGAACGGCTAATTTCTTAAACGTAAAGTCTTCAATGCCGATTTCGTCAATCAGGTAAATGGCCTCTCGGATGATTAGCTTGCCGAGTTTGGTGTCCTGTGGGTCGCGGATGTACAGGTTTTCGTTGAGTTGGATACGGATATTGACGCCCATAGAGTCTATAATCTTTTTTTAAAAACTTTTAGGTTTGAACTTGGTTCGGGATAAGGGTTTTTTTTTCAAATACGGCCTACAGGCCGCATAGTCAGGGTGTTTTCACCGAAAAGTATAGCAATTCACCGAAATCCCTGATTTCCGGCATATCTTTGCAGCCCGAAATAGCTCTCCATGTTGAACGAACTCGAAAAAAGACGGACTTTTGGCATCATAAGTCACCCGGATGCGGGGAAAACTACGCTGACAGAGAAGCTCCTGCTCTTTGGAGGGGCTATCCAGGTAGCCGGCGCGGTAAAGTCAAATAAAATCAAAAAAAGCGCTACCTCCGACTTCATGGAAATCGAGCGCCAAAGGGGAATCTCGGTGGCGACTTCTGTGATGGCGTTCGACTATCGGGACCTGAAAATCAATATCCTCGATACGCCGGGCCACGAAGACTTCGCAGAGGATACCTACCGGACGCTCACGGCCGTGGACAGTACCATCGTCGTCATTGACGTAGCAAAAGGGGTGGAGGCACAAACGGAAAAGCTCGTCCAGGTCTGCCGCATGCGCAAAACGCCCATCATCGTTTTCATTAATAAACTGGACCGGGAAGGTAAAGACGCTGTGGATCTTCTGGACGAGGTAGAGCAAAAGCTGGGCATCCACGTCACCCCCCTGAGCTGGCCTATCGGGATGGGACAGCGCTTCAAAGGGGTGTACAGCCTGTATGAGCAAAAGCTCGTGCTGTTTCGCCCCCACGGAAAGCAAGAGGAAGAAGACCTCGTCGAGATAACCGATCTCGAAAGCGAAGATCTGGAACGGCATATCGGTGCCAGCGATGCTGCCGTCCTGCGCGAGGAACTGGAGGTGGTGCGCACCGTCTATCCGGCGTTTGACCGCGCGCAATATCTGTCGGGGGATATCTCGCCCGTTTTTTTTGGCAGCGCGGTCAATAACTTTGGCGTTCGCGAACTGCTCGACTGCTTCGTCGAAATTGCTCCAGCGCCTTTGCCCCGTACGGCTGAAGAGCGCACGGTGCGGCCGGAGGAGCATTCTTTTTCCGGCTTCATTTTTAAAATCCACGCCAATATGGACCCCAATCACCGCGACCGTATCGCGTTCCTGCGGGTTTGCTCCGGCGTCTTTCAGCGGAATACGAATTACCTGCACGTGCGCCAGGGCCGGAAAATGAAATTTTCCAACCCTACATCGTTCATGGCCGCGAAAAAAACAGTCATAGAAGAAGCGTATCCCGGCGATGTGATCGGTCTGTACGATTCCGGGAATTTCAAAATCGGCGATACGCTCACCGAGGGAGAATCACTGCATTTCAAAGGCATCCCCCGCTTTTCCCCGGAGCTGTTCCGCTACGTGAATAATGCGGATCCGCTGAAGTCGAAACAGTTGGCCAAAGGGCTGGAGCAGTTGATGGATGAAGGAGTCGCCCAGTTATTTACCCGCGAACTGGATGGCCGCCGTATCATCGGAACGGTTGGGAACCTCCAGTTTGACGTCATTCAGTACCGATTGCAGCACGAGTACGGGGCCTCCGTGCACTACGAACCGGTGGCCATGCACAAAGCGTGCTGGATCACCTGTCCCGATGAGGCAGCGCTCCGCGATCTCATCAGCCGCCGCAAAAAGGATATTGCGAAAGACACCCACGGCAATCTGGTGTTCCTCGCCGAGTCTGCCTGGGCTTTGAAAATGGCAATGGAGAACCATCCTAAGGTAGAGTTCCACTTCACCAGTGAAAATATTGGCTGAGCGGGTCAGCGTACTTTCCGCCCTTTCCAGGTGTAAGTAGTGAACAGGTTAGACGCAAGTCCGACCACTGCGATATAGAGTATGTGCAGCACTTGTGCCGCCCAAAAGGAACCCATCAGGTCCTGTCGCCCGAAGAACAGGGTAGCAGTGCGCAACATCCGGTAATCTGCCCAGGCTTTGAACCCCGCCAGTAAGATAAAGGCTCCCCCCGCTGCTATCGGTGCGAACGGAATAGCGGCAAAAGCGATGAGAATGCTCCAGCAGAGCAGGAATACCAACGCGAGGAAATGGGTGATACGGGTGTCGCTATACCCTCGCGACTTGGTCCCCCAGCGCAACCGCTGCCTGAAAAGAGGCAAGTAGTCCTCTAACGCATGGGTGCGCACCGTAGCCGGTGTTTTCAGGAAGCCCACCGGAAATCGCGCCATAATTTTGTGCATCAGCAACAAGTCGTCGCCGGAGGCGAGGTGGGTCTGGTCGGTATAGCCGCCTACCGCAGCAAAGGCTTCTTTGGAAAAAGAAAAAGCAGCACCGTTGGCCAAATGAAAGCGCCGGGATTGGATGCCGGCTGCCGTGAGGAGCATCATGCCTGCCAGGTCCAAGCCCTGAAAGCGCGCTAAAAGGCCTCTTTCCTCAAAGGTGGAGACTGGGCCGGTCATACAGTGCCATCCCCGGTGCACATATCCCCAAGCTACGAGCCGTAGCCATTGCGGGGGGAGTAGGCAATCGGCGTCCGTACATACTATGAGCTCCCCCCTGGCCCGGGATACCCCAAGGGACAGGGCTTCTTTTTTGTAGGCATTGATCCCCGCCGGCGGTAGGGTATCCGCAAGCGAAAGCACGGAAACGCCGTACGAGCTGGCCAATCGGGCCGTATCGTCGTCAGAATGGTCGTCAATGACGATGATTTCAAAAAGCTCAGGGGGATAATCCTGTGCGAGCAGGCTTTTTAGGCAGTCTCCAATCGTGTGCGCCTCATCCCGCGCAGGTATCAATACACTGATGGATACGAGTGGCTGGAAACCCGGATCTGGGCTGCACTCGGGGATATGGACCCATACGATGCGGAGCCGTTCTACGAGAAGGGCATACGCAGCCCCTACGACCACTGCCAAGCAGAGGGCGAATACGGTAATAAAGACCGACACGCTATACGAGATCGGCGTCATCGCCCTGCTGCGGGCGGGAAACTTCGCGAGGCATCCGGGGTTTGCTCTCCAGCTCTTCGAATTCGGTCAGTTCACCTGCCGGGGGGCGTTTATATGCCGCACTTTTTTTGCGCCCGAAGGCACGGAGCAGAAGAAACGCAGATACGATGGGGTAGCCTACAACCGACAGGACGAGGGCCAAGGCACCCTGCAGAAAGTTCTTCCTGAACAACCTGCGCAGCCAGTTCACATAGTCCAGAAAAACCTTGTGATCGGCAATGACTGCTGCGATAAGGAGGATAGGGCCCAAAAAGTACAGGAGCCGGAACGCCAGGCGCGCCATGAAAAACAGAAATGCCAGAAGCCCTACGAAGAAGGCTAAAGCAATGAGCGTCCCTACGAAGGAACCTCCACCGGAAGGATTGCGGTAAGAAATCATTTTCTATCGTTTTGAACAATTGTCCCCAAACTGTTCGTTTTATGGAGTAACAATACACAAGAATAAGGAGTTTCCCTATTTTTGCAAAAAGTATCCAGCCATGAATCAAAGTCGCATTTTTTTGCTTGCGCTGTGTCTGTGGGTCGGCGCATCGGCCCTGCAGGCCCAGGAAACGGTCACGCTTCGCTGTGAAGTAGGCAATTGCGGGGGTAGCCTTGGACTCTATACCTTCGATGGCTTTTCCTTCCGGCAAATTCAGCGGGCGAACGCCGCGGCAGGCAAACTACAGCTTTTTGAATTCAAAGTGCCCGCCTCGGCTCCTCAAATCTACTATGCAGGGCCTCTGGCAGACGATGCCCGCCCCCTGGTGCTTTCCTCCGATGAGAAGCTGGTTGTGCTCAAAGGCAATTGCGGGGATCTGCGCAACGCTGAAATAACGGGTTCAAAGCGCAACCAGGATTATGAAAGCGTCAAAAACAGGCTGGCAGAACTCAATAACAAAGCAGGCCAACTCTTGCGCAATTACGCCTACGCGGCCAGCGAACCCGAGAAGGCCGCACTCGAAGGGCAGATGAGGGAAGTGGATACTCAAAAAAAGACCCTGCTGGATTCCCTGCGCAACAGCAACGCGTTCCTGGGTCGCATCGCTGCCATCAGCACCTACCTGTCGTTTCCCAATAACAACAACGGAAAATACCCCTCCGAGGTGGAATATTTCGCCAACGAATTCTTTGGCCAAGCCGATTTCAAAGACAGCGGCTACGACGGTCTGCCCTGGGTGTATGAGGCGTTCGATACCTACGCCCAGACCCTGGCCAGCATTGGCCTGCCCGACGAGATGGTCACCGACTTCCTCAACGCACAACTCAACCGGATTCCCGTGGGCTCCTCCGCGCAGCAAATGGCATACGGCGGTATTCTGGCCGGCCTGGGTCAGGTCAAGCACGGCACCTACGCGACCTTTGCTCAAAAATTCATCGAAACCTTCCAGGATAAAGCCCCGGAAGCTGTCGCCAACGTAAAGGCAGGTCTCGAAAAAGCCCTGCGCCTGAGCGTGGGCTCCGTCGCACCTGATTTTTCACAACTCAAGCCGGACGGCGCCGAACTGAAGCTGAGCAGCCTGCGAGGAAAGTATGTGCTAATCGATTTCTGGGCGAGCTGGTGCGGCCCCTGCCGCCGCGAAAACCCCAATGTGGTGCGCATGTACAACTTGTACAAGGATAAAGGATTTGAAATACTGGGCGTCAGCCTGGACAACAGCCGGGATCGCTGGCTGCAGGCAATCGAGCAGGATGGCCTGACCTGGCCCCATGTGAGCGACCTCAGGGGGTGGTCCAATGAAGTAGCCCAGATGTACGAGGTGAGCTCTATCCCCAAGACTATCTTGGTCGATCCCCAGGGACGTATTGTGGCCAAAGACTTGCGCGGCCCCACCCTGGAACGCATGCTGGCCCAACTTTTAAAGTAACTAGCCCAAACTTTCCATCCGCATGGGTATCGTATCCTGGCACTGCCGACCACTGGCGGTACTGATCTTCTTTTTACCGCTTTGGCCGTTGTACGGCCAGCCGGTCGCCGACAGCCTCCCGCCGGTGCGCGTCCTGGATATGGGCCTCGTTTTTCCCAACTACCGCTGGGAACTGGATCAGCGTGGAAAAAATGAGCTGCGCGAAAAATTCGGCGACGCATATTGGAGGGAAATCTCCGTTCAGGCACAGGAAAGTGCATGGCCCCTCTGGTTGCGTACCCGCACAGAACGCGATCAGAACCGGGATGCGCTCTGTGACTTGAAAGGATTTCTCCTCTCTTATTTCTCTTCGGACAACGCCCTGCTCTGGTTCCCCTCTGCAAAAAATGCGAAGCTCCCGGCCCGGCTGCAGCCGCAAAAAGACTTTTATCTCATCGTGCGGAAATCGGGCCTGGAGGTTTTGTCGCCAGACCGTACAGGACTGCCTGCCAACCTGGAGGCGCAACTCGACGTGCTGCTGCGCGCGTACCTGACGGGCTTCTCTACGTTGACCGATAGCAGCAGGGCTCCCATCCAGACGCTCGACGGCGAACAGTGGGCCACGGGTCTCCTACCGGAAGGAGCCCGTAGTGCATATGTGGAGCGCACCTTCGATGCTGCGAAAGCCACGTCTTTTGTCGCGGTATTTCCCCCTGTGGGAAGCCTGGAAGATGCTGCCGCGCAGTTCCAAACCCTGGTGCAGCGGATCAGCGGTGCTGCTCCCTCTATTTGTCCCTTGGTGCGCAGCCGGGTGGCAAATGCCGAAAATCCCTACTATGTGCGCTTTTTTGCGCATGATTTTGCGGGCGATATGGATCCGCGTTTTCGGAAAATGGTGCTGACGGTCGAGCTGATGAAAAGCTACGACCACACGGCGCGGCGGGAACAGCCGGTGTGGTATCCTCTCCTTACCCTGCGCTAACGCTTCTTATTTGCCGGGTACTTCCTGGAAGACGCTGTCGGGCAGCTTTTGATTGAGTTTGTAGGCGGAAAAGGCCAGCTCGATAACGGCGAGCCCTTTTTCGGGAAGTTTCTGGTTCTTGCCCTTTGCGTTGAGGTCCACTGCCAGGGTCTTGGGTACCTTGAAGCGGGCAATGTCCATGCTGAAGGTGATGCGGTCGGGTAGTCCTTTGCTCTGTTGAGCGCCGTAAAACTGCTCGGCTGTGAGCACCCCGCTGGACCGGGTGGTCAGCTGGGACTTCAGGATAAGGTGCCGCACGGGGTCCACCCATAAGCGGGCTAAGATGAGATCGGCGGCATTGTCGTGGGGAATGACGTTGATGACCGACGTCTTGACGGAACCAATCTGCTCCTGACCGCTTAATACGGCCGTGAAGGCATTGGTGTCGCGCACGCTTTGCAGTGCAAAATAGGGATTCTGACGGGGCATGAACAGAATGCCCGTGGCCTTGATGCGAAACTTGTCGGGTGCCTTGTAGAATACTTTTCCGCTCACCGGCTCAAGGGTCACAGAAGGTATGTTAAAGCGCATGTTCAAATCCGCACTGTAGTCCCTGACCTGGGCAAACTTCCGGTTGACTTCGTGAATGAGTGCCTTGGGCGAGCTTTGGCCCTCCAGCGCAGTGCCGCTGCACAGCAACAGCAGGAAAAGCAGGGATGCGTTTTTCAACTTAAAATGTCTTTTTTGGAAAAATGAAAAAAGGAAACTCCTAAAAATACCGCGGTATGCCCTAAGAGTATCCCCATAGAGCGCAGGATAAGGGCGTAGTCCAGTGTGCTGTCGAAGAGGTTGCGCCAAACGATCATGTGCGTCGTGAATAAATAGGGCGTGATTCGCTCGAACAAAGGGGCCTCCATCGTGCCGATGATGGTGAACAGGATGATGACCGACATGGAGGCGATGATGGGCCCGATGGAATTATCTGTAAAACAGGACAGCATCAATGCGAAGGTGGCCACTACCAACAGGCTCAGAAAAGCCGCACCAAAAGCGGCAAAGAAGCGCCAGAGGGTATCGCTGCCTTTGAGGATGACCAGCGCGTCGCTCTTCAATACGATGAGATCCCCGCTCCCAAAGAGAAAGAGGCCCCCGCCCAGCGCAAGCAGCCCAAGCCAGAGAATCAGGAAGAAGACGTAGATGCCGGCCGCACCGAATTTCGCCCACAAGACCTGCGTGCGCGAGTACGGCTTGGTGAGGAGCAGACGGATAGCCCCTGTAGCCGCTTCGCCGCTGATGAGATCCCCGGATACCAGGGCGACGAGCAGGGGCATCTGGACGATGAGGGTCTGCAGGATGATGAATGCGACGAGGTTCCCGTTGAGGATATTGCCTTGCACGGAAAAGGACTGCTCCAGCGACTGCAGGATAAAGTCAATATAAGCGCTGCCGTCGAGCCAGAGGGCCAGTTCTATGAGCAGCACAATGGCGGTTATGGCTACGAAGCCAATGTAGCTCCTGGGTTTGGCAGCAATTTTGAAGAGCTCGGAGAACAATAGGGTAGTCATAGCCTGCTATTGGGATTGCTCGGTAATGCGGAGGAAATAGTCTTCGAGGCCGCGCGTGGCGCGCACGCCGTACACGGGCAGCTCGTGGCTGCACAGCGCAGCCAACAGTTCAGGGATTTCTTCCCGCTGACAGTGGAAGTCCAGGACGCCGGGCGCACTGCCGCGCAGGATGGCCGATAGCCGGGAGGCGCGTACGACGGCGGCTGCATGTTCCGCATCCGCTACCTCGACGCGTACGTTGAGGTTGTCCTGGGCGGAGAGGAGCTCCGCTACCTTGCCCTGCACTACTGCCTTGCCTTTGTAAATGATGGCCATGCTGTCGGCGATGAGTTCGATTTCGCTGAGGATGTGGGAGGAGAGCAGTACGGTTTTGCCTTCCTGCCGCAACTGCAGGATGAGTTGGCGCAGCTCGATGATGCCCTGTGGGTCGAGGCCAGTGGTGGGCTCGTCGAGGATGATGAGTTCGGGATCGTGGAGGAGCGCCTGCGCCAGTCCAAGCCGCTGCTTCATCCCGTGGGAGTAGGCGGAGACCCGGTCTTTTTCCCTGCCTTTCAAGCCCGTGAGTTCCAGTACATAGGCGATGCGTTGGCGCAAGTCGCGGGTCTGGCTGAGCGCCCCGAAGATGCGTAGGTTGTCCAGCCCGCTCAAGTAGCGGTAAAAGTCGGGCTTTTCGATGATGCAGCCGATGCGGCGCAGGATTTCGCTGCGGTGCCGATGCAGGTCTTTGCCGAAGAGTTCGATGTGGCCGGAGCTGGGCTGTATCAGCGAGAGCATCATGCGCAGCGTAGTGCTTTTGCCGGCCCCGTTGGGCCCCAGGAATCCAAAGACCTCACCGCGGTTGACTACGAGGTCCATGTCGTCCACAGCGGTGAAGGTTCCAAACTTTTTCGTGACGTTTCGGAGGGCGATGACGTGTTCCATGCACGTATAATAATGCAGGGGGGAAAAAGTTCACGGCCCGCCTTTCGATGGGATGAGGGTTTCGGTATCGGGCTTATGGTGGGGTGGGGCTACCCGGCTACCCCATCAGGGAATGGTCGAGCAGGATCCAGTTTTCCGGCAGCCCGGGGGCGATTCTTCCGATGCGGTCTGCGCGGCCCACCGCGAGGGCGGGGTACAGGGTGGCCATGCGGATGGACTCCTCGAGCGGTATGCCTGCTTTTTGGGTGGCGTTTCGGACGGCCTCCTGCATGGTCAGAGAAGAACCGGCCAGGGTGCCTTGCTCGTCCACGTAGTGGTCGCCGTTCAGCAGGAACCGATAATCGCCTGATCTGCTTTCGGTAACGGCATCGGTGATGAGGAACAGCCGGTCTCCGAGGATTTCTTTGCTGATGCGCAGGGCGTTGAAATCGCAGTGGATTCCATCGGCGATGATGCTGGTATAGGGTTTATGATCGTAGATGGCACCTACCATCCCCGGCGAGCGCCCCTGGAAAGGACTCATGGCATTGAATAAATGGGTGCTGCAGGGGATACCCTGTCGGAACGCATCCATTGCCTGTGGATAGGTAGCGTTGCTGTGGCCGGCAGAGAGCGGGATTCCGCTTTGCAACAGCAACTGGAGTGTATCTGTCTCAAACATTTCGGGGGCCAGGGTGATATAGCTGATGGCGCCCTGACCTTGCCGCAGCAGTTCCCCGATGTCATCTGCCGTTGGTTTTCGTATATTTTTCAAGGGGTGCGCCCCTCTTTTTTCGGGATTGAAGTAAGGGCCTTCCAGATGGAGCCCAATCAAGCCCTCACCGCCCTGGCTCCAATAGTCCCGGCAGGCTTGTATCGCTTGTAGCATGATGTCCCAGGGCGAGCAAGACAGGGTGATCTGAAAATGGCGGCCACCACCGGCCTGCACAGTCTGCCAGGTAGCTCGTATCGTATCCGCGGTAGGCTCGTTGTTGAACAACTTCCCGCTGCCACCATAAACCTGCAAATCCACAAAGCCCGGGGCTATGCAGCGCCCTGTGTAATCGGTGTATTTGCCTTTTCCGTCCCATTCTTCAGCGGGGCCTGCGAAAACTATCCTATGGTCGTCTACGGTAAGGGCCCCATTTGGGATGAGGCGTTCACCGGTGTGCAGGGTGGCGTGCAGGTAGGTATGCATGGCTTGTCGTGTTTGGTAAATACAATGCCAAAAATAGGGTACTGCTTCCGCTTACC
>CAZSMU010000034.1:0-27759 GCA_964607915.1 uncultured Haliscomenobacter sp.
TACGCGCAGGGATATTTCCGAACAGCTCCGACTGAAGGAACCCGCCGTGTTCATCGCCTCTTTCGACCGCCCCAACCTGAGCCTGCAGGTACTACCCGGGCAAAACCGGTTCGCGCAAATCCTACACTTCCTGCGCACCCACCCCGGACAATCGGGCATCGTCTATTGCCTGAGCCGCAAAACCGCCGAAAACCTCGCCGAGAAACTCCAAAACCAGGGCTACCGGGCAGCAGCCTACCATGCCGGCCTCTCTTCTTCGGAACGCAGCCGCGTACAGGAAGGGTTCATCAACGACCACACGCCCATCATCTGCGCGACCATCGCTTTCGGCATGGGCATTGACAAATCCAACGTGCGTTGGGTCATCCACTACAACCTGCCCAAAAACGTGGAAGGCTACTACCAGGAAATAGGTCGGGCCGGGCGCGACGGTGCAAAATCCGAAACCGTGCTGTTTTACTCCTTCAACGACGTGTCCGTCCTGCGGGAAATCATACTGAGCAACCCCAACGAACAAACCGAACTGCAGCTCTCCAAACTGGAGCGCATCCAGCAATACGCGGAGGCACTGGTCTGCCGCCGACGCATCCTGCTCAGCTACTTCGGGGAAGCCTATACCGAGAATTGCGGCAATTGCGATGTCTGCCTGAACCCACCAAAGCATATTGACGGGGCCATCATCGCCCAAAAGGCCCTCTCGGCTATCTACCGGCTGCGGCAGGAAGCCCCTATGTCGCTGGTCATAGACGTGCTGCGCGGTGCCGGCAAAAAAGAACTTCGGGAAAAAGGATACGACCAAATCAAAACGTTCGGGGCAGGGCGCGAATTCTCCCACGGGGAATGGCAGCAATACCTGCAGCAACTCATCAACCTCGGTTTTCTCGAAATCGCTTACGACCAACACAATGCCCTGAAACTGACCGAGCAGAGCCATAAAGTCCTCTTCGAGAAACAGCCCTTGGCCCTGGTGCGCGCCGTCAGCGCCAAAGAACGCTCCGAAGTGGAAAAAAGCAAGGCCCAGTCCCGCAACAAGCTGGAAGTACAGCGCGACGAACTGTTCGAACGGTTGCGACAGGTGCGCAAAGGGCTGGCCCAACAGTACGGGCTGCCCCCCTACATCATCTTCAACGATGCCACCCTGGAAGCTATGGCCATAGAACGGCCCCAGACCCCCCAGGAACTGCTCCGCATCCCCGGCGTCGGCGAACGCAAATTAGAGGACTACGGTGCCTATTTCCTGGATGCTATCTCGGAACACCTCGCCCAAAGCTCGCCTGTACCGAAACGCAGTACCCAACAAATTACGCTGGACCTCTACCGCAGCGGCATGCGCGTAGAAGAAATCGCCCAACAGCGGGGCCTGACGCCGGGGACCATCCTGTCCCACATCCTCCAGGCCTATGAGAAAGGGGAAGATATCCCCCTGGAGGCACTTATCCCGGAGGAAACCGCGCGTACCATCGCCGATGCGACCCGCTACCTGCCCAGCCCACCTACGCTCAAGAGTATTTTTGAATACTTCGACGGCAAGTACAGCTACGACCAAATCCGAATGGCATTGGCCTACAAAAACCGGCACTCCTGAGCTTATTCGGGAATGCGGTCCGGATAATCCGTGATGATGCCGTCTACGCCCAGTGCTACGAGAGCCTTCATGGCCTGCGTATCATTCACCGTCCAGGGGATGACGCGCATGCCGCGCTCGTGCAGGGTGCGAACCGACTCGGCATCCAGTAGTTCGTAGTGGGGGCTGTAAATCCGGGGGATAAAGCCCAGGCGCCCGAGGTTGGCTTCTATCCCGTCCTTATTTTCCACGAGAAGTGCCAGGGTGAGCTCGGGAGCCCGTGCGTGGACTTCGCGCAGCGCCCGCGGGTCGAACGACTGTATGCATACCCGATCCTGTATGCGAAGTTTTTTTACGGCTTCGACCACCAATCGGGCGAAGACGGCCACCGGCGGCGTCTGCACGCCGTCCCACTCCGGCCGGCTTTTGATTTCTATGTTAAATCCAGGACGGGGGAGGCCCTTCTGCCGCACGTGTTTTTCCACTGCGCGCACCACTTCCCCGAGGGTAGGCTTATGCGCGTCCATAGGCTTTTGGGCGGGGAACCTGGGGTTGCCGCGGCGACCGCAGTCGTACTTTTTGATTTGGGCCTGTGTTTTTCCATACAGCAACTCGGACGCTTCTTCGTCCTCTCCCACTGGCCTGCCGTCGGGATGGCTGCATATCAGAGCCGACATCCAGGGGTCGTGGGAGACGATGAGCTTCAAATCGGAGGAAACGGCCAGGTCCATTTCCAGGGTGGTGATGCGCGGGAACTCCAGCGCTTTGAGGAAGGCGGGAACCGTATTTTCAGGGGCGAGGCCCCTGGCCCCGCGATGCCCCTGCCAATCGAAACCCGGCTGAGCTTGTACACGCATGGAAAATACCGTTGCCAAGAGGGAAAGCAGGCCGAATGCCCCTATTTTTTTCATACCTACTCTATTTTTACTACTGTTCCAGACCGAATAAGGCCAGGGCCTTGCAAGACGTACGTGTAAGCGCCCGGCGAGGGAAAGCGGTGGCCGGGGGCAGTCCATTCTTGTGGGCCTCTCCCCAAAGACATCTGCTGCCGGAACACCAGGCGCCCCATGCTATCGCTGACCTTGAGTTCCCAGTCTCCGGCTGTAGCGACCGTAAAACGAAGGGTCAACGCGTCGCGGAAGGGGTTGGGCAGAGCAATGCCCGTCGCGCTGTGGTCCAGACTGCCGGCGTCCACAAAGCGCAGGGCGAGTTCCTGTACACTACCCCCACTTCGCCACATACCTGCTTCGTCAGCAAAGTACAGGGCATCGGCCAGGGCGGCATCGCTTTTTGCCTGGATGAGAAGCGTAAACAAAGGACCTTCCCCTTTTTGCACTTCAGATTCCAGTGCCGCGAACGACAGCGAGCCCGATTCCGGATCCCAGGCCCACTGGGTTGCGTTGAGGCGCCCCGCTTCCATCCCGATTAAATCCCCCCGGTCGCGGTCAACCTGAAGGGTACCTGCCATCCCTCTGGCCGAAGCAGTCGGCCCGTTTAGTACTACCGGCACCGCGACGACAGAGCCGGCGCGCAGCGGCAGGTCTGCCACGTCGAGGTTGGCCACAGGGGCGGGGGTGGGAGGAAGGAAAGCACTCCCATCGAGGTCGCCCACTTTTACGGCCATGAAGTTGAGCGAGGTGTCTTTTTGCTGGTATTCGCGAATCAGATACGACTCCTGGGCCAGCGGTATGCTGCCCGGCGTCGCTGCCGCCAATTGCCGGGCGTCGAGGAAGCGCCAGCTCGTATTCCCCGGGAACTGGTCGAGTTTTTTGAGGAACACATCCTGGAGAATTTTCAAGTCCTGCATCGTCAGGGTACCGGAGCGATCCACGTCGGCGGCCACCCACTGAGTGGGTTTCTTCAGTACCGGCAGGCCTATAATTTGTTGCTGGAGCAGCATCAAATCCCTCCCGTTGATGCCCTTTCGGATGTCCGTGTCGAGTGCCGGGGTGAAGCGGTAGGAGCGGCCCATGCGGAGTTTAGCGAATCGAAAAACGCCTTTTTCATTGGTTTTCACCATATTGACAGTATCCCCGCTGGCGTGGACTTCCACGTTGGGCAAAGGAGTATTGGCTTCTGTGCGCACCACCCCTGCCACCGACACAGGGCCGGGGGTGGGGCAGATGAATCCGTTGTCCTGTATTTCGATATACGTTTCGCAAAAGCCGTGGTTCTGCTGCTCGTCCCAGGCGTGGATTTCTATGGGCACGAAGTTCAAGGCATCGGAACAAGAGAACGTCAGGGTATTTTGCCCCCTCGCTGCCGAATCGCCCCAGCGGTTGATCGAATAGGCCCGCACCTGCTTTTGCAGGGGGTTGGAAGCCTGGGATGCCCCGGCGCCGTTGCAGTCGAACACCTGGCTACGCACGAAGTCGGAGGCATTGACCGTCAACATGCCCCCGCCTGCCCCATCGGACATGAGGTTCCCGGAAAGCCCAAACATACAGATGGGGGAGGGCCCTTCCGTATCCACTACCTGGAAAGGGATGGAAGTGATGAAAGAAATATTCCCACAGTCATCCCGGAAGCCAACGCCCAGGGCATAGCTGCCCGTCGGCAGTTCGTCCAGCACTGCCTGATAGACGCCGGACCCCAGGGCGCTCACTTTAGCGGCCTGCGTCCAGGAAGGAGAATATATCGTCGGCGACTGCCAGGCCCCCCCAGGGGTATTGGAGATGCCCAGCGTATGGATGGTGAGGGAGCTGGAACAGTTGTCGGTCACGCGAAAGCGGATCGTAGCGGACGCCTTGCAGGTTGTAGAGGCGATGGCAAACGGCCCGGAAGGGAGGAGAGCCTGTACCACAGGGCGCACCGTGTCCGTCACCGAGATGACCTGCGTATAGCTGAATACGGGGTGCGCATTGGGCAGGCAGGAGAGCGGGAAGGCTATGCGCTCCGAAGGGTCGGGAGTCCGGTCGGCACTGTAATAGACCTCCGGGTAGCCGTTCGCGTCGTCGTCGCGCACCAGCAGGCAGACCCCTTCTCCCAGAATGCCGTTCGCGTTGGGCGCGTCGCGGTCCACCGTGAACATCTGTGCCTGCTGCGAGCCACACGACTCGTTGAAGGCGCACCAGTCCACCACCATGAAGGTGCGGAAAATGCGGAAGCAGGAATTGCCCGACGTGCGGTATTCTTTGTCGTTGTAGTTGATGCCCAGCAGGGTGCAGCCCGACAGCACTTCGGAGAACACGGTGGGGGGTGGGTAAGCCGTACCGCAGCCCTGTATCGCCACATCTGCCGGGAAACAGACGTTGTACGCATGGACGGTATCCCCCGGTGCCTGGCCGGGTTGGGCGACGACAGACTGGGAGCAAAAGGCTGCAAGTAGCCCCGAGAGGAGAATGGCGAAAAAAGGTTTCATAGTTTTTGGTTTATGTGCACTTTGCAGGCGAACGAGTTCTTGCAAAGTGCCCGACAGCGAAGGATGAGGCAGGGTGCCGGGGTGGTCTGGGCCAAAGGGACAGACCACCCCGTAGTCCCCTTAAGGCCTATTCCAGGAACTCGTCCTGCCCAGCAGGGTAATTCCTACATAACCTCTGATATCCAATACTTTGTGGTTGTTCTTTGTCCTCAGGACACAGCTATAAGTCTTTCCGGAGTGCGGATCGTAGATGGTACCGTCCTCCCAGGCGTCTCCGCTGAATGAAAAACCCTTCAGGATGACGAGGCCCAGGATGTCGCGGGAGCGCAACTTGGGGTCGGGATTTTTTTCATCCTTTCTACCTGGCGTTTTGTTCCAGATGATTTTTCCGTGGAACTGATCTCCCTGCTTATAGATGTTTATTTTTGCATCTTTCAGTTCGGAAATCCACTCCCCCAGGATGATATCCGCCTTGTTCTGTGCGGCAGCAGTACCTGCGAACAAAAAGAAAATGGGCAATAAAAACATGAACGACTTCATATACATATATTTATATTAACATTAGACTTGTTGCAAGGCGTCGGGAAGGCCTTTCTTTCCCGCCGACCCCTCGCCACAAGTTTATTACGCAAGCGTTCGCTACGGGTTGTTTTGGTCCCGGGGGATACGTTCGTTTCGGTTGGCGATTTCCCAGGCAGTATAGAACACCAACTGGGCGCGCTTGGCCATGAGGGGGTAGTTAATTTTATCAGGTGTATCGCCCGGTCGGTGGTAATCTGCATGGGTGCCGTTGAAGTAGAAGATGATCGGCACTCCTTTCTCTGCAAAGTTATAGTGATCGGAGCGATAATAAAAGCGGTTGGGGTCTTTCGGGTCGTTGTACTTGTAATCCAGTTTCAGTTTGGTAAACGTTTGGTTGGCCGCTTCGCTGATAGGCCGCAGGGCGGAGCTCAGCTTATCATCCCCGATGACATAGACGTAGTTGGCAGAATCCTTATCGTTCTGGTATTCGCTTCCGATGCGCCCGACCATATCAATGTTGAGGTTACAGACCGTCTTGTCGAGGGGGAAGACGGGGTAATCCGAGTAGTAGGCGGAGCCCCACAGTCCTTTTTCCTCGCCGGACACCGTCATAAACAGGATGCTTCTGCGGGGTCCTTTACCTGCCTTTTTCGCTTCGGTGAAGGCCTGTGCCAGTTCGAGGATGCTGACCGTGCCGGAGCCGTCGTCATCGGCACCGTAGAAAATTTCGTCGCCGGACTTGCCGACGTGGTCGTAGTGCGCGGTTAGTACCAGGACTTCATCTTTCAGGTCGCTGCCTTCAAGGAAGCCCAGCACGTTGGAGGTGGGTACCTGGAGGATGGCTTTTTCCATAGTCATGGCGATGCGGGTGCTGAATACCTGGCCTGTTTTGCCCTGGTTGGCGGCGGCCTGGAGGTCATTCAGCGATAAGCCGCTGATGGCCTGAGCCACATCCGGCTTGATCAGGCAAAGGTTGGGAGGGGTAGATTTTTTATACAAGTTGAGATAAGGGCGGTTGCCCATGGCGCCCCGCATCATCGGGGAGAGGTTTTCCTGTACCTGCAGGACGGCCAATGCGCCGTACTGAGCTGCAATGGCCTGTTTGTTGACAAACTGAGGCCGACGGTTGCCATTGCTGCTCCCTGCGGGCATGCCGCTGAGTACGAGGACCAGCTTTCCTTTCACGTCGAGGTCTTTGTAGTCGTTGCGCGTAGAGTCGCTGAGGCCATAGCCTGCAAAAACCACTTCACCCGCAAAAACCGACGAGTTGTAGTTGGACGTCGGCATGGAAAAGTCCGTGCCCTGCACCCAGGATTTTCCATTGATTTCCAACTTCGCGGAAACCAGGGAGTCGGTGTAGAGGCTGTAGGGCATTTGGTAGCCGTTCTCCGCTACCTTGGCCAGCCCCAGGCTGCTGAAGTGGTTCTCGATGTAGGCCGCTGCCTTGCGCAGGCCCTCCGAGGGCGTGTTGCGCCCTTCCATTTCCGGTCCGGCGACGATGTAGAGGTGTTTCTTGAGGTCCTCCGCCGTGATGGTAGCGGCGAATTTCTGCGCATCTTTTTCTTTGGCCGACTGCGCTCCGGCGGTGATGCCCATTCCCGCCAGTAGCAGGAAAATACCAAATTTTTTCATGTGCTTTGTGTATATTAGTGCGCGCAATATACTAAAAAACACCACCACTATGCAAATTGCCCTTTCCAAAACAGCACTACCCCAAAACTCCCCAACAGAAATGGTGGAACGCAAGGGAATCGGGCATCCCGACAGCATCTGCGACGCCTTAGCCGAAGAAGTTTCTTTAGCGCTCTGCCGCTACTACCTGCGCGAATGCGGTACCATCCTGCACCATAACGTGGACAAAGCCCTGCTGGTCGGCGGGGTATCCAAAGCGGCTTTCGGCGGTGGCCAGGTGCTCCAGCCCATGGAATTTATCCTTGCCGGCCGGGCGGCGCTCCAATGCCAAGGCAAAGACGTCCCCGTAGAAGCACTCGCACGAGAAAGCATCGAACGCTGGATACGACAGCACTTGCGCTATGTAGAACCCGCCCAACATCTCTCTATACAAACCAAAATCCGGCCGGGCAGCACCGAACTGACGGAGTTGTTCGGGCGCAGCGCCGCACCGCTGTGCAACGATACCTCCATAGGCGTCGGCTTCTATCCCTATTCCCCCTGCGAATCGCTGACCCTCGAAATGGCAGATTTCCTCAACGACGCCGATACCCGCTCGCGCTATCCCTACCTCGGCGAAGACGTCAAAGTAATGGGCTTGCGCTCCGACGGGGAACTGCAGTGCACCGTAGCGGCAGCCTTCATAGACGCCCACATAGCCTCCCTGACCGATTATGTAGAGGCAAAACGGGAAATAGTACAGGCCCTGAGCCGACAATTTGACCTGCCGGCTTCCCGCATAGCCCTCAATATGGCCGATGATATACCCCGCGGCAGCATCTACCTCAGCGTCACCGGCACCAGCGCCGAAAGCGGCGACGATGGCCAGGTAGGCCGCGGCAACCGGCTCAACGGACTCATCACCCCCTTCCGCCCCATGACCTTGGAGGCGTATTCGGGCAAAAACCCGGTCTCGCATGTGGGAAAAACCTACAACTACTTCGCCGGACAACTTTCCAAAGACCTCGTAGAAGCTGGCTTTGCTGCCTCCGCCCAAGTATTTCTGGTATCCCAGATCGGCAAGCCTGTGGATCAGCCCCAGCTCATCAGCGTCCAACTGGAAGACAGCGAGGGCAATCCGGAGCACATCCGGGACTTCGTGCGGGAACAACTGCGCGGGCTGCCGACTATATGGGAGCAGATTGTGCGCTGATATGCCCCCCTCTCTACCCCACCCCGATGCACACGTATTTGATATCCAGGTATTCCTCAATCCCGTATTTTCCTCCTTCCCGGCCCACGCCGCTTTCCTTGACCCCGCCAAAAGGAGCCACGGCGGTAGAAATCAAGCCGGTATTCACTCCGACGATCCCGTATTCCAGGGCTTCCGACACGCGGAAAATCCGGCTCACGTCGCGCCCATAGAAATAGGCAGCCAGCCCGTACTCGGTATCGTTGGCCAATCGGATGGCCTCCTCTTCGCTGCGGAAGGTAAAAACAGGCGCCACCGGGCCAAAGATCTCTTCCCGCGCCAAATCCATACCGGGCTGTGCGTTCAACAGGATAGTTGGCTCGTAAAACGTACCGCCCAGGGCGTGGCGCTTTCCTCCACGGATGACCCGGGCGCCCTTCGCTACGGCATCGGCCACGATGCGTTCCACTTTTGCCAGGGCAGCCTCGTTGATCAGCGGGCCGACCGATACGCCTTGTTCCATACCGTCGCCCACCCGCAGTTGCGAAACCGCTTCGGCCAGCTTTTGGGAAAAGGCTTCGGCCACCGATTCCTGTACGAACAAGCGGTTGGCACAGACGCAGGTCTGTCCTGCATTTCGGTATTTGGAGGCGATAGCCCCGGCGACCGCCGCATCGAGGTCGGCATCGTCGAATACGATGAAGGGAGCATTCCCGCCGAGTTCCAGCGACAAGCGCTTCATGGTACCGGCACATTGGGCCATCAGTAGCTTGCCTACCCGCGTTGAGCCGGTAAATGAAATTTTGCGCACGGAGGGGTGGGTGCACAATTCCTCTCCGATAGGCGCGGGGTCCTGGCCGGTCACTACGTTGATTACCCCGGGCGGGATGCCCGCCCTTTCCGCTAAAACAGCCATAGCGAGCGCCGACAGCGGTGTCGCCTCAGCAGGTTTAATCACTACCGTACAGCCCGCAGCCAGGGCAGGGCCCACTTTGCGGGCAATCATCGCATTGGGGAAATTCCAGGGCGTGATGATGCCCGCCACCCCCAATGCCTGTTTCATCACCAGGATGCGCTTGTCGGCCTCGTGCCCCGGGATGATGTCGCCATAGACCCGGCGAGCCTCCTCGCCAAACCATTCGACAAAGGACGCTCCGTAGCGGATTTCACCCTGCGCCTCCGCGAAGGGCTTGCCCTGCTCAGCCGTCAATATCCTACCCAAATCCTCCTGGTGCTGCAGCATCAGGTCGGCCCAGCGGCGAAGCAGGACAGCGCGTGCCCCGGCAGCGAGGCTGCGCCAGGCAGGAAACGCGCGGTGGGCGGCTTCAATGGCCTTTCGAGTGGCAGAAGCCCCCATGTCGGGCACATACGCCAGGATTTCCCCCGTAGCCGGGTTGCGCACCGCATACGAAGCGCCGCGCTCAGGAGCCACCCACTCGCCGCCTATCCGGGCGCAGTCGGTAAACAAAGCGGAATCGTTCAACCTATTTTTCATCATTGGTATATGTAAAAGGGCTTATCGCAACAAGTCTAATAAAAAAGATGGGCCACAGATGCTCTTCTTTTACCAAAAATAACAAATTTGCGGAAAAACATACGCCATGCCGATACCCAGACGAACCTTTCTGAAGCAATCCGCCCTGGCAGGGGCCGCCCTCCCTTTTGCCTTTTGGCCGCCCCGCCCAGATACCCCCCTCCAAGCAGAGCAGGGGGTTTCCTGCGGAGATGTTTGGGCCGACCAGGCCATCATCTGGTCTCGCGCCAACCGCCCTGCCCGCATGTGGGTCTCCTGGTCGCCAGAGCCCTCTCTCCGCAAAGCCCGCACGGTCCGGGGCCCCGAAGTGCTCGAAGCAGGGGACTTCTGCGGACAGGTAGTGCTCCGACAACTGCCCGCCGGACGCGACATCTACTACCAGGTCCGTTTCCAGGACTTGAAAAACCCCAAACAATGGAGCGAACCCTTCCCAGGGCAGTTCCGCTCCGCACCCGACACCCCGGGGGACGTACACTTCCTGTGGTCGGGCGATACCTGCGGCCAAGGGTACGGCATCAACCCCGAAATCGGAGGCATGCGCATCTACGAAACCATGCGCCGTTTGAAGCCCGACTTTTTCATACACAGCGGCGACACGATCTATGCGGATAACCCCATCCCTGCCCAAATCCAGCTTCCCGACGGGCAGGTTTGGAAAAATATCGTCAGCGACGCCAAGTCGAAAGTCGCCGAAACGCTCGACGAGTTCCGGGGTAACTACCGCTACAACCTGCTCGATGCCCATCTGCGGGCTTTCCATGCCTCCGTACCCGTATTTTACCAGTGGGACGACCACGAAGTGATAAACAACTGGTACCCGCAGGAAATCCTCAACGACCCAAGATATAGCGAACAACGCGTTGCCGTGCTCGCCGAGCGCTCCCGACAGGCTTTTCTGGAATACACCCCCATACCCGAATCCCGCAACGAAGCGGGCCGGATCTATAGAAAAATCCCCTACGGCCCGCTGTTGGACGTATTTATGCTCGATATGCGCACCTACCGAGGGCCCAACGGACCCAACCGACAAGAAAGCAGCAGCAGCGATACGGCACTCCTGGGCCCCCAACAGCTCGCCTGGCTGAAAAAGGAACTCGCCGAATCCCGGGCCGCGTGGAAAGTCATCGCATCCGACATGCCCATCGGACTGATCGTATACGACGATTACGTCAAAAAAAATACCTTTGAAAACGGCGCCAACGGAAACGGGCCCGCCCTCGGCCGCGAACTGGAAATAGCCGAATTATTGCGGTTCCTGCGCAGGGAGCAGATCAAAAACACCGTCTGGCTCACCGCCGACGTACACTATACAGCCGCCCATTACTACGACCCGGCAAAAGCGCGGTTCAGCGACTTCCTTCCTTTTTACGAGTTCGTTTCCGGCCCCCTCAACGCCGGCACCTTCGGCCCCGGGGAGCTGGACGACACCTTCGGCCCGCAAGTGTTGTACTACAAAGCCCCTCCGCCCGGACAGGGAAACCTGTCGCCTTTGTCGGGCATGCAGTTTTTTGGCGAGGTGCACATAGAAGGCCAAACCAGGACCATGCAAGTCGTACTGCGCGATTTGGAGGGCAATGCCCTCTTCACCCAAACCCTGTCGAACGAAATCTGATGTATCTGTTGCGCGGGGGATCATCGAGGCGTCAAAGAGGCCTTATTTCCCCTCCTCGCTGTCCCCTCGCAACAAGTCTAATGCTTCGTATCTACCGAACCGTTGACGTCACCGTACTTGATGCCTACGAAATCCAGGTCGGGGATATCGGCTTCCAATGCTTTGAAGAGGAAAGTATCCAAAGGCAGGGGGGTACGGTGAAACGGGTTGGGTCCGTTGATGAACTCAAAAGAAGCGGGGATGAAAGTCCAGGCCGGGACGGCACTGAAGGCCGTTTCCACCCCGAGTACGATTTTGCGCATTTGTACGAGGTCCTGTGTAGAGACCGTATTAGAGCGGTTGACATCTGCAGCAATCCACTGGTAGGAGGTTTCGAGGTTGCTGAATCCGAGGATGTGCTTTTGGACTTTGAGCAGGTCGGTCGTCGTACAGCCGTTGGCGGCGAAGTCCTCTTTTTCAAGGGATATCTCAAACGGCTCGTCGAAGGGAACGGCATTTAAGCGGTAGTAGCCCGAGGTATCGCTGATGGCGCTGCGGGCCACGCCGTTGTTCGTCACCAGATTGACGCGCACCTTTGGAACGGGAACCCCGTTCTCTGTAAGGATGACCCCGGCTACCTGCCAGCCTGCATTGGCGGGGTTTTCCATCCCCGGCAAGCGGATGAGCCCGGTATTATCGGGATCCAGCCAGTCTTTGAGGCGCGTCTCCGGCGTACCCCCTCCTTCCCAGGACTGGCTCAGCCTCCCAAAGTAAGCTGCTGACCTTTTGCAATCCATATACCCACCGTGTAGCTGCCCTACGAAGTGGCGGGACGCGTTGAGCAGGGCTGCTCCGGAGGAGCCGATATCGAAAGAGCCCAGATCGAAACGGGACTGAAAATGATTGCCGGGCGGCGTTTTATGCCCATTGTTCCAGTCGATGGAATCCTGAAAAACACTAAGCGCCTGGTTGTCGAGCGATACCTTTTTGATATCCCCGCGCGGATGATGGAGGATTAAAGCTTTTGAGGGCGGCGTACTGCTGCGGTCCCAGCCCAGGAAGTACGAGCGATGGGCTGCCGTAGGCTGCTTGAGCAGCTCGAGGAGCAGGAAATCCGTTTCGCGGTACCCGGCGCGCCGGACGCAGCCCACGACCGACTTGTACCCGGGCTCCGTACCGGGGTTGGCGCAATCCGGGCTTTCATAGCCGAAGTCGAAGCGCCACAAGTCGTAGTAAGGCGTATAGCCATCCTGGCAATGGAAGGCGGAGATCATCAGGGGCGTCCCATCTTCTGCCGTATTGTTTATCAGGCTACCGGTACAATAGCCGCTGCCTTCTTTAAACACCGTGACCATGCGGCAGACTGCCCGCTTGGCGGCCGCTGTATCCGCATCAGTCTGGCATTTGGTATTGATTTGGCAGGAATCTGTTGAACCGAAGCCGAGCTCTTCGCCGAGGCTGCCCGTCACGTCGAAGCCCGAGGCGACCATCTGCTGGCGGTGGTAGGCGTAATCCACCCGGGACAGGTGCAAGCGCCCCTGTCCGCGCACCGCAGCAGGCTCGTAGTATTCCAGGACCGCCTCATCGCCAGCCGTGAACCCCGTGATGAACTTGCCGTTCAACGGGTTGTCGCGCGAAGTAAACGGGCCGAGCACCGTGCGACTGCCGCCGCTGTACATGAACAAAGAAGCGCCTTCGGGGATATAAAAATCGTCGTATAAGGCCATCAGCCCCAGCGCCCCGGCGGATTGGATTTTCAAGTGCCACACCCCCGCCCCGTCGGGTAACTCCGTCCATTTGCCAGCAGTGGAAACCCCCATGTCGGCAGGGAGCGGAACCGCGAGGCGGGTGCCCGGATTCCGCAGGTCTTCGGCGTGGACGCGCATCAGGTCGGGCGCTGCAAGAGATGTGATCGGGACCTCCCGAAGGTAGGAGACAAAGGAACCCGGTGCATGGCCCGAGGGCGGCACCGGTGCAGACACCTGCTGTGCCGATACGGAAAAGGACAGGCACAACTGCAGAAGGATTGCGATAGAAAAAGTGCGTTGCATATTCATGGGATTACGATTACCCAAAGATAGGACATTGCAATTTCTATACCAAAAGTCTTCGCAACTATTTAGGAATTGTGTAAAAAGGCCCGGTACTGCCCCTTCTATTTATTCGTCAGAATCGGTACTTTCTTCAGGGTGATTTCCTTTTCCAGTACCGGCACCTCTTTGGTTTCCGTGACAATTTCCTCTTTGAACGTTTTGGCGATGGCTACTGCCATGACGCGCAGACTCACGTCCACGGATTCGACCAGGTTGTCGTTGGTCAACTTGAAGTGGATTTCGCCCTGAGTACAATTTTGTTGCCGGGAGTAGGCTGCGGGGCCATTGCCCGAGTCCACCACTTTATCTTTGCAGCGGATTTCGTACTGGATGTTGTCGCCGGAGCCGGCGGGGAGGAAGAAGCTGACGCCATCCACGGCCAGGGAGGCGAGGGCGCCGTACGGACCTGCCAGTACGCCGAGCGACTTGACAGCGTTCGTGGCTGTTTTGGCTAATTTAGCCAGGCGGTTGGCCTCTGCATACTGCCCTTCCGCATCCTGGCCCACCCCCAGCCAGTATGCCCAGGAGACGACCTCATAGCCGCGGTCGCCCTCGCGGTAATTTTGCGGCAGGGCGACTTTCACGAGGCTGCTCGCTTCCTGGGACAGGTTGCCCCGGGATGCGACGCGTTCTTTTTTATCTATGAGGTTCACGACCACCGTATCTGTTTTGACCAGTTTCTGCACGCGGCGCTCGACGGTCTGGAGTTCGATCCGGGCGGGTTTGTCTTTGAGGTAGGTCGTATCGTATCGTTCTACCCAGCGCACCGCCGTCTGAAAATTTTTGGTTTTTGCGGATGCCGGGATTCTGCGGATGAGGATTTTGCAGGTTTTGTCTTTCCGGTCGTTGTGAAAGACAAAACGATAGACCTTGGGTGCGCTCACGGCCAGTATTTTTTCTTTGATGCTGGCTGTGGCGGCTTCCTGGAAGCGCAGCTGATCCGGATATTCCCAAATCTCGACGGATTTCAGCACCTGCCCCGAGCTCTCCTCGAAGCTGAACGAGATGCGGTCGCCGGCGGCGAAGCCGTAATACAGCTCCCGCGTTTCGTTGCTTTTGAGCACGAGTGCGAGGTCGCACACCTCCACCGGTGCTTCCTGCTGGGAGAAGGCGGCGAGTGGCAGGAGCAATGCTATCCATAGCAGGGCGCGTTTCATAGGACTTTGGTTTTGTACCGATAAAAGACTTATTGCGAGGGGGGATCATCGAGGGGTCAAAAAGACCCTTTTATTTCTAACTCGCTGAGCCCTCGCAACAAGTATAAAGATAAACCTTACTGCAGGATTTTTCCGTATATGATTTCAAAGGCGGCGGTATTGACGTTGCCGTGTGTTTCCCTGGGCCGCATATCTGCCGGTTTCAGTTCTTCCGGCTCTGCGCTGGACAGGCCGTCGGGCGTGGCTGCATTGCGTTGTTCGCCGCGCACCGCTGCCTTGTAGGTGTAGTCCCAACGGCGCTCTTCAAAGCCCCTACTGGCGGGCTGGCGCTCCCGGAAATGCACTACCCGGCGTGCAAAGAGGTAATACCACTGCTCTACATCGCGGATTTGGCAGTAGATGACGAGCGGATCTCCGGTGATTGTATCGCTGTAGATTTTGGCATCGGCCAGGATATCTTTTCCGATGGTCACGGGAACGGGGCCCCGGATATTGAGGATGGGGAGCAGCACGTCGAGGGTGTCCACGTAATCGGCGATTTCCGATATGCTTTCCGGGCCTCCGTCATACTGCAGGCCTACGGAATCAATTTCCGCGTTGGCATCTAACAGGGCGGCGCCGGAACTGGGCGGATTTTTTTTGCAGGCATTAGCCAATGCGAGGACGAGAAGCGTAGAAAAAATCAGGTAGCGGTTCATGTTGCACATTCTTTTTGCGATTTATTTGACTATTCAAAGCCCGCCGGCAGATCGTCCTGTGAGAACATGACGACGGCGGAGAATGCCGGGACGAGCAGGTTGTATGCCTTGAAGGTACCCAGTCCTTCGGGGTGGGCGGCGTCCACATTTACGGCGATGGTCCAGTTGACGGGAGGCAAAGCGACCCCCTGGTCGAACGGGCTACCGTTGAAGATGACCATGATATGCCGCCAGGAGTCGTTCAGGGCGGCGCCGTCGAGTTTGTACACGAGTACATTCTCATCGGGATGATCTATAAAACGCAGGTGTTCGCGGATGGTTTGGGCGTTGGGGATTCGGAAGGCCGGGTGTGTTTTGCGCATTTCGATTACTGCTTTGACGAAGTCTGCGGTTTCGATATAGCGCGATTTCCATTCCCAGTCGATCAGGTTGATGCTGTCGGGCGACTCGAACGAGTTTTCGACTCCTTGTTTGGTGCGCATCATTTCGGAGCCTGCGTGCAGGAAGGGCACGCCCTGTGAGGTAAGCACCATAGTCAGGGCCAGGCGTTGCATACGGGCGCGCAAGCCCTCCCGGTACTGGCCTGCGGAGAGCGCGAGGCGGTCCCACAGGTCGTGGTTGTCGTGGCAGGACACGTAGCAGATAGACTGTGCCGGCTCGCTTGCCCAGGGCGCTTTAGAATAGTTGACTTTGGCGTAGTCCACCTGCGGGTGTGCGACTGCCCCCACGATGCCGAACTTCACGCTTTCCTTCAGTCCTGGTTTACCGGAGATGAAGCCGGAGTCCGTAGGGGTGAAGACGTGGCCGCGCAGGCCGTCGCGGAATTCGTCGCCAAAGGCGGCGATGCGGTCGAGGCGCGCAGTATTTTGTTTGAGGGCGCGCAGCGAATCGGGCAGCGGGGAAGCGCCGGCGGTCCATCCCTCGCCGTAGAGGAAGAGGGTGGGATCCACTGCGTCGAGCGCTTTGCGGATTTCGCGCATGGTTTCCAGGTCGTGTATGCCCATGAGGTCGAAGCGGAACCCATCCACGTGGTATTCCTTTGCCCAGTACACTACCGATTCGACGATGAATTTGCGCGTCATGGGGCGTTCCGAGGCGATTTCATTGCCACAGGCCGACGCGTTGGAGAAGCCCCCCTCTGCGTTTTGGCGGTAGTAGTACCCCGGGGCGAGCTGGTTGAAGAGCGAGGTCTCGGTAAAGCCCGTGTGGTTATACACGACATCCATGACGACGCGCAGACCGGCGCGGTGCATGGCCTGTACCATTTCCTTGAACTCCCGGATGCGGGCGGCAGGATCGTAGGGGTTGCTCGAGTAGGAGCCTTCCGGCACGTTATAGTTTTGGGGGTCGTAGCCCCAGTTGTACGGCCTTTTTCCCTGAGGAAGGCGTTCGTCAATAGAGCGGAAGTCGAAGGCCGGCAAAAGATGTACATGGGTTACCCCCAGGTCCCGGATGTGTTCCAGGCCGGTCAGCATCCCTTTGGGGCTGACGGTATTCCGCTCGGCCAGGCCCCGATACTCGCCAGGGAAGCGGCTTCCGGCAGAGGGGTGCGCGGTGAGGTCGCGGATATGCGCTTCGTAGAGAACGATGTCGTTGTAGCGGGCCAGGGGGGGCCGTTGGTCGCTCCGCCAGTTGGCCGGGTCGGTTTGGGCGAGATCGAGCACGGCTGCCCGCATCCCGTTGACCCCTACCGCTTTGGCATAAGGGTCGGGCACCTCGAGCGACCATTTCTCCTCGTGGCGGGCCTGGAACGCATAGAAGCGGCCTGCCAGGTCGCCCCGCAGGCTCGTTTTCCAGACGCCGTAGCGGTCGCGCTGCATGCTGACGATACTCAGGGGTTCCCCGCCCTCTCCTTCTGTATAGAGCAGCAGGCGCATGGAAGCCGCAGAGGGCGACCACACCCGAAAAACGGAACTGTCCGGGCTGTACGTGAGGCCCAGGTCTTTTCCCGGGTAGAGCGGGAACACACTGTAATCCGGATGGGATGCCCGCATGGTCTGTAAAACGATGAGGTGAAAGACGCCGAAGATGAAAAAGTAACCTGTTTTTTTCATGGCAAAGACACTTAGCATTACACAGCTGAAAAAAGGCATGGCACGGGTGAAAAAGAGCCCTTCTGACCCTCGATGATCCCCCAAAAGTGCAAAAAAAAAGAGCGCCGTAAGGGCGCTCCTTTGCAGTCCGTACGGGAATCGAACCCGTGTTTTATCCGTGAAAGGGACACGTCCTAACCCCTAGACGAACGGACCGGGTAGAACTGAATATTAAGAGCGCAAGTGGCAGTCCGTACGGGAATCGAACCCGTGTTTTATCCGTGAAAGGGACACGTCCTAACCCCTAGACGAACGGACCGTATGCGCGAGTTGCTTTCGATAGCCAAGTAAAGGGCTTTTTCAAAAGCGATTGCAAATATACAGCTTTCTGCAAATTCAAACAACCCCTTTGTAAAAAATATTCGCGCATAAAATTTATGCACAGCTTCCGACACCCGCTGCTACGGCATTCAAAGCCGTTTTTTAAAAAAATATTATTTTAAAAAAAATTATTTTTGTCAATTTAAATTTTTATTTAATCCAAAAAAATACCTTTTTACCAAAATAAACCCTAAAAAATCCTATTGCTATTCCGAATGCTAAAAAATTCTGAAAGCTCGCGGAAAGATTATTTTTGCGCAAAAAAACATAGTTGCATCTGTATTATTGTTACTTTTACACTAAGGTATTTTCAACAGTGCCTGGTTTGGTGTGAAACGGTTTTTGCCAGGAGAGTCCGGTCGAAATCGCCCTGTGTTTTGCCTTGGGCAGCCATCGGGGGATGCACAAAGCTGAGTGCTGCTTACTATAAAACCACATAAAACATTGCCATGGCAAAAAGAATCGCAATTAACGGTTTTGGCCGCATCGGCCGCTTGACGTTCCGCAACCTGCTGGGGATGGAAGGCGTTGAGGTAGTGGCTATCAACGACCTCACCGACAACCCGACACTGGCTTATCTGCTCAAGTACGACTCGGTACACGGGCGTTTTCAGGGCGAAGTGAGTGCCGACGACCAGTACATCGTGGTAAACGGCCATAAAATCCACGGTCTGGCAGAGAAAGACCCTGCCAAATTGCCCTGGAAAGAGATGGGCATTGACATCGTCATTGAATCCACGGGCCGTTTCGTGGACGTAGAGAAAGCAGGCCTGCACCTCGAAGGCGGCGCCAAAAAGGTGGTCATCTCCGCCCCGGCCAAAGGGGAAGGCATCCCGACCATCGTATTAGGGGTCAACGATGAGCTCATCACCCCGGACGCCAACATCTACTCCAACGCTTCCTGCACGACCAACTGCCTGGCCCCCATGGTCAAAGTCCTCGACGATGCCTTTGGCGTAGAGCAGGGCTTTATGACGACCATTCATGCGTACACGGCCGACCAGCGCCTGCAGGATGCTCCGCACAGCGACCTGCGCCGCGCCCGCGCCGCAGCAGTCTCCATCGTCCCGACGAGCACCGGTGCCGCTAAAGCAGTAGGCCTGGTCCTGCCCCATCTCAAGGGCAAACTCAACGGCAACGCCATGCGCGTGCCCGTGCCCGACGGCTCTGTCACTGACTTCACCGTGCAACTCAAGCATAACGCCAGCGCCGCCGAAGTAAATGCCGCATTCAAAGCCGCTTCCGAAGGCCGCCTCAAAGGCATCCTCGAATATTGCCCCGACCCCATCGTCTCCGCCGACATCATCGGAAGCAAGTATTCCTGTATCTTCGACAGCGATCTGACCATGGTCATGGGCAATATGGTCAAAGTGGTCGGCTGGTACGACAACGAGGCCGGCTACTCCGCCCGCCTGGCCGAACTGGCGCTCAAAATCTAAGGCAAACGCCATGAAACACATCTCTTTTCAGGATAAAAAAGCCCTGGTACGAGTGGACTTCAACGTCCCGCTCGACAAGTCGTACCAGATTACCGACGATACGCGGATGCGCGCCGCGCTCCCCACCCTCCGCTTCATCCTCGACCAGGGAGGAGCAGCCATCCTGATGTCCCACCTCGGGCGACCGGAAGATAAGCGCAATCCCGATGGCTCCATCAACGTGGAGCGCTTCACGTTGCGCCATCTGGTGCCGCACCTGTCTGAACTCCTGGGCCGCCCCGTGCAGTTTTGCCCCGAGCTGGTAGGTGCAGAAGCAACGCGTATGTGCGCCGCCCTGCAACCCGGCGATGTGCTGCTGTTGGAAAACACCCGCTTCCTCGCCGGCGAGTCCAAAGGCGATGAAGCCCTGGCCGCCCAGTTAGCCGCCCTCGGCGATGTCTATGTCAACGACGCCTTTGGCTCCGCACACCGCGCCCACGCCTCGACTACTACGGTTGCCCACTTCTTCGGCCCGGAAGCCAAGGGCTTTGGCTTCCTCATGCAGGATGAACTCGACAATGCCAACCGCGTGCTCAACAACCCGGTGCGCCCGCTCACGGCCATTGTAGGCGGCGCGAAAGTATCCGACAAAATCCTGTTGCTCGAACGCATGCTCGATTTCGTGGACAACCTGCTCATCGGTGGAGGTATGGCATACACTTTCGTAAAGGCGCAGGGCGGGCAAATCGGCAAGTCGCTGGTCGAAGAGGACAAACTCCCACTCGCCCTCAGGCTGCTCGAAAAAGCAAAGGCCAAGGGGGTACAGCTCTTGCTCCCCTCCGACTCGGTCATCGCCGACCAATTCGCCAACGAAGCCAACATACAAAACGCACCCAGCGCGCACATCCCGGAAGGGTGGATGGGACTCGACATAGGCCCCGACGCACGCGCCGATTTCAAAGCGGCCATCTTACCATCGAAAACGCTGCTCTGGAACGGCCCGATGGGCGTCTTCGAAATGCCGTCCTTCGCCCAGGGAACCCGCTACATCGCAGAAGCAGTAGCAGAAGCTACCACCGCCGGTGCCTTCTCCCTGGTGGGCGGAGGCGACTCGGTTGCCGCCGTCAACCAGATGGGGCTCGACGACTCGGTGAGCTACGTCTCCACCGGCGGCGGCGCCATGCTGGAACTGCTCGAAGGCAAAGTGCTGCCCGGCGTAAAAGCTATTCAGGGAGAATAATCCCTATTTTTACAAATGAGATCGGGGGTCAATTGAGCCCCGACCTCATTTATAAAAATAGACCTACTGCGAGGGGAGCCAGGCTCTTCACCCAACTCTGCAGCAAAGCGGACGGAAGCGTTTCAGGAAAACCCTTCCACGCCGTTCACCGTAGTGTATTTGAAGCTGATTTTGCGGTCGGGATATACGATTTTGAAAGCAGACTGGCACATGAGCGTAGCCTCGTGAAAGCCGCAGAGGATGAGTTTCAGCTTGCCTGGATAGGTGTTGATATCCCCTATGGCAAAGATGCCGGGTATGTTTGTACTGTAGTCGAAGGTATTCACCTCGATAGCGTTCTTTTCTATCTGAAGGCCCCAGTCGGCGATGGGGCCGAGTTTGGGCGACAAGCCGAAAAGGGGGATGAAGTGGTCGGTAGGCTGCGCCATACGGCCTGTATCCTTCTGTTCAATGAGCACCGTATCCAGATGGCCATTGCCGCGCAGTCCAACTGCTTCGGCGTCGGTAATGAGATTGACCCGCCCCGCCCCGCTCAGTTCGTGAATTTTCTCTACCGAATCGGGTGCTCCCCGGAATTCTTTGCGCCGGTGGATGAGCGTTACCTCCCTGGCTATCCCGGCGAGGTATATGGTCCAGTCGAGCGCCGAATCGCCTCCTCCCGCAATCACCACGCGTTTTTCCCGGTACATTTCCGGGTCGCGGATGACGTATTCCACGCCTTTTTCCTCGAACTGCTCCAGATTTTCGAGCGGGGGTTTGCGTGGCTCAAAAGAGCCGAGCCCGCCGGCTATGGCCATTACAGGAGCTTGCACGACGCTGCCCTTACTGGTCGTCAGCCGGAAATGCCCGTTTTCGAGGCGCTCCAGGGATTCCGCGCGCTCCCCCAGGGTGAAGCCTGGCTTGAAGGGCGCAATTTGCTCCATCAGGCGCTCTACCAACTCTCCCGCGAGTATGCTGGGATAACCGGGGATATCGTAGATGGGCTTTTTAGGGTAAATCTCCGTGAGTTGGCCTCCGGGCTGCCCCAGGGAATCCACTAAATGGCAGCGCATTTTAAGCAGACCCGCCTCAAATACGGCGAACAAGCCAACAGGCCCTGCGCCTATGATCAATAGATCGGTTTCAATAACTGCTTGCACAGAATCGCGATTTTATGCGTGAAACCCCGAGAATGGAACAGTAGTTCAAAAAAGAGCGAAATTAATTTTGAAAAGCCGCCTTCAAGCTATGGCGGGCAAAATAAAATGCGGGTATACTGAGTACCCCGAAAACCACTGCCGCCGGCAATGCCCAGGAGGGCAGGCCAACCCCTGTGTCTTCGAGCAGATAAATCCCCAGGGGCAGGGAAAGTAGCCGCACTCCTTCCAGAAGCGGTAGCCAGGCGCTCCGCTTTTCCAGCAACCAGCCAAACATCACCGAAGTAGCGACAATCCAGAACGCAAAGCCTATTTTAGGCCAGTCGGAAAAATCGCGGCTGTTGAAAAAATAAAACGCATTGACCAGCAGCGAAGCGATGAATTGTACCAAAATATACCCCTGCATGGGCAGAGTGGCCGGGCGGGTGTCGTATTTGTGATACCCCTCCCCTACCTCTGCCGGGGCCTGAAAGCCGCCGAGGTAGTCGGGCAGCCAGCCGGGAGGGCGGAACAGGATGCGCAAGCCGTCGCGCAGACTTCGGGCCTTTTTGACATAGTGCACCAAATCCAGGTAATGCGCCACATTGGCGTACACGGGGTTCCAGCTCTGCAGCGGCTTGGTCACCCCGTAGTGGGGGGTCTGTACTTCCTCTTTGAACGAGCCAAACATCCGGTCGAAGACGATGAACACCCCGCCGTAGTTTTTGTCGAGGTATTCCGGGTCGCGGGCGTGGTGTACGCGGTGATGGGAAGGCGTATTGAATACCCATTCAAACCAGCGCGGCAGCCGGCGGATATGCTCGGTGTGTATCCAGAACTGGTACAACAGGTTCAGACCGCCCACCAGGGCAAAGTGCATGGGGTCAAACCCCAGAAAAGCCAGGGGCAGGAAGAAAGGAAAACCCCACAACACCGAGGTAGAACTCTGGCGCAAAGCCACCGACAGGTTGTACTCCTCGCTCTGGTGGTGTACCGAGTGCCCACCCCAAAATAAACTCACCCGGTGTGCGACGCGGTGCTCCCAGTAGTAGCAAAAATCCCACAAGATGAATACCGCGACAAAACTGAGCCCGTTCGCCGGGATATGCCAGGGTGCCCATTTCTCATACACCAGCACATAGACGCCAATGCGGAGCAATTGCAGGAACGTGCCGGTCAACTGTTGCAACACCCCGGCGCTGATGTTGGTCACCGCATCGTTCAAGCGATACGTGTGTTTTTTGGTCAATGCCTCGGCTACCAATTCCACGGCCATCAGCGTAAAATACATGGGAATGGCCAATACTACAGGACTAAGGTTCATATCCGGTTCGTTTCGTGCCTCGGGTCCACCGCGCCACAAATCTGTCAAAAACCCAAAAATACGAAAAAAACTATCCGCTACTCCCTATCTTTGAGGGGTAAAACAGACTTGCTGCGAAAGGAAACCCCCGAAGGTCAAAAAGGGCCTTTTTCCGCCTTGCTGCCCTCTCGCTACAAGCCTTATCTTTCGCTAAAAAACATCCCACATGCCTGCGCGTATCTTATCTGTTGTCTTTCTGCTCTTCCTCCTGTCCGTGACCACGGGCAGCCTGGCCCAGACGGGAGTCGCCACTCTGCCCTGGAAAGTACAGGAACTCGAAAAGGGCCTGGTCTGGAAACAGATACACACAGAAGCCCTCTTCGGCGGCTGGCAACATCTCAACGTATTGGAAATCAATCCTAAAAAGCGGAAGCTATCCTTGGCATTCACCACGGATTCCCTAGTGCGTACCAGCGATATGGCCACCCGTGGTTCCGCGCTGGCAGCCGTCAACGCCGGCTTTTTCAACATGCAGAAGGGCGGTTCGGTATCCCTGCTCAAAGTGGACGGGAAGATAGTCAACGTCAGCGATGCCAAACACGTTGCCGACAAGAGCTTCATCCTTGGAGCTGCCCTGGTGATCGGGCCTGGCAAGCGCGTACAAGTAGAACGCGCTCGCCCCGACAGCCTGTATTTCCCCCGAAAATACTCCAGTGTACTCCTGACCGGCCCTCTGCTCCTGGAGCAGGGCGCAGAGGTGGCATTGCCCAAAACGCCTTTCAACGACAACCGACACCCCAGAACCTGCGTGTGCATCACCGACGAACGCCAAATCCTGCTCCTGACCGCCGACGGGCGCAATGCCCAGGCCTTAGGGCTTACCCTGCCGGAACTCCGCACCCTGCTCTCCGAACTGGGCTGCCGCGATGCCGTAAACCTGGACGGCGGCGGCTCTACCACCATGTGGATATCCGGACAGCCCGATAAAGGCGTGGTAAATATGCCTTCCGACAACAAACTCTTCGACCATTTCGGGGAGCGGAAAGTAGCCAACGCGGTGCTCATCCACTAAGCCAGACCTATGAACCCCAACCCGGTCGGACTCTTCCAACTCCAGGAATTTATACGCCGCGTGCTGGCGCTCAATCTGCCCGACTCCCTCTGGGTGCGCGCGGAAATCGGACAGATAAAGTCTTCGAAAGGCCACTTCTACCTCGACCTGGTCGAAAAGCAGGAAGGCAGCGAGGAATGGGCCGCCCAGGCCGCTGCGGTAATCTGGTCGGGTACCTGCAGGCAACTGCGCAAAAACCTGGGGCAAACGCTCGAAAGCCTCCTGCAGCAAGGCATGGAAATCCTCGTCAAAGCACGGGTGGACTACCACGAGCGCTACGGACTGAAACTCCTCATCGAAGAGATAGACCCGGCCTATACCCTGGGTCGCCTCGCCATCGCCCAACAGGAAAAACGCAAGCAAATCGAAGCCGAAGGACTGATCGGCAAAAACGGATTGCTACCCCTGCCTCCCGCCCTACAGCGCATAGCGGTCATCTCTTCGGCCCAGGCAGCCGGCTGGCAGGACTTTCAACAGCAACTGCAACACAACCCTTATGGATACCGCTTCCACCTGCAACTCTTCCCCGCGGCTATGCAGGGAACCCAACTGGAAGCAGAGGTGCTGGCCCAACTGGAACGCATCTCGACAGGGGCAACACACTTCGACGCCGTAGCCATCCTGCGCGGTGGCGGTGCCCGCCTGGACTTAGCCGGCTTCGACAGCGTCGCCCTCTGCCGCGCTATCGCAGCCTTCCCGCTGCCCGTATTCACCGGTATCGGGCATGAGATAGACCAGACCTTGATAGACTTAAGCGCGCATTCCTCCTTGAAAACCCCCACCGCCCTCGCCGCTTTCCTCATACAGCACAACCTCGACTTTGAAGCCCGCCTCCTGGACTGGGGCGCCTGCCTGGCCGATTCTGCGCGGAAAATAGTACAGCAAAATATTCAATATATTGAACAACAACGTATTAAGATAAAAACACTGGCCTCCGCCCGGATCCTGGCCGAGCGCAACGCCTTGCGCGAGGCCCGGCTACAAATTCCCCTGCACGCCCGTTTCCACTTGAAAACCGAAAAAGCAACTCTGGAAAGCGCAGAAAAAATTTGTGCCCTCCTCAGCATCGAAAGCACCTTGAAAAGAGGTTTTTCTATTACTTTGCTCCGTGGAATGCCCCTCCGCTCAGCAGGAGAAACCCATGCAGGCGACGCTATCACCACCGTACTCGCTGAAGGTACGATAGAAAGTACCGTGCAATCTTCGGAAATCCCGGGCACCCACTCATAAACACAGACCATGCAATCCTACGATCACGCCATAGAAGAACTACAAACCATCGTGCGCGACCTCCAGGCCAATGCTATTGGCATGGACGCACTGCCCGAGCGCCTGCTGCGCGCCGACGAACTCATCCGCTTTTGCCGGGAGCGCCTGAGAGACGCCGAATCCCGCATCGAAGGCCTGTTTGAAGAAGAAAGCCAGTGAATGCACCGGCCATACACCGCATCTATCTCGGCCTGGGCACCAACCTCGGCGAGCGAGCCCAAAACCTCGACAGCGCCCGAATAAAAATAGAAGCCCAGGTAGGCAACTGCATACAGGCTTCTGCCCTCTACGCCAGCGCTCCTTGGGGAATAGCCGAGCAGCCCGTCTTTTTCAACCAGGTCATCTGCGTGGAAAGCCCCCTCTCCGCCCGGGAAACCCTGGAGGCCATCTTGCGCATTGAACGCGACATGGGCCGCTTGCGCCTCGAAAAATGGGGCCAACGGCTCATAGACATAGATATCCTCTTCTACGACCATGACATAGTATGCGAGGAATCCCTGCGCATCCCTCACCCTTTTATCCCGCAGCGCAACTTCGTACTCGTGCCCATGGCTGAAATTGCCCCGGACTTTATCCATCCCGAATCCGGCAAGACGATACGACAGCTCCTCGAGGAGTCCGAGGACCCACTCGACGTGCATCCGGTATAATTCAAAATACACATCATCCGATGAAAATACCATTCCTCTCCGCTATCCTTACCAGTATCCTCTTTTGTATAGCCGGCCCGTCGAGGGCCCAGGATACCCTCGAGCTTCCCGAGGTCGTAGTTTCCGACAACCGCATGGATATCCCCTTTTCGCAGCAGTCCCGCAGCCTGCAAATCATCCGGCGGGCGGAGATAGAAGCCTCGCCAGCCAACAGCGTGGCGGAACTACTCCAATACGTAGCCGGCCTCGACGTGCGCCAGCGGGGCGCCAATGGCGCACAGGTGGACGTCGGTATCCGCGGCGGGTCTTTCGACCAGACCCTCATCTTAATCAATGGTATAAAAATCAGCGATTTACAGACAGGGCACCACTCCATGAACCTACCCGTTGACCTCGATGCCATCGAACGCATCGAAGTGCTGAAAGGGCCTGCCGCCCGGATTTATGGCCAGAACGCATTCGCAGGTGCCATCAACATCGTCACGCGGGCACCCGCGCAACGCTTTGTACGGGCAGGCGTACAAGCCGGCGATTTCGGACTCGGGCGCATCAGCAGCGGCATTTCCGCCCCGACCGGCCGCCTGCGGCAGTACGCTTCCTACGCACACGACTTCGCACAGGGATACCGATACAATACCGACTACCGCATGCACACCGCTTCTTACCAGGCTGCCCTGGAGCGGGACAACGGAGAAACCCGCCTGTTTGCGGGTTGGAGCGGACGCGACTTCGGCGCCAACGGCTTCTACGGCAGCCCCCGCTTTACCGAGCAGTACGAAAAAATCCATACCACCCTGCTCAGCCTCGATGCCAGCCGACGGTTTGGGAACTGGGTCTGGAAGCCACGGGCCTACTGGCGGTTCAACCAGGACGAGTATATCTTTACCCGCGCCAACCCGGCGGCATACCGCAACCTCCACCGCAGCCATATCGCTGGAGCAGAACTCCACGCCCAGTACACGTCGCGCTGGGGCATTAGCGGCTTCGGACTGGACGCCGGGCGACAGCTCCTGTACAGCAACCGACTGGGTGCCCGTACCCGCAACACGGTTGCCGTTTTTGCCGAGCAGCGCTTCGAATTTGGCCAGGGCAAAATAGACTTCACCCCCGGCATACTCTGGAATTCCTACAGCGATTTCGGCACCCAATGGCTGCCCGGTGTGGAAGCCGGATGGCAGGTACTCCCTACCCTGCGCATATATGCCAATGCCGGCTATACGTTCCGCGTACCTACGTTTACCGACCTGTATTACCAGGATCCCGGCAACCAGGGCAACCCAAACCTGAAACCGGAATCTGCCCTGGCCTGGGAAGGCGGCGTGAAATGGCAGCAAAACCGCGCCTCCACCACCTTCGCCCTGTTTGACCGACGGAGCCAAAACCTCATTGACTGGACCAAAGCCGCCGACAGCGAACCCTGGCGCACGCGCAACCTCGGACAGGTGTCCTTCCGCGGAGTCGAAATAGAGGGGGAAATACAGGTCGCTCCCTTTCTCCCCCGGCTGGGTACCCGGTATTCCTTCATTTATGCCAGCCAATCCGCCGACCCGGTTTACCGCTCGCGCTATGCCCTGGACCAACTCCGGCACCAACTGATCCTGTTTGCCGATTTCAAAGTAGGAAAACACCTGAGCGCCAGCATCCGGGGCCGCTACCTCGAACGCGTCAACCTCGAAGACTATACCGTTCTGGACAGCCGCATAAGCTGGAAAGGACGGAAATGGTCCGCATTTGTCGAAGCGACCAATATAGCCAACACCGACTACACCGAAACCAGCCTCGTACCTATGCCCGGCCGTTGGGCAAGTGCCGGACTGAACGTACGGGTTGGAGAGAAATAGACTTGTTGCGCGGGGTTAGAGCGGAGGGAAAAAAGAGTCATTTTTTGTCCACACGAAGGCTTTTTGAGGGAGTAT
>CAZSMU010000035.1:0-26790 GCA_964607915.1 uncultured Haliscomenobacter sp.
CCGTAGAAGCGAGTGCATACAAGTATTGGGTTTTATCCACGTACTTGTAGCCATCTTCTATGATGCCGCGGAAATCCTGTAAGCCGAGCGGGAGTTTTTTGGGCATGGACAAAGCCTGGTTTTATGCAAAGGTACGAAAAAAGCCGCAGCGCGCCAATTTCCCATCTCGCCGCCCCCTATTCAATTTTGCCCTTGTCGAACAGATCCCCGAGTTCCTCCCAACTGATCACAAAATCCGTCGGCCCCCACGCGTAGGCTGCGATTTCGTACGCATTGTAGTAGAAATACAAGCCATCCTGCGCAATGCCCAGGTTGGTCGGGAGTTGGAACGTAGCATCCCAGAAGAACCCCGCCTCGTTCAGATTTTCATCCGCCGATAGTTCGCGGGATTTGCGGAATGCCTTTTCGGCAAGGACCATCAGAGTTTTTTTGTCGCGGATGAAGTCCAGCACCTGTACGGCCTTGCCCGACTTGAGGTCAAAGTTGAGCAATGTGGTGTTGGAATACGGGTGCGCGCCCCCTGTAAAGCCATAGTTTTCTATAGCTACGGCGACAAATTTTTTCGATAGGAACAGCACCTCGCCCGTCAGCTCCAACTCCCAGGGGCTTATATATTCCGATTCTTTGGCGTATGTGCTGTACGACAAAAACAAGCTGTCGGACAGATTTTGAAGGCTCAGATCGCGCAAGTTTGTCCCCATTTCCAGCGTAGTGAGGTTGCTTTTCACATACTGAAGCACAGAATCGTTGACAGCAGCCATCACTTTTCCGGAAACCCCCGATTTGAGTACCGGATAGACCGCGCTCATTTTCGCACAATAGTTCCTGGCTTCGTCGCAACTGTCTATGGTTCGACTGAATTCTGCCATTTCAAAAACCGGCAGATCAGAATCCAAACCTGATCTTTCGTCTTTGCTTTTCCCGCACCCTGCGGAGAGCAAAAGGATACCTATCAGCAAAGAGAGCGTAAAAAGCAGGCTCCCCTGCGCAAGTGTGTGTGTAAAGTTCCGTAACATGATGTATTTGATATTCGACTTATTGCAATGAGAACAGCAATTGGCTTGTCGCGAGAGGTCAGCGAGTTGGGAAAAGGGTCGTTTTTATTGTGTACGAAGACCTTTTGAGGGAGTACAATAGCCTTGCCCTAAGACTATAAAAAGGCACAGAGTGTACAAAAAGGGGCTTTTCCGACCCTTCGCGAATCCTCCTCGCAGCAAATCTGGTATGCGTCAATTCCACTTGGTAGCCTGGTGTTTGATTTGACTCGCCAGAGGTTCTCCCAGGTAGCGGTCTATCGCATAATGTACGATATAGAGGAAAGGGGTCAGTCCAAGCGCCATGGCAGACTTGTACGCGTACTGCACAACGCCTACGGCCAGTACCTGTGACCAGGGCCAGGGCTCGAAAGTGCCCGTCCAGGCAGGCCCAAACTTGAAAGCCACCAGCAAAACGACAAAGCTGTCCACCAACTGGGACACCAGGGTGGAACCAGTGGCCCGCAGCCAGATCATTCGCTCGCCAGTCACCGATTTAATGGCGTGGAACACCAGAACGTCTATCAACTGTGCGACCAGAAAAGCAAGGACTGAGCCGACGATGATCAACATACCCTGCCCCAGGACGACTTGAAAGGCAGCCTGCATATCCGGAACGCCCCGGGTCACATTTTGGCCTACCCACCAATCGGCAGGAGCCAGCTTTATGGCGCCAAAAATCATCAGGAACGCATAGCTGATAAGCCCCATTGCGAGGTAAGAGAGCATTCTGATACCCCGTTTTCCGTAGTACTCATTGATGATGTCCGTCATAATGAACACCACCGGCCACAGCAACACCCCTGCCGAAAACTGCAAAGCCCCCTGCTGGCCGAACAGATTGAAATCCCAGGGTTCGACTCCCAGGGTACTCTCCAAGGCGAATATTTTGACACCGATGAATTCTGCCACCAGCGCATTGGCGATGAAGAACCCTCCCAACACCACAAACAGCCGGGAGGGCCGGTGTTTCAGGAAATCCCCTGCAAACGCGATTTCACCGGTATTCCCTTGTGGGTTTGGTTCACTATCCATTGCTTTTTGCTGCTGCATGCGTTAATGTTGATGGCACAAAGATACAATCCCCAAACTTTATAGCACTATGCCGCGTTTCTTTTCCGTATTTTTACATGCACAAGGAACTACTCATGGCCAAATTTTCCATAGACCTCAAATCCGGGGCAATCAAATCCGAACAGGAGACTATCGTGGGCATCGATCTCGGCACTACCCATAGCTTAGTAGCCTATATCAAAGACGGAAAAGCTGTAGCGGTAAAAGGAAAGGACGGCAAAAGCACCCTGCTGCCCTCCATCGTCCATTTTTCGAGCGACGGACAGGTAATCGTAGGCGACACAGCTAAGGAAAAACTGCTCAGCGACCCCCACCATACGATTTACTCGGTAAAACGGCTCATGGGGAAATCCCATCGGGACCTGGAGGGTCTCGAAACCCATTTCGGATACCATATCCTGGATGAAGACCCGGACAGCCTGGTCAAAGTCAGGGTCTATGACCGCTATTTCACTCCAGTGGAGTTGTCTGCCGAAATCTTGAAAGAACTGAAATACCGCATCGAACGGGTACTCGGTGAGCCGGTATCCAAGGCAGTGATTACCGTTCCTGCCTATTTCAACGATGCCCAGCGCCAGGCAACCCGGGATGCCGGAAAACTAGCCGGACTCGATGTGCTGCGCATCGTCAACGAGCCTACTGCGGCCTCCCTTGCCTACGGCATCGGCATAGACCCGCAAGATGCACAAACGGTGGCAGTGTACGACCTCGGAGGGGGCACCTTTGATATTTCCGTCCTACGCATCCAGGACGGAGTATTTGAAGTGCTCTCCACTCATGGCGATACATTCCTGGGTGGAGACGATTTTGACCGCGCAATAGCCGACTACTGGATTGCCCAAAATCAACTAGCCGGCCCAGCCTTGCAGGAAGACAAAAGCCTGGGCCAGGCGCTCCGGCTGGAAGCTGAAAAAGCAAAGAAAGCTTTGGGGCAGCAGGATACCTACCAAGCTCAAATCGGAGTTGTTCAATGTGCAATCACCCGGGAAACTTTCGAATCCCTGATCCGACCGCTGGTGGACAAAACGATCGCTTCCTGCCAACAGGCCATGGCAGATGCCAACCTCGAGCCCACAGCGATTGACCGGGTGATCCTGGTAGGGGGCTCTACCCGCGTCCCCCTCATCAAACAAGCCGTATCTGCCTTCTTCGGATGCGAGGTCTTCGACAAACTCGACCCGGATGAAGTAGTAGCCCTCGGGGCCGCTATACAGGCAGATATCCTCGCCGGAAATCAAAAAGACCTGCTGCTCCTCGACGTGACGCCCCTCTCCCTGGGCATCGAAACCGTCGGCGGCTTGATGGACGTCATCATCCCCAGGAATGCAAAGGTGCCCTCCAGTGTCGGTAGGCGCTACACGACCTCCGTGGACGGACAGCGCAACCTCAAAATATCGGTGTACCAGGGAGAGCGGGACCTGGTGCAGCACAACCGAAAACTCGGGGAATTCATCCTCCGTGGAATCCCCCCCATGCCCGCCGGACTGCCCAAAATCGAAATCCAGTTCATGCTCAATGCGGATGGTATCCTGCGCATCAAAGCACTGGAAGAACGCTCGCAGGTGGAACAAACCATCGAAGTAAAGCCTCAATATGGTATCAGTGAAGAAGAAATGGCCCAGATGCTCATAGACTCCATCCGCAATGCCCAACAGGATATGCTGACCCGCGGACTCCTGGAAGCGCGAAATGAAGCCAACAGCATACTCCTGAGCGCCGACAAGTTCATCCAGCAACACGCAGCCTTGCTCAGCGAAGAGGAACGCACCACGCTCGTTCAACTCACCGAGGTGCTGCGCAACGCCGTACAGGGCAGCGATAAAAATGCAATCAACCAGGCTATGGAGAAGCTCAATACGTATTCGGCCCCCCTCGCCCACCGGGCTATGGACCACACCATAGCCGAAGCGATGCAGGGTAAAAAAATAAGCGCCTGAAAACCTATACACGATGAGCAAAAACAAACGTCCCGACCAGTTCGGCGTCGTCTTTTCCACCGACCCGGACTACGCCTTTCAGCATGCGGAAGAAAACGGGGAAACCCCGGCCCCGGCACAGCAGAAGCTGAGAATACACCTGGACCGCAAACAACGCGGAGGAAAGGAAGTAACTCTGGTGACCGGCTTTCAGGGCAAACCCGATGACCTGGAAGCCCTGGGCCGCTTCCTGAAAAGCAAGTGCGGGGTCGGAGGTTCCGTCAAGGAGGGCGAAATCATCGTCCAGGGCGACCATCGCGACCGCGTCCTTGCCCTGCTTCTCGAAAAGGGCTACTCCCAGACCAAAAAGGCGGGCGGTTGAGTCAGAGTTTTCCGTGTTTCTGCTCCCAGGAACGCACCAAAAGCAGCACCTGGCTATAGCTCTTCATCCCTTCTTTTACCCCCTGGCTCTTCAGATAGGAATCGTAAAGCCGGTACTGCAAGCGGGGAACGAGGTCAGGGTATCGGTCCATCGCTTTCTGAATGGCTTTCAAATCCATAGTAACCTCCCTCGGCAGGGCTTCCCTCGCCCTGCGGAATCCTTCGGGGTCATAGCGCCGGTATTCTACGGCTATGTAGCGCCAGTACGCCAGGCGACCTGCATAGCGAATGCCCGGATCTTTCGATTGCAAACAGGCCAGCGCAGCCCAAAAGTTGCATACGCCTTCATTCCCGAAGCCATATCCGTGCGCCATTTCATGGGCAAGCGTAAAAGGCCACTGCACGGGATGCAAGCCTTTGTCCACATGCCCTTCTGCGCTGAACGGCAGATATACCCCCGCAGTGCTGAACCTCAAGAGCATCCCCGAAGGCTGCAATAAGCGCACCCGCACCCTCCCCGCCGTGGGGTATCCCGCACGGCGCAAGACCGATGTCAGCTCTTCCCGAAGGGTGTCTTCAAGCCCCCGAGGCAAGTCGCTTTCCTCAAAAGCCCTCCCCTTCGAACCGCGCAGATGCCGCCGCTCTTCGGCCAGGGCCCTGCTCTCCTCTTCAAAAACCGACTTCAACGCTGCTCCGTCCAGCGGTACAGGCAGCAGTCCGAGCGCCTGCTCCACAGGGATGCGGTAGTAGTTGAAGCCCCACAGCCAGAAGAATAAAAATAACAGCCACCCAAGCCCATTTAAAAGTAAACACAGCCCCCCTATCCCTCTCGTAATCCACCCGGCAGCCCCCCCCTGCTGCGGCCCCGCGTCGCCCCGCGTGCCTTTACCGGCTTTTCTTTTTGCCAAATAAGCCTGCATGCGGACCGTACCCCATATAGACAAAACCCCAAATACTACGTAGCAGGCTGGGAAAGGTAGAAAAGCCAGCCCGGCATCCAACATACGGCGCAGGCCCATGAACAAGCCCCGGCTGTACAGCGCCTCCACTTGGTCTGGATAGACGGACCCCAGCAGGGCCAAGCCTAGAGAAAAGGCTCCAAACAAAATTCCTGTCTTGTTTTTTGGAATTTTCAAAATATTATTCTATTAATTTTTAGACATCCATAGCTGGCTACTGTCTGAAAGGCAGTCAGGTCTATAGCCACACCTGAGCCCTTGATGAAAAAACAGGCTTATCTGAAACCCTGGCAGGGAGATATTTGTTTCCTATTTTTCAGAGCAATGTATTCCGTTTCTGTAAGATTTTTTAACCACGAAAATACTGTATAAACTATGGCTTTCGTATTCACTGATGCGAACTTTCAAGAAACCGTATTGGACCATAAGGGCGTTGCCGTGATTGATTTCTGGGCCGAGTGGTGCGGTCCCTGCCGCGTGGTAGGCCCCGTCATCGAAGAGCTCGCCGTGGAGTACCACGGGAAAGCCACGGTCGGGAAGCTGGACGTGGACCACAACCCGGAAGTAGCCATGCGCTACGGCATACGAAGCATCCCGACCATCTTGTTCCTCAAAGACGGAGTGGTCGTGGACAAGCAGGTGGGCGCTGCTTCCAAACAGGTCCTCGCGGAAAAACTCAAGCAGCACATCTAATAAGCTTGTTGCAAAAAGGGTTGACAAAGGGTCTAAAAGGCCCTTTTCCCAACTCCTTACTATCCATTGCCACAAGTCTCCGGACTGGCGGCCTCAACTTTCGCGCAAGACAGTTTTTTTTCTACTAAAAAAGCGCGTTCTTGAGGCCGCTTGTATTACCCCCCCAACACACCCTTAAAATGCACTTGGAAATGGAGCTGCTCAAACAGTACGATGTGCGGGATGCCGCCAACCTGGATTTGCTCGCCCGACAGGTAGTCGAGGGATTCATCATAGGGCTACACAAAAGCCCCTTCCATGGCTTCTCTGTCGAATTTGCCGAGCATCGGCTCTACAACCAGGGCGAACCTACGCGCAATATAGACTGGAAGGTTTTCGCGCGTACCGACCGACTCTTTACCAAGCGCTTTGAAGAAGAGACCAATTTGAGATGCCAAATCGTCTTGGACACCTCATCTTCCATGTATTTCCCCGAGCCGGATTTACAGAAAAAAGGGGGATTGCCCAACAAAATCGGCTTCTCTGCCCTGGCTGCCGCCGCCTTGATGAACCTGCTCCAAAAACAGCGCGACGCCTTCGGCCTAACCCTGTTCGATAGTTCCGTCTATCAACACTCCGCCTGCAAGTCCAGCACGACCCACTACCGACTGCTGTTGTCCTCCCTGGAACAGGCGCTCCAGCGCAAAGAGTTCAACAAATCTACCTCGGCGGCAAAAGCGCTGCACGAAGTGGCAGAGAGTATCCACAAGCGCTCTATGGTCGTCTTGTTCAGCGATATGTTCGAACAGGGGGAAGATGCCGAACACCTGTTCTCCGCCCTGCAGCACCTCAAGCACAACAAACACGAGGTCATCCTGTTTCACGTCACCGACAAGTCGCGGGAAATTGATTTCGAATTCGAAAACCGCCCCTACTTGTTCATAGACATGGAAACCGGCGAAAAACTAAGGCTTCAACCCCACCAGGTCAAAGCATCCTACATCTCCCAAATGGGGCAATTCGTCTCCGACCTGAAATTCAAATGCCTGCAATACCAGATTGACTTCGTAGAAGCCGACATCAGCCTGGGCTTCCGGAACATCTTGCAGTCCTACCTGGTCAAAAGATCTAAAATGCGGGTTTAAGAATATGATTCGTATAGCCGACTTCGATACGCGCCCCCCCAAGGGCACAGAAAAAGAAGAGTATAAGAAAAAAACGGAAAAGTTGACTCAACGCCTCGGCGAGCTCCAGGATATGCTTTTTGCCCAAAAAAAGTACAGCGTCCTGGTGATCTTCCAAGGCATGGATGCGAGTGGGAAAGACGGGGCTGCAAAGAATGTGTTCCGCGAATGCCATCCTTCGGGCCTCCGGGTTTTTTCGTTTAAACGCCCCACCGAAGAGGAATCCGCCCGCGATTTCCTCTGGCGCATTCACCAAAACGCCCCGCCCAAAGGCATGATCCACCTGTTCAACCGCTCACACTACGAGGATGTGCTCATACAGCGTGTACACCAATGGGTTGACGAAGCGACTGTGAACGCGCGATTCGATGCCATCAACGCGTTTGAATCGCTGCTCATGCACCACGGCAATACCATCCTGTTCAAATTCTACATGCATATCTCCTATGAACAGCAAGGCATTGAACTCCAACAGCGCCTCGATTCCAGGTCTAAAAACTGGAAACACAACGAAAACGATTGGAAAGAGCGCAGCTACTGGGATAAATACATGGCTTGCTACGAAGATGTGCTCAACCGCAGCCACGAACCATGGACCGTCATACCCGTGGACGAACGCTGGTACCGCGATTTCGCGATTGCAAAAACGATAGTGGACCGGCTGGAAAAGCTCGATCTGGCATATCCGCCTTTTCATCCCGTGGTCAAACCTACTTAAACCATTGCCCTTGAATCCGGAAAAACTGCGCATTGACAAATGGCTCTGGTGTGTACGCATTTTCAAGTCCCGCACCCTCGCAGCCGACGCCTGCAAAGCGGGTAAGGTCAAGATGAACGATGTACCTCTGAAGCCCTCGCACCTGGTCGCTGTCGGCGATATGGTCGAAGTACGGAAAAACGGGTTCAACTTCCGCTTTCAGGTACTACAGTTGCTCAAGAGCAGGGTGTCGGCCCCTATCGCCCAAGCCTGCTACGCCAACCAGACACCGGAAGAAGAACTCAACAAGTACAACGACTGGTTCATCGGGAAAGGTGCCCCGGAGAGGCGAGACCGCGGTGCCGGCCGCCCCACCAAACGCGAGCGCCGTCAAATTGACGAATTCAAGTTCAACCCCGACCTGGACTGGGACGACGTAGATTGACCCCTCTCCGCAAGTCTACTCCCTTGGCTTTACCTCTACCCTGGGCGGCAGCAACTTATACAGCAAGGGCGTCACTACCCGGCTGAGAAGCGTAGAACTAATCAGCCCGCCAATCAACACAAATGCGAGCGGCGACACCAGGGGCGAACGCTCCAGGGCCAGTGGGATCAACCCGCCAATCGCGGTCAAGGTCGTCAGCAGAATGGGCAGAAAACGGGTTTCAGCACCCTCCACTACAGCCTGATCCAGCGGCATCCCGCTCTCCCTCAGTTGGTTGGTATAGTCCACCAATAATATCGAGTTCTTGATTTCGATGCCCATCAGCGCAATCATCCCTACCGTAGCCACGAACGACAGCGTTTCACCAATCGCGTATAACATACACAAGGCTCCAATAACTCCCAACGGGATGACCGAGAGCACGATAAATGTGCTTTTAAACGTCCGAAATTCAAGTACGAGAATCGCGAAAAGCCCAAAAATGGCGATCAGGACGATACTCCCCATCCCGCCAAACGATTCGGCGCGAGTCTCCAACTCACCTCCGGCAGCGATGCTCAGCCCTTCCGGCTTTTCCCACTGCTGTACCTTGTCGAGCACCTGCTCTGCCAAAGCACTGGTGTTGTAGCCGGTGGCTACGAAAGCCGTGACGGAGGCAAAACGCTCCTTGTTGAAGTGGCGAAGGAGGGGCTGGGCACTCTGCAACTCCAGCGTAGCCACTTGCTGAATGGGAATCAACGCCCCGCTCATGGACGTGATGTACATCCTGGAAAAAACCTCCAGCGCGTCTTCCCTGTTTTTATCGAGCGATACCAATATCCGGTATTCATCCCCACTTCCCGTGCGGAGTTGCCCGATTTCCAGTCCGGCGAGCCCCAGGCGCACGGTGCGGGCAATTTCAGCGACCGGGACGCCCAGCATTCCCGCTTTTTCTTTATGTACGTTGATTGCCAAATCTGTCTTAACCAGGGACAGGGGATTGCTGACGTAAATCAAACCTGGCATAGTGCGCATCAGTCGTTCCACCCGGGCAGACCAGGCGCGCAGCGTGTCCAGGTTATCGGATTTTACGCGGATTTCAACCGGTGCTTCCACCGGAGGCCCTTGGGAAAAACGCCGCACCTGGATGATCGCCCCCGGATATTGCAAAAAACGCTCCCGCAAGCTATCGGTACACGCCGAGAGTTCCGGCACCCGAATCCCAGGGTTTAGCTGTACATGCAACTGGGCAAAATTCGTCGCGTCTTTTTTCTGAAATTCATTGTAGTAAATGCGGGGATTGCCCCGCCCTACATTCGCGCTTACCCCCACGACGCGGGCATCTTTCAACAGCTCGCTTTCCACCTCCTGCGCTACCGCATCCGTGGCATCCAGAGAGGTGCCCAGGGGAGTCTGTATATCCACCAGGAACATCGGCTTCTCCGACATGGGAAACAAACTGAACCCAATGGCAGGGACCAGGCCAAGACTGGCTAAAAAAACCAGCGCGGTCAGCGACAAAGCCGTGCGCGGATAGCGCATGGCCCACTCTAATACCTTTCGGTAGGGGTCGTTTAGGTAGCGCTTGAAGGCCCGTAGGAAAAAGTTGCCCTCCGTCCGCTCGTGTTTTTTCAACAATACGTTTGACAAGAAGGGAATGATCGTCAATGCCACCAGCAGGGAAGCCAGAATAGTAACTAAAATAGCCACCGGAAGGCTTCGTATAAAATCGCCCGACGATTCCGGCAGGAACGCAAGGGGCAAAAAGGCCAGTATGAGCGTGGCCGTACAGCCTATGACCGCTACCCCGATTTGTTTGGTCGCAAGGATGGCCGCTTCCTTCCTGGAATACCCCAGGCGAAGGAACCGCTCTATATTTTCGACGACGACGATGCTGTCGTCCACCAGCAAACCCAGTGAAATGACCATCCCCACGATGCTGAGCTGGTTGAGGGAGTAGTCCAGTAAATCCAGCGCGAACAGGCCGATAGACAAAGACAGCGGGATAGAAATCATCACTACGGCCGAGGCGCGCAAGCCGAGCGGAAGCAGAGTGAGGAGTACGAGCAGCACGGCGATGCCGAAGTCTTTGCCCAGGCCTAGGAGCCTTCTCTCTACATGTTCAGCCTGGTCAAAGGCAACTTGAAGCTGTATGTGTGCCGGCAGGCTTTCCTTGAACGACTCCAGCAAGGGCTTTAGCCTGGCGTCATTTTGCACGATATTTTTCAGATCCTTGAGCATCGCGATCACCCAGACGGCTCTTCTGCCGTTATACCTGGCCCGATAGACCAGTTCCTCTTCGGTCAGGGTGACATCTGCCACGTCGGCAAGCAGTACTATTTTGCCGTCGGCGCCACTGTGCACTACGGCTCCCCGCAAGTCTGCCAGCTCCTGGAACCTGCTGTTGGTTTTTACATTGAACCGGCGCGAGCCGAGGTCAATGCCGCCTCCCGGGATATTGACATTCTGGCTTTGCAAGGCACCAATGACCTGATTGACCCCAATTCGGTAACGCGACATGCGCTCCAGGTCCAGGAGCACCTCAATTTGTTGTTCGGGAAACGCTTCTCGTTGTACCTTTTTCAGGTCGGAGAGATTATTCTCGAGCAATTTCTCCAATTTCTCGGCATACGTGGCGAGCTCCGCGTACGATGCCGTCTCAGAGACCAGCCCTGCCTGCAAGATAGCCACATCGGACGACGACGCACGCACCACATTCAAGGCGGCAAGCTCTTTAGGAAGGGTATTGCGCAGGCGGTTCACCTCCCGCACCACATCGTTGTTGCGCGACGCTATGTCCACTCCGTACGAAAACTCCACGCGCATAGAGAGCAGGCCGTCTTCGCAATCGGTGATTATTTTTTTGATATCGTCCAACTCGTACAAAGCCTCTTCAATGGGGTCGGCCACCAATTCTTCGATATCCTGCGGGCTAGCCCCCGGATAAATCGCCAGGACGACGAAGATAGGCGCCTGAAAAGGAGGGTCTTCCCCGCGGGGCATATTCACGAGCGCGTTCAGGCCCAGAAAGAGGGCCAACAGAAACAGTATGAGGGTAAACGAGTAATTCCGGACGGAAAAAGAGACGATTTTCATGGCGTGGGCTTAGCGGACGATGGAAATTTTTTTTCCGTGTTTCAGGTAGGCAGCACCGCTGGTAGCTACCAAGGTGCCCGGTTTCACCCCTTTTGTGATTTCCACTTTGTCGGCGTATAGCTTTCCGATTTGTACCTCGGTGCGCTGTACGTACTGACTGTCGCGCACCACGTACACGATGCCGCGCTCCCCTTCCACTTCGATCAATGCATCTATCGGGATCACCGTAGAGGGTTGTCCGGATTCCGGAAAGATGCGGACAGAAGCGACCAGTCCTGCTGCCAGTCGAGGAGGATAGTTTTTCAGGGACAGTTCAGCATCAAAGGTACCCGATTGCGGGTTGATCGTTTCTGCCAGATTGCTCACCGATGCCTGAAAGGTTTTGCCAGGGAAGGCATCGAAGGTCACCTCAGCCGCGTTTCCGAGGCGCGTGGCGGCCCAGTCCTTATCGGATAGCCCGACCCGGATTTTCCAGTCTGCTTTATCCGTACCGATAATGGCGAAGACCGGCATTCCAGGCGCGGCGATTTCGCCGCTGTGCAGCAATACCTTCAGCACTTTCCCATTCACCGGGGCGCGCACTTCGGAGTAGCTTTGGTTGAAGCGGGCGATTTCGATAGTTTCTTCGGCCAGTCGCAGGGCAGTCGTCGCATTCTGTACTTGTTCGAGGGTAGCGATGCTATCGGCGTACAAGTTTTTGGCCCTTTGTAAATCCCTTTTTGCTTTTTCCAGTCCTTCTTCTGCCTGTCTGACCTGGGCATTGATTTCCGTCAGGTTCAGGGTGGCGAGGAGCTGGCCTTTAAACACGTTTTCTCCTTCCTCTGCAAACACCCGCTTGATTACCCCCCCGGTTTTGAAGGCCGGCCGCGCCTCCTGGTTGCTGACGAGGGCCCCCGCCCCGCTGACGACAGAAGAAAGCGTTATTTCCTGGACCAGTGCTGTGCGCACCGGGATATGCCCGCTTTGAGGCTTTCCTTTTTCCGCATCGCTCTCCCCCGTGCATGCAGGCAGCAGAGCCAGGCCGGCCAAGACCAACAAAGACAGATATATACCGGACTTGTTGCCACGGGTTTTCAATTGGAAAAAAAGAGGCTTTTTTTGCACACAAGAAGGCTTTTGGGGGAGGTCTAACCCTGCCCGATAATCGAAACAAGGCACCTGGTGGACACAAAAGGACCTTTTCGCCCCCTCGATGATTCCCCTCGCAGCAAGTCTATGATTCATAATCAATTGTTTTTAATTTCGATAAGGGGAAAAGCAGCCCAGGCCCGCTCCATTTCGGCGAAGCGGACAAACACCCCATAATACGCTATGGTTTGCTGTACCTCCAGGACGTAGAGGGAGGTTTGCGCGTCTATGAGTTCTATTTGGCTGGCCATGCCTTCCTCGTAGCGGCGGAGCGTCTGCTGGTAATAGCGGCGTGCCGCGGCGAGCTGTGCGGGATAGCTTTCCCAGGCGGCCCGGGCGGCCTGGAAATCGTTTTGTGCTTTCTCCATTTCCAGTTGGAGCGCTCGTTCGCTGTAGCGCAGCCGTTCGTCCAGTTGCATGCTTTCCACTTGTGCCTTTTGTACCTGTAACTTTTGTCGGCCCCAGTTCCATATAGGTACTTCAAGGCTCAAGCCCAGGAGCACATAGCCTCCCCACTTGAAATCGAACCCCTGGGAGCCTATGTCGAGCTGTGCGCCTATGACAGGGCGGCGGCGCGCTTCCTCCAGATTTACCAAAAGCGTACCGGCCTCTTTTGCGATTTTCAACTGAGCGATTTCCTCCCGCATTTCCGGCCCTACGGGTGCCAATGGTTCTGCAAATACTAATTGAGAATCTATTTGAATGGGCTCATCGGATGCCCTTTGCAGCAAGAAGTTGAAATACAGCCGGGCATTGTCGCGGTTGAGGCGCGCAGAGAGCAATTGCGTTTCCAATTTAGCCCGCTCTGCGGTATTGCGGTCGAGGGCAGAAGCGATAATTTTATCGTTGCGCAGCAGCCCTTCCTGTACACGGCGCTGGGCGTCTATCAGCGTCAGGTACTTTTCCAAAACACCGATCAGGGCATCGGTTTGGAGATAGTTGAAATACGCAACTTTCACTTCTTTGGCAATTTCTCGCTGCACTACCTGTACGCGCAACGCTTGTATATCGGACTGCAGTCCCTGTAAACTGCGGTTCAGCGCGATTTCAGCTCGCAGGATAGGCTGTCGGATGCGGAAGCGCGCGTCGTAGAAATTATTGGGCAAAAATTGCTCTTCCACATTTTCGATGCTCGGAAAGCTGCTCGATTGCGTCAGGCGGTTTAGAGTGGCGTACACGGGATTCAGCAAATCGCCGACCGGGAATTCTATCCTTCGCCCGCCATCCGCCAGGGAATAGGTAGTCCCGAACCCCAGTTCCGGCTTGTTCATACGGACTGCGAGGTCCTGCGTGATGCGCTGTGACTCCAGCTTCAACACGGCCTCTTTCAGCAGGGGGCTTTTTGAATACGCTTCCGCAATGTAGCGGTTCAGGACGTCGGAAGGCTGTGCCTGCAATACAATCGGCAAAAACCCTAAGGACATTCCGATAGTACACGTGGCCAATAAGTATATTTTTTGCATAAAAAGGCGCTACCAGTTTTTTAACTTTTCGCGAGAAGAACCGTTAAAGTCTATTTTTCGCTGAACAAAGCTAACTCTTTTTTCGCTGTGGCAGGTGACACAAAAGTGTCAAAAAGGCCATAAGCGCATTTTTCTTAGACGGCCATAAGCGCATATTCGGAACTTTTTGCTGAGGGTAAAACAGGCGCGTTTTTCAGGTCCCATTCAAAATGTCGCACCAATGGGATATTTCGTGATATTTTGAATTACAAATCCATCTCACCCTTTTCATGTTTTCCTTTATCCTCTAAAATAATTCTATTTGTAATTACAAATCCCCTTATATTTGTTGAAAATTCAATAAATGGAAAAGCTCGATCTTACCGTATCTGAAAAGAGCCAGCTCATAGACAATTATAAATCCGAATTGAGAAAGCTGGAATTTCAGATAGAAGCTGCAAAAGCAGCCATCTCTTTTCTGGAAGCAGGAGTCGCCAAGGCCCCGCAGGTTTCCGTGCTGGACGGGGAAAAAACCGATGTTCCGGAAACGACTACCAAAAAGCGGGGTCCCAGGCCTAAGGAGCAAGCTGTAGCGACAGAAACCCCGGCACCATCGCCTGTCCAGAAAGAAGAAAAAGCGGTAACCAAAGGAAAAGCGGGCAAAAAAGCGGGCACTAAAAAAGCGGCTGCACCCCAGGAAGCCCCCGTTGAAGAAGCGGGTGCCCCGGAAACCAGCCCTGCGGAAACAAGTGCAGAGGAAGTCGCTGCCGCCCCCGGAAAAGGAAAAGGGAAAGGTAAGCGAAAGGCCGTAAAAGCAGCAGATACTACCGCTGTGGAAGAAAGCCCGGCCACCGAGAGCAAGCCGGCGAAAACGAAGAAAGAGAAATCAGAAAAGAAAGAAAAACCCAAAACAGCCAAGGCATCTAAGGAAAAGAATCCCGAATCCGAGGGGGATCGCAAAAAGCCGGGCCCCAAAGCGACCTTGAGTTTCTGGGACGAGTTCATCCTGGAGAAACTCCGCGCTGTAGGGGAAGGATCCCTCAGCAGCTCGGATCTGTTGGAAGCAATGAGGTCCGAACGCGATGCCAAAGACCTCCAACTGGGCAATGCACAACTCGCTCAACTGCTCAACCGCAGCCTGCAAAAGCTGGTACACAAAATGAAATTAGTGGCCTCCCAGCAACTTGCAGGGCGCAATTTCACGTACTGGGCCAAATAAGTTGCTTTTTATTAGCTCATATATACAAAGAGCCGCAAATGGTACCATTTGTGGCTCTTTGTATATATGAGCACCCCGTTTTGCTACTCCACTTCGATTAAATAATCTCCTTTCGGAATCATTTTCCCAATGGCTTCTAACGCGTACCCGTTTTCGGCGGCAACTTCCTGAAATGCCCTTTCGGAGCCCTGCCGCACAGCGACCAGCAACCCTCCGCTCGTCTGCGGGTCACAGAGGATCTCCCGCTGGCGCTCGGACAGCGGAGCGATTTTGTGCCCATAACTCTCCCAATTCCTATGCGTACCGCCAGGAATACAGCGCATGTCGGCATAACCATGCAGCGCAGCAGCATCCAAAAGGGGGATCTGCTCAAAATACACCCGGGCACTCGCTGCCGAAGCTTCGCAGAGTTCGCTCAAATGGCCCAGCAATCCGAACCCGGTGACATCGGTCATGGCTTCTACATAATCGAGCAGCCCAAACGCCGCGCCGACCTTGTTCAGCCTGAGCATGCTCTCTTTGGAAAGCAGCGCGTGTTCCTGACTAAGCAGGCCTTTCTTCTGGGCAGTACTGAATATCCCAACCCCCAGGGGTTTGGTCAAAAACAAGGAACTTCCAATCCTGGCACCACCGTTTTTTTTAAGGTTTTCCAACCTTACTTTTCCAGTCACCGCAAGGCCAAACAAAGGCTCTGGATTGTCAATGCTGTGACCGCCGGCAAGAGGGATTCCCGCCTCTGCGCACACCCTTCTGCCCCCTTCCACTACCCGGTTCGCTACTTCCGGGGGCAGGGAAGCAATGGGCCATCCGAGGATGGCGATTGCCAGCAGCGGGGTTCCCCCCATCGCATAGATATCGCTCAGGGCATTTACAGCTGCAATCCGACCAAAATCCTCCGGGTCATCCACGATAGGCATAAAAAAATCTGTCGTGCTCACGACCGCCTCTCCGTTTCCCCATTCAAATACAGCGGCATCGTCCCGTTCTTCATGTCCTACCAACAATCCCGGGAAATGCCGTTTCTCCGAGTGTTGAACGAGGATATCATCGAGTACCCTGGGCGAAATTTTACACCCGCAACCCGCGCCGTGGCTGTATTGGGTCAATTTATAATCCATGCTCATCCGCAACCTGTTTTAAGCGCAGCGCAGTCTGTTTATGGTCCTTGCTGCTGTCATACAAATCTATTATTGGGTCAAAATTACCGTTGCTGGTCGTATAGGCATACGTTTTATCGTAATACTTCAGCGCAATCGCCGCCGCAGTGGCGTAATCACCCGACGCCAGGGCCTGCAGGGCCGTTTTGAGGTGCTGTCCACCGAGTTTCCGCTCTATCCGCGAAAAAGAGGCTTCCAGCCCCTCCCGGGGAAAGGTGCCATAGACTTCGACCAGGTACGACACCCGGTTTTCGAAGGGTACTTCGAGGTGAATCAGCGGACTTTTCTGCAGCCTATGCCACAATGCTTCCGGCAAATATACTCGCCCAATGGCGCGGCTCTCATTCTCTACCCATACCCTGCAGTGGGTATCCAAAGCCTGGAATGCATCGAAGAGATTATTTTCAAACTGCTCTACGCTTGGCTGGGGCGTTTCGCCCAAGGCCCCGAAAGCGGAGCCCTTGTGATGTGCAATACCTTCCAGGTCCAGGACCTGCTCGCCTATTTCCCGGAGGGTTTTCAGCACGGCCGTCTTCCCACTGCCCGTCGCCCCCCCCAGGACCACACTGCGAAAAGGGCGCTCCTCAAATTGCGCGTGTACATATCGGCGGTAAGCCTTATATCCCCCTTCCAGAACGGATACGTCGAAACCGGCGAATCCCAATAGCCAGGCCAGACTACCGCTTCGTTGCCCTCCGCGCCAGCAGTGGACGACGATTTCCTTATTGCCCGCTGCCAGATGACGGGCCTCCTCCACATACCAGGGAAGCTTTTTACCAGCTAATTCCAATCCTTTCTGAAAAGCGGTCTCCGGTCCTTTTTGCTTATACAAGGTCCCTACAATGGCTCGTTCTTCATCGGAGAACAAGGGCAGGTTGAAGGCTCCCGGGATATGCCCTGCCTCAAATTCCCCGGGCGATCGCACATCTAAAAGGGGATACTTCCTCCATTCGTTTTCCAGAAATTCGCAGATGGGCAGTTTGCGCATGGCTTTGGAAATTTAGACGTATTGCAAGGGGAATTATCGAGGGGCCAAAAAACGAGGCGCTACCTGCGCTTCCTTGCTCCCCGGGGTATAGCGGTAAAAACCTTCTCCGGCCTTCACGCCCAGCCTTCCCGCCGCGACCATATTGCACAGCAACGGACAAGGAGCGTATTTCGGGTTCCCCAGTCCGTCTTGCAGTACCCGCAAGATAGCCAGGCACACATCCAGGCCTATAAAGTCTGCTAATTGGAGCGGCCCCATAGGATGGGCCATCCCCAATTTCATCACCGTATCTATTTCAGCTACCCCCCCTACCCCTTCGTACAAGGCATAAATAGCCTCATTGATCATGGGCATAAGGATTCGGTTGGCCACAAAGCCTGGATAATCTTCTACTTCTACTGGTATTTTGCCTATCTGGCGGGACAGGGCCATAATCTCCCGGCACACCTCCTCCGAGGTGGCATAGCCCCGGATGACTTCCACCAGCTTCATCAGGGGTACAGGGTTCATGAAGTGCATCCCAATCACTCTCTCCGGCCTTTGGGTGACGGAGGCTATCCCGGTGATGGAAATAGAAGACGTGTTACTGGCCAGAATGCAGTGTGGAGGGGCGTCCCGATCCAGGGCGATAAAAATTTGCCGCTTGATTTCTTCCTGTTCACTGGCTGCTTCCACGACCAAATCAGCCTCGCGCACTGCCAGGGAAAGGTCGGTGCAGGTCTGTATATTCGACAATGCCGACTCTTTTACCTCCTCGCCAATAGCTCCCTTCGCCACCATGCGCGCGAGGTTGGCGGTGATGGTGTGAAGCGCCTTTTGCAGGGCATCCTCCGAGATGTCCGAGAGTACCACGGCATACCCGTGTTGCGCAAACACGTGGGTAATCCCATTGCCCATCGTACCTGCGCCAACTACTGCAATACGTTTCATGTTTGTTTGTTAAGTAGACACAAACATACATTCAATTTTGCGAAAAATGCCTGTTTTTTCCCTCCTTGCCGACCCGGCCCGTCAAATACAGCCCAACATGAAGAAAACGGTTCTTTTAGCATTGATGCAGAGTCTCCTGAGCGCCCTTTTGACCGCACAATCTATTGATTCTGCCTATATAGCGGCACATGTGCAACTAGACTCCGTAGTCGTCGTGGCCAGTAAGTCGGGATTCGATCTGGCAGACTTTATCCGGCTGGTGCAGGAAGATAAAACGTATGCCGATGCCTTCCAGCGCTTGCGCGTACTCTCCTGGCGGGGGGAGCACGAGATGGCCTTTTATCCCAGGGGAAAGGGCGGTTCGGCGAACTACCAATCCAAAAGCAGGCAAACGGTCAATGGAGAATGCCGAACGATGACCCTGGACGAGGTCAAAGCCTCTAAAAATTTTTTCCGCCGCGACGGCGGCTACCGTTTTCTGACGGCAGAGCTATACGACCGCGTGTTCTTCACCCACGGCATAGTATGTGCCGACAAAGGAGGTTCAACAGCCGGTAACAGCGATGTAAAAGGCCTGGACAAGTACTACCGGGAACTGAAGAAATTTATCTTTGAGCCCGGAACCAAACTGGATCTCCCCTTTATCGGAGAAAAGACGGCCATCTTCAGCCCGGAACTACTGTCGTACTACGACCTGTCCGTACGCGGCGACAGCAGCAGCGACGGGCGTCCCTGCTATGTTTTTTCCATGAAAATCAAGCCTGCCTTTGAAGGCCGCAAAGAGAACAGAACGATTATCAAGTTCCTCGAAACGAGCTTTGAGCGGAGCAGCCTTCAAGTGCTCGAGCGCCGGTATTCCTTAGCCTATGCCGGTATTGGTTTTGGTTTCGACGTGGATATGCACGTGGTGCTGGAAAAGTATGAGGGGCTGTATTATCCTCGGGAAGTACGCTATTCCGGTACCTGGGATATCCCGCTCAAGCCGCGGGAAAGCGGGGATTTCAAAGCTTTGTTTGTTCCGGGGGGATAGCCTGCTCGCCCGGAAGAGGCAAAAGACAGCGGGGGCTGGTCGTTTGAACATACAACGACCAGCCCCCGCTGTCTTTTCCACTTATGACAGGACTAGTTCTTGAAGTAGGAAGAAGCATTCTTCCCGCCTGCCTGTACTTTCTCCAGGCGATCTTTGAACTCTGTGGAGATATCCAATTTGTTCTGGCGCGCGTAGATTTCCTTGAGGGCAATCAAGGTGTTCACATCATTGGCATCGATGGACTCTGCCTTCTGGAAGTGCGGGAGCGCCAATTCGAATTCTGCCAATATTTTGACTTTCAGAGCCTCGTATTTTTTCAGGCCCTCTTTGGAGTAATCGTCAGCCAGCGTGTTGAGTTGCTTGGTCAGCAGGGCTGCGCGGTTGTAATAAAGTGCCCCTACGCTGTAGTAGGCATCCACGTATTTGGGGTCGCGCACGGTGGCCTCTGTGTAGTACTTGAGCGCATCCTGGAAGTAGGCTTCTGCTTTAGCGGCATCGCCGGCCTGGTCGGCCTTCTGGTACAATTGGTCGTAGACGTTGCCCAGGACGCTGTAGAGGGAGACGTTGTCCGGTTCCTTTTCGATGGCCGATTTCAATTCCGTGAGGAGGGCATCGAGTTTACCTGTTTTCAGGTTGTGGTTGATGACGGCGAAGAGGATGGAAACCTCGTCCGGATAGCGCTTGCGGCCCTCTTCGAGGAACTTGTAGGCTTCGTTGATATCCTTATCTGAATTGAGTTGGTACATGGCCTCGTAGATGACCGGCTTGTCGTACTTCATCGCATACAACTTCTCGAACAACATCTTTGCTTCCGGTTTCATATTGGCGCTGAGGGCGGCCAGGCCGGAGATGTACAGTTGGTTGTTGTAATCTGCTTCGGCATCGAGGGTACTTTTTTCGCCGTTTGCTTTGAGGATTTCGTGTGCATCAATGGTGTATTTGAAATCCTTATAGGCGCTGGAGTAGTCCTGCTCTTCGTATTTGTAAATCCCCAGGTTGGACAGGTTTCCCTGTACGAGGCCAAGGCCTTTGAGGGCATCCTTCTTCTCGAAGCTTTTCACGGCCATTTCGATTGCCTTTTGATAGGCTTCGAAGGCTTCTACAGCGGGGTTGTCCACTTTGGGCAAGTCTTCCAGTTTGCCGATGTTCAACTGGCGGATTTGGACGACCTGGCTGGCAATTTCGTTGTAAATATCGCCCTTGAGCTGCCAGGCGGCGCCGGTTGCCTTGCCGGCGTCGGTTGCCATTACCCGGTCAATAGCCTCTTTGGCCTCGCCCAATTTGTCTTTGTTGTTCGCCTGATCCAGGGTAAATGACGCGAGGGAGCGTTTGGCTAGGGCCAGGTCTTTTTTGATATCTTCCTGGGCCTGGAGTGCCGTAACAGCAAACAGCAGGCCGAGGGAGAGGAAAAGCAGTTTTTTCATGGTGTAAAAATTTTTGAAAGTATGACGCGAATTCCGCAAAAAAGGCACTTTTATTTTGGTTTTCGTTGGTTTGAGCCGTACTAAAATTTTGTTAAAATACTACACCGGGGCTATTCCTCGCCTCCTTCGGGCACATCGGTACCCTCTCCCGCATCGCCCGCATCGGCTACGACGGCCACATCCGCGATATCATCTTCTTCGTCCAGGCGGATGACGCGTACGCCCTGGGTAGCGCGGCCCATGAGGCGAATATCGTTGACCGACATGCGGATGACCAGGCCGCTGCGGCTGGTAATCATCAGGTCGTCCGAATCTTTGACCGATTTGATGGCGACGAGTGCGCCGGTTTTCTCGGTCAGGAGCATCGTTTTGACCCCTTTTGCTCCCCGGTTGGTCAGACGGTAGTCGTCCACGGCCGAGCGCTTGCCGTTTCCTTTTTCAGAGACGACCAGAATGGTAGAATCCGGATCCTTCGGGTCCACGCAAACCATACCGACGACGGCATCGTTGCCCTCTTCCGCCAGGGTGATTCCCCGTACGCCTGCAGCCGTACGGCCCATCGGGCGTACGGTCTGCTCATTGAACCGGACGGCAAAGCCCCTGCGGCTCGCCATAAAAATTTCGTGCTGGCCTGAGGTGAGGCGAGCTTCGAGCAATTGGTCGCCTTCATTTATGGTGATCGCATTGATGCCTCCCGCACGCGGGCGCGAGAATGCCTCGACCGATGTTTTTTTGATAGCCCCGTAGCGGGTGCAGAAGACGATGTAGTGGTTTTCTACGAACTCCTGGTCGTTGAGATCCTGGATGATGATGTAGGCTTTCACCTTGTCTTCCTTGGGGATGGCGAGGATGTTCTGGATGGCCCTGCCGCTGCCTGTCTTGGCTGCTTCCGGTATCTCGAACGTACGGAGCCAGTAGCAGCGTCCGGATTCGGTGAACAAGAGCAGGTAGTGGTGCGTATTGGCCACGAACATGTGCTCGACGAAGTCCTCATCGCGCGTTTTGCTTCCCCTTGCCCCGCGGCCGCCGCGAGCCTGCTGGCGGAACTCCGCCACGGGGGTGCGTTTGATATAGCCCAGGTGCGAGATGGTGATGGCGACCTCTTCTTCTTTGATGAGATCTTCCATGCTGATTTCACCCTCGGCCACTTCGATTTGAGTACGGCGCGCGTCGGCATAGTTCGCACGGATATCGACCAGTTCATCTTTGATGATGCCGCGTTGCAGTTCTTCGCTGTCCAGCACCGACTTGAGGTATGCGATGCGCTCCTGGATTTCGCGGTATTCCTCGCGCACTTTGTCGCGTTCCAGGCCAGTCAGGCGCTGGAGGCGCATGTCCAGGATAGCTTTGGCCTGGATTTCGGAAAGGCCGAACTGCTCCATGAGGCCGCTGCGGGCGATATCCACCGTTTGAGAGGCGCGGATCAGGGCGATGACGGCATCGAGGTGATCCAGGGCGATCAGCAGGCCTTCGAGGATATGGGCGCGTTCTTCTGCTTTGCGCAGGTCGTAGCGCGTCCTCCTGACCACCACTTCGATGCGGAACAGGATGAATTCCTCGATTAAATCCTTGAGATTGAGAATCATGGGCCGGCCACCAACCAGGGCAACGTTGTTGATGCCGTAGGAAGTCTGGAGCGGGGTGAATTTAAACAGTTTGCTGAGGACGACTTTGGCGATGGCGTCGCGTTTTACTTCCACTACGATGCGCATCCCTTCGCGGTCCGACTCATCGCGCACATCGCTGGCCCCTTCCAGTTTTTTCTCATTGATCAGCTCCCCGATGCGGGCCACGAGTGCCGATTTATTGACCTGATACGGGATTTCCGTGATGATGATGTTTTCCCGGCCCGATTTAGTCGTTTCGATTTCGGCGCGGCCGCGCACGACCAACCGGCCGCGGCCCGTTTCAAAGCCTTCCCGGATACCCTGGGTTCCGTAGATGATGCCCCCGGTGGGAAAATCCGGGCCTTTGATATGCTGCGAGAGCTCCTCAATAGAAATTTCCGGGTTTTCGATAGTCGCGATGGTACCGTCCACAACTTCGCCCAGGTTATGGGGCATCATGTTGGTAGCCATGCCCACCGCAATCCCGGAGGCCCCATTGACGAGCAAGTTCGGGAATTTGGCGGGCAGCACGGTGGGTTCCTCCAGAGAATCGTCGAAATTGAGGGCGAAATCCACCGTTTCTTTACCGATATCGGCGAGCATTTCGTCGCTGATTCTCCGCAGGCGCGCCTCGGTGTAGCGCATAGCCGCCGGGCCGTCGCCGTCAATACTGCCGAAGTTTCCCTGTGGCTCTATGAGGGGGTAGCGCAGCGACCAGCTCTGGGCCATACGCACCATCGTGTCATAGACGGAGGAGTCGCCGTGCGGATGGTATTTCCCCAGCACCTCGCCCACAATACGGGCAGATTTTTTGAAAGGTTTATTATATCCGACCCCAAGCTCCGACATACCGAACAATACCCGCCGCTGGACTGGCTTGAGGCCGTCGCGGACATCGGGCAGCGCCCGGGAAACAATCACAGACATAGAATAGTCTATGTATGCGGATTTCATTTCCTCCTCGATATAAACCGGTACAATTTTGTGATCCGATGTCATGTAACTCTTTGTGTGTCAAAAAATAGCGCTGAAACGCTTTCTGTCTCGGTGCAGACTTTTTTCTGCGACGTGCAAAGATACGCAAAGATTCCCTTGTTTTTCAATGGACTTACCGCGAAGGGTTGGGGAAGATAAAAAAAAAGCTCTTCGAGGGGCTGCGAAGAGCCTGCCGGAATGCAGAAAGAATCATTTTGAGCAGGATTGGACCGCAGTGATTCCAGATTTTGCCCATTCTCCGAATCCATCGTCTATATTTGCAAAAAAAATGACATGGAAGTCGTAAAGCCTTATTTGGAGCCGGGCAGCAAGAAGCGGCAGGTATCGCGCATGTTCAACCACATTGCGCCCTATTACGATTTTTTGAACCACTTACTTTCCCTGGGGATTGACATCCGCTGGCGCAAGCGCGCTATAAAGGAACTGCCCAAAGGCAGCGGGCTGCACATCCTCGATGTGGCTACGGGCACAGCAGACCTTGCGCTGGAAATCCAGCGGCAGCTCAAGCCGGAAAAAATTTACGGCGTAGACATTTCCAGGGATATGCTCGACATCGGGCGCGCCAAGATACGGGAAAAAGGCTGGCAGGACAGCATAGAGCTGCAGGACGGCGACTCTGAAAACCTCCATTTCGAGCCCAATACCTTTGATGCCGTGACCGTGGCGTTTGGTGTGCGCAACTTTGAAAAGCTCGAGGTGGGCCTGTCGGAAATGTTCCGCGTGCTGAAGCCAGGCGGGCGCATCGTCGTGCTGGAATTCTCCAAGCCCCGGCTTTTTCCCTTCCGGCAAATTTTTAATGCCTATTTCAAATACCTGCTTCCCTTGATCGGGCGTTTAACGTCGAAAGATCCCCGAGCCTACCATTACCTGTTCGAATCCGTACAAGCCTTCCCGGACGGCGCGGCGTTTCTGGAGGTGCTGGAACAGGCTGGGTTCCAAAAGACCAAATGCATACCATTAACGCTAGGCGTATGTTCCATTTATGTAGGTATAAAATCTGGATTGTAGTAGTTCTCGCCCTGTGCGCCCACAGCGCCCGGGCGCAGAAGTACCGGGGGAATTACAACTTTTTGCAGGCCGACCAGAAATCCCATTACTTCGGCATTGCATTGGGTTTGAATTCCTCCGGCTACAGGCCCTACCGCTCCCGGGATTTCCTGCAAAGCGACAGCATCCGGTCTATTGAGTCCCTGAATGGCCCAGGGCTGAACATAGGCATCGTAACCAATTTAAAAATAGGCGATTATTTCGACTTCCGCGCTATACCCTCTTTTTCTTTTGCGGAGCGAAATATAAACTACGCCAAAACGAATAAAAATCCTTTTCCCAGCACCCGAAAAGTCGAATCGGTGTTTGTGGAAATGCCCTTCCTGATGCGGTATAAATCCGCGCCCTATCGGGATGCGCGTTTCTTCGTCATTGCGGGCATCAAATACTCTTTCGACGTAGCCAGCGACTCGCGCACCAAGCAGGCAGAGACCCTGGTCAAGATCGCCCCCAATGATTTTTCCTTTGAGTACGGGGCTGGCCTGCAGATATTCCTCCCCTTTTTCATCCTGACCCCTGAGATCAAAATTTCACAAGGAATAGGCAATACCCTGATTTTCAACCCTAACCTGGAAGAGTCCAGCGTTTTGGAAAAAGTCCTTTCCAGAGCGTTCACGTTCACGCTTCACTTTGAGGGATAGGGGGCACTTTGCTTCCAGGGTTGCAAGCCCTCGGCGAGGTCGGGGAAGAAAGCGTTGAAGTCGTCATCCATCTCCTGATAAAAGAGCCGGTGGGAACCCATGATATCGGCGATGAGCTCCGGCTTGCTCATGCGCCGGGCCATGCGTTGGAAGGCATAATCCAGGCCCTCGGGACGCCCGTAGCTCTGCAGCCAGTCGGCCTGGACCATGGCCTGCAGCCGCTCCTGCAGGTAAGCCGGCATCAGTTGGCTATTCCGAAGGAGGATATCGTATATCTCCCGGCTAAAAAAAGGCAGAGGATGGGCTGCATATTTTTCCCAGTTTTTGATGAGGAAGTAATCATAAAATACATCCAATACTACGGGCGCGTATTTGCCATGCCGCGGCATGAGGCGGCGTGCGGCCTCCCGGACCCGGGGGTGCGCGTCGGTGATGCGGTCAATTTCCAGGTGTAAGGCGATTCCTTCGCGCACGTCCTCCGGCAGCAAGCGCGTTTCCGCAGGCCGGAGGTAATCGGCCAGGAAGTTCCCCACTACCCAGGGTTCCTTTTCACAGGACAAAAAAAAGTGCGCCAGGAAATTCATACAGTTTTTAAGTATATTTGCGCCGCTTTTGCACACCATAAATAAAAAAATCCATGGGTTTAAAATGCGGCATTGTCGGCCTTCCAAACGTAGGCAAATCCACTTTGTTCAACGCTTTGACCTCGGCCAAAGCGCTGGCGGCCAATTATCCTTTTGCCACCAAGGAGCCTAATATCGGGGTCATCACGGTGCCGGATCCGCGTCTGGACGAGCTGGCCCGCCTGGTCAACCCGCAGCGCATCCTGCCCACCACCGTGGATATACTCGATATTGCCGGCCTCATCAAAGGGGCCAGCAAAGGCGAGGGTTTAGGCAACCAGTTTCTGGGGAACATCCGCGAGGTGGATGCCATCATCCACGTCGTGCGCTGCTTTGAGAACGAAAACGTCGTACACGTGGACGGCAACGTGGACCCCGTTCGCGACAAAGAAATCATAGACCTCGAACTCATCCTCAAAGATATTGAAACAGCTGAAAAAAGGCTGGACAAATACCGCAAACAAGCCAAAAGCGGCAGCAAAGACGACCAACGGGCCGTCGAACACGCCGAGCGCATCCTAAAGCACCTGGAAAGCGAGAAACCAGCCCGCTCGCTCGACCTGGACGAAGAGGGCATGCAAATCCTCCGCGAGATGCTGTTGCTCACCAGCAAGCCCATCCTCTACGTGTGCAACGTGGACGAAGGTTCCATCCTGAGCGGCAACGCCCACACCCAACGCTTCGAAGCCTCCGTAGCGGCTGAAAATGCCGAAATCATCTTCGTAGCAGCAGAAATTGAAGCCGAAATTGCCGAGTTGGAGACCAAAGAAGAGCGGAACGAATTCCTTGAAGACTTAGGCCTGCACGAAGCCGGGGTCAACCGCCTCATCCGGGCGAGCTATCACCTGCTCGACCTGATCACCTATTTCACCGCAGGGGAAAAAGAGGTACGGGCCTGGACGATACGCAGGGGCACCAAAGCACCCGCAGCAGCCGGCGTAATCCATTCTGATTTCGAGAAAGGATTTATACGCGCCGAGGTGATCCGATATGAGGATTTCGTGCAGTATGGCTCAGAAGCCGCCGTAAAGGAAGCCGGCAAGCTAGGTGTGGAAGGAAAAGAGTATGTGGTGCAGGATGGAGATGTCATGCACTTCCGGTTCAATGTATAATAGACTTGT
>CAZSMU010000036.1:0-26782 GCA_964607915.1 uncultured Haliscomenobacter sp.
TGCGCGTTTGTTTGCTCTGTGGGGGTTCTGAGCTGCTGGACGACCCATGCGCCCACTTTTTTGCCTTGAGCCGAGCCTTCCTCAATAGCCGGGCGATAGTGGATACCACCGTACAAACGGCTGATAGCGGCCTCTTTGCTTGCGGCCAGGAACGAGGGGAACTCGCGCGCGGGGAGCCCGTACTCCATTTCCGTCGTATCGCGGAAGGGGAAGGCTTCGCCGAACAGGTCGGTCAGCACGACGGCGGAGGCGTTGGAGATCACGCTGTGGCCGCTGGTGTATTCCGGGAAGGGAGGAGTTTGGAGCAGGGGCACCCAGTCCTCGTCAATAAACTGGTTGATCACGGTTTCAGGGCGCACCACGATGCTGCGCCATTTTTCGTCCCAGCAGCTGATGAAGCCGTCGAACAGGGCGATGGCGACGCGGGTATAGGCTTCGGAAGTGCGCATGAAATCGGCTTTGGACTGGCGGGTGGCGATGGCCGTGATTCCCATCCAGTGCCCGCCGGGAGTGATTTTTTTGGTAGCGAACATCGCATGGCCTTTATGGTGCGAGACGTAGGGGTTGCAGTCCCAGAAGCTGGCGATGTCGTTTTGTTCTTTCGTCAGGTTTTTACCGGTTTCATAGACTTCCATCGCTTCTTTGTAGAAGCGGCTATTTTTGTCTGTGCTGAACGGGGTGGGCGGTTTGGGCATGAACTGGTTGCAGGAATCCAGTACCAGGGTACGGATTTTCATCCAGTGGGGTTCTATGCCTTCCATGTAATCCGGCGGGGTGGGCTTCCAGTATTCGTCTTCCGGTTTAATGGTGTATTTGGGAAAAGAGCGGGTCTGGCTGTAGTTGTCTTTTTTTGCCCAGGCCAGGATATGTTGGGCCACCTGCTCGCCATAGGCGATGGAGTTGTCGAACACGTCGCGAGGTATTCCCGCATCCCGGATACGGGTATATTTTTCTTCCCGGAAGGCGTCCATCTTATCTTCGGAAAAGATGAGGGCTTTGCCGATTGTGAGGAAGGAGTGGATTGCGGCGAGATGGATATCCAACGGTTTGCCCGGATCTGGTGCCGGGGCCGGGGTCAGTTCCTTGATCTGTCCAGCCAGGGACTGGTATTCCGGGTAGGCATGTACCAGCGTTTCGTAGGCGGCGATGTTGGAATACGCGTAGATACGGCTCGCCACCGGGGGAGAGAAGATGTCGTGGATGATGATATCCGTCAGTTGCTTGACGGAGGCGTGGTAGAGTTCGGTATCGGTGAGCAGCGTTTTGTAGGCGCCGTCTTCCGTTTTTTTGCAGCTATTGGTGGCCAGGCCCGACAGCAGCAGGGCAATCAGCGCAAGAAAACCGTATTTTTTCATATTGGTAGCTTATGTGCCCGGCAAAGGTACGCTTGAATTAGGAGATTTGTACGGGTTGAGGGGGGTGAAGTTTATCATCGCGGGGCTCTGTGCAGTACGATATAGCTGCCCCTACCCGGCATTTTCGGTCCTTATGACGCAGGAATTAAAAAAATGCCGTATTATAGCGGCACGAGCAAAACGACACCTGAACACCAGACTTGTCGCGAGGGGTCGGCGAGGGAGAAAAAGGATTTTTTTGGCTCTCGCAACAAGTCTATCAATCTACCCATCATGCTAAAACCACACCTTTCCTTTTCGCAGATCATCCACATGAACGTCGGGTTCTTCGGCATACAGTACAGCTTTGGCCTTCAGCAGAGCGCCGTCAACCCGATCTACGACATGCTTGGCGCACAGCCGGATCAAATCCCCATCCTCAACCTGGCCGGGCCGATGACGGGCTTGTTGATACAGCCTATCATCGGGGCGCTCAGCGACAGCACCTGGCACCCCCGCTACGGCAGGCGGAAGCCCTACTTTTTCATTGGGGCTCTGCTCTGCAGCCTCTGCCTCTTTGCCTATCCCTTCAGCAGTACGCTGTGGATGGCCGCCGGACTGCTCTGGGTGCTCGATGCTGCCAACAACACCGCCATGGAGCCCTATCGCGCTTTTATCGCCGACAAGCTGCCGGAGGAGCAGTTCGGACTGGGCTTCCTCTCCCAGAGCTTCTTCACCGGATTGGGGATTACCCTGGCCAACATCTCGCTGTTCATATTCCAGAAGTACATAACCGGCACGGCGGGTTCCCTTCCGATATGGGTGTACGCCTCTTTCTTCCTGGGCACTATCTGTTCTATTGGCTCCGTTTCCTGGAGCATGTACAAAACGCCGGAAATCCCGCCGAGCCCTGAAGAGCTGGCAGCGCTCCGGGAGCGCACCAAAGGAATGCCCCACCCCGTACTGCAGTTCTTTTTGTCTATCCTCACGACGCTTGTCGCCTACACCTTTGTCGTGCTGACCCTGCCCGTAGAGGCGATAAAAAAGGGCACCTTGAAGCGGCTTCTCCAAAGGACCGAGGCACATCCGGTGTTGCGCATGCTCTTTGCGCAAAATATCGAGATCGTAGATGCTATGCTGAATATGCCTTCTGTTTTGTGGAAACTGGCTTTGGTCTATCTGTTCCAGTGGTACGCTTTGTTTTGCTACTGGCAAAACGCGGCCAAGAGCATCGCAAAATCGGTGTGGAATACCAGTCCGACGGGCGATAAAGCCCTGTTTGAGGAGGCGGTGGGCTGGACGGGCCTGGTCAATGGCTGGTATAACGTAGTCACTTTTCTGTCGGCGTTCGCCCTGGTGGGGATGGCAAAAAAGTACGGCCCTAAACAAGTACATTTCATTTGTTTGGTCCTGGCCGGCATGGGGCTGCTTGCCTTCCCGCACATAGAGAACAAGTACCTGCTCCTTGCGCCCATGACCGGCTTTGGCATTGCCTGGGCCAGCATGATGGGCGTCCCGTACCTGCTGGTCGTACATCAAATACCCAAAGAACGCTATGGCGTTTACATGGGCATCATCAACATGATGATTGTGGTGCCCATGATTTTCCAGACCCTCAGTTTCGGGGCGGTCTCGAAGTATATATTGCACAACGACGCGGGCAAAGCCATTTCTTTTGCCGGAGTGCTGCTGTTGGTCGCCGCATTGGCTACGCTGCGGATTCCGGGAGGGAAGACAGGGGCCGACGCCGCGGGGCCCGTCCGGGTGGGAGGGCATTAGGTCTATCTAAACAGGTGTAATCCAATATGACCACACAAGCGCTGCAAGACGCTGCAGGCCACGCCCTGCAAGCCAACGGCATTTCAGATGATTCTTTCCGCGAGCGGCTCAGCAGCGGGTTGGGCCCTTTGTCGGAACTGTATTTCGAACTGTACGGGCAGCACCCCAAAGGAGCGCCCTGTTTTGAAAACCTACTCGATATCCTCTGCCAGGGGCACGTACAACGCGGTACAGACCTTACACAACGGGATTGGGAGAAGGCATCGCAGGTTAGCCCCTGGTTTTTGAGCCAGCAACTGGCCGGTATGAGCCTCTATGTGGACCGTTTCTGCGGTAGCCTTTCGCAGATGCCGACCCGATTGGGGTATTTGGAAAAACTGGGCGTCAATTTCCTGCACCTGATGCCGGTCTTTGAAAGCCCGCCAGGGGAGAGCGACGGTGGTTATGCCGTGTCCGACTTCCGCAAAGTGGATGCCCGATTTGGCACGCTCGACGAGCTGATTGCCCTGCGGAAGAGCATGCAGGAAAAAGGTATGTACCTCATGCTGGATATCGTGCTCAACCACACCTCGCACCGACACGAGTGGGCAGAGCAGGCGCGACAGGGGAACCCCGCCTTCCAGGATTTCTATTACATGTACCCCGACCGCAGCATCCCGGATCAGTTTGAGCCCTGGATGCCGGATATTTTCCCCGAAAGCGCCCCGGGCAGCTTCACCTACGACCAGGCGTCCGGGAAATGGGTCATGACCGTTTTCCACACCTACCAATGGGACTTAAATTACCAAAACCCGGCCGTTTTTTGCGCGATGCTCGAAAATGTCCTCTTCTATGCCAACCTCGGCGTAGATTTGCTCCGCATAGACGCACCGGCGTTCATCTGGAAACAGGCCGGCACCAGCTGCCAGAACCTGCCCCAGGCGCATACCCTCCTGCGCCTGATCAAGCAATGTGTACTGCTCAGCGCCCCCGGCATGGCCTTGCTGGGAGAAGCCATCGTAGCCCCTAATGAAATCATGAAGTATTTCGGCACCGGGGACTTCAGCGCCAGAGAATGCGATTTTGCATACAACGCCACCCAGATGGCGTTGCAATGGGACATGCTCGCTACCGGCGATACGCGCGTCATGCTCGCTGCACAACGCGAAATCCTGCAAAAACCGCTGGGCACCTCGTGGATTACCTACACCCGTTGCCACGACGATATTGGCCTTGGCTACGACGACGAGATGATCGCGCAAAGTGGGCAAAACCCCGCAGAGCACCGCAAATTCCTCAAGGACTACTATTCCGGGGCCATCGGGTATAGCCCGGCGCGCGGCGCCCTCTTTTCCTTCAACCCCCGCACCGGAGACGCACGCATCAGCGGGTCGCTGGCCTCGCTGTGCGGACTGGAAAAAGCAATTCAGGAAAACGACCCCTACCAAATAGACCTCGCCATACAGAAAATACTGCTCATGCAGGCCCATAGCTTCTTCCTGGGCGGGCTTCCCATGATTTTTTACGGAGATGAAGCCGGCTATACCAACGATTACAGCTATCTGCAGGACCCAGGAAAAAGCTACGACAACCGATGGATGCACCGACCAGTGATAGACTGGGATAAGAACAGCCGCATCGCCCTCCGCGGCTCTGTGGAAGAACGCGTCTTTTCCGGCACCAAAAAGCTGCTGGATATCCGCAAAAAAATCCCCGTCGTGGCCGACCTGAAAAACCTGACCTGGTTGTCGCCCCACAACGTACACGTCGCCGGCTACTTGCGCGCATACGGCGCGCAACGCCTATACGCGCTCTTCAACTTCAGCGCATATGAAACGGGGCTCACCTGGTACGCTTTTAAAGAACACGGGCTCATCCCGGCCCTGCTGTTCGACCACTGGAGCGAAAAAAGCATCGAAGTCGGACTGGATCACGAGCACCTGATGTTTGCCCCCTATGGTTTTTATCTGTTTGAAATGCGCTCCCACCGCTGAGGTCTTTTGTTCACCCTATCAAACCGCAAAGCCATGAAAACCCTGAAGAGAACCCTCGCCACGCTATCGGTACTACTGGTATTGACTGCCCTGCGCACCTTGTACCTGTCTGGCACCTTTATATCGCTCAGCCCGGTAAATACGGGAAAAGAACAGCAGATAAAAGGAATGCCCGGCGCGGAAGACATAGCGATAGACCCGGCATCCGGACTGGCACTCGTATCTAGTGACGACCGCAGGAAGACCCGCGCGGGCACACCCGTCCGAGGTGCCATCTACCAGGTGGACTTCCAGACGAAGCCAGCCAAAATCCGGAACCTCAGCGAGGCCTCTGCACCCGCCGATTTCCACCCCCATGGGATTTCGCTCTTTACCGATCCGAGCGACCGCAGCAAATGGCTGTTTGTCGTCAACCACCCCAAAGCGGGGCCCCGCATAGAGCTCTTCCGGTACCAGGGCGATACGGCGCTCGTACACGTGGAAACCATCCAGGACGAAGCCATCAAAAGTCCAAACGACCTGGTTGCCGACAGCAGGCGCAGCTTTTACTTCACCAACGATCACGACGTGGAGGGCGGCGTCTCTTCCTGGAAGGATTTTCTCGTCATCGGCACCGGGCAGGTAGGCTATTGGGATGGGGAAAAAGCAGAAATATTGGCCAAAGGAATCCGCTACGCCAACGGAATCAACCTCAGCCCGGACGGGAAGCGGCTGTATGTGGCAGCTTGTACCGACCGCTCTATCCTCGTCTTCCAGCGCAGCCCCTTTCAACAAATCCAGAGAATCAAGTGCGGAACCGCTGTGGACAATCTGGAATGGGATGAAGAAGGCAATCTCTGGGCCGGCGCGCATCCCAAAATGCTCGCTTTCCTGGGGCATGCCCAAAATCCCGACAAACGCTCCCCTTCCCAGGTATTGCGCATTGACCTCGGTGACCCCAATGCCCCCATCGTAGAAACCCGGTACCTAAACCTCGGAGACCCTTTGTCCGGCTCATCGGTCGCGGTATTTTACAAAGGGATGATACTGGTCGGCGGCGTATTTGACGACGGTATCCTTCTCTTGTAACGACGGCATCAAAGTCGTTGCCAGGGTTCAAAACAGGCGTTTGCGCTGAAAATACCAGGCAATCAGCAAACTGACCAGGGAAGAGAAGATAAAGATGAAGAGTATGGCAAAGCGGCTTCCCGAAAAAGGAAGGGGCACGTTCATCCCAAAGAAGCTAGTGACCAGGGTGGGCACGGCGATAAAGATAGTGACCAGGGTCAGTCGGTGGATAGTGACGTTCATGTTGTTGGAAATAATGGACGCGTAGGTATCCATAGTACCACTCAGGATGTTGCTATAGACATTGGCCATATCGAGCGCTTGGCCGTTGTCAATGATGATATCTTCGAACAGGTCTGTTTTTTCTTCATCCTCCCGGATACTCAAAAAGTCGGTACGTTTGATTTTTAATTTCAACAAATCATTGGCATTCAGCGAGTTGACAAAATATACCAAACTTTTTTCTATACTGAGTAACTGTTTGAGTTCTCTGTTTTTGCTGGAGTGGTACAATTCCTGTTCGATGAGGTTGCGTTTGAGGTCCAGTTTTTTGAGGTAGGTCAGGAAGCGATAGACGTTGTGTTCCAGGATTTGGAGGATGAACAGCGTTTCGTCGGAGGGGTCGAAATTTTTGATTTTATCTTCCAGGAAGCGTTGAAGGACGGGGTTGTCGCGGCTGCTGGTCACGGTGATGACGGCATCCGGTGCCAGGATGATACCGATGGGCACGGTGATATAGATAGCGTCGTCTTCGCCTTTTTTTTCGTTGGGCACGGGCGTATTGACGAGGATGAGGCGGGCATCGTCTTCCACTTCGTAGCGCGAGCGCTCGTCCACGTCGAGTGAATCCGTGATGAAATCGAGGGGCACTTCGAAATATTGAGCGGCCTCTTCCAGTTCCTCGGTGTTGTAGGGCGGCGTGATATTGACCCAGCAGCCGTGTTCCGGTTGTTCCAGTTCCAGTAATTTTCCGCCTTTTTTTGCGTAGTACCGAACCATAGGTTGCCAGTTTTGGACGCACAAAAGTAAGACCCTGTGCGCAAAGATTTTCTTTTTTTATAGGACTTGTTGCGGGAGGTAGGCGTAGAGGCGGATAGATTGGGAAAGAGTCTGCGTCACACGGCTTTTCGCCCCTCCCTTATTTGAATCGAATGGCTTTGATGGGCGAAATACGGGCGACGAGGTAAGAGGGGACGACCAGGAACAACAGGATTACGAGCAGAGCACCTGCATTCAGGAGAAGGATACCGCCCGGGTCAAGCTGGATGGGAGCGTAGGACAAGTAGTAATTTTCTTCCGAGAGGCGGATGAACCGTCCGTATTTTTGGGCCATACAGAGTCCTATGCCCATGAGATTCCCCCAAAGCAAGCCCCTGCCGATGATATGGGCGGCGTATATCAGGAAGATTTTGCGGATGCCCCAGTTGGTTGCCCCCAGGCTTTTGAGCGTACCGATCATATAGGTCCGCTCCAGGATGAGGATGAGCAGGGCCGTCACCATGTTGATTACCGCCACCAGCACCATCAGCACCAGGATGACCACTTCGTTGATATCCTGGAGGGCGAGCCATTCGAAGATTTGCGGCAGTTTTTGCCGGATGGTCTCTGCGTATAGATTCGGGGGCAGCGCCTGGTAGTAGATGTGTTCTGCGATGGCGTCCAGATCGCGGATATCCTCTACGAACACTTCGAACCCGCCCACCTGGGACTCGTCCCAGCCGAGCAGTTGCTGGATTTTTCGGATATCGACGAGGGCGAATTTACTGTCGTATTCTTCCAGGCCGGTTTTAAAGATACCGACGACTTCGAAGCCCCGTTTTATCTGATTGCCTTTTTCTACGAAGTGTACCCGGAATTTATCGCCCACGCCCACTTTGAGCCGGTCGGCTGTTTGGCGGGATATGAGGATTCCGTTGCCTGCCTCGTCTTTTTCATAGCGCAGCGGCTTGCCCTCCGTCAAGTATGCGTTCAGGAAGGCCCAGTCGAAATCTTTCCCGACCCCTTTGAGCACGATGCCTTCCATTTCGTCCCGCGACTTGATGATACCGGGCTTGAGGGCAAAAACCTGAATGTGGCGCACCCCACCGTGCGTACGGGCCCAAGTGACTGCCTCCTTTTGCCAGGGGAAAGAAGGCGGTGCCTGGTAAGCGACAGAGCGGAGGGTGTCGAGGGAGGGATAGAAGGGCTGATCAATGGATATAGGGCTGACTTCCAACAAACTCTGGTGCAACTCCGTATCGGTGATGTGGATATGCCCCCAAAAGCCGAATATTTTACCGCTGATTTCCTTTTTAAAACCGGCAATCAGGGCTACGGCGCAAATCATGACCGCAGCGCTGATCGCCACTGCGATGACGGCGATGCGGATGATCAGCCTGGCGAACGCGTGTTCTCCCTGGCGGATGACTTTCTGGGCTACAAAAAACTCGAACATGCTCATTCTATCAGCAACATTTTTTTCGTCGCTGTCCAACCCTCTGTTTTGAGCGTGTAAAATAGCACGCCGGAAGCACTTAACGCGCTTTTGCGCAAGGTTATTTCGTGTACGCCCGCCTCGTATAGTTTTTCGCTTTGATAGACCCGGCTTCCCTTGATGTCGGTGACGGTGATTTCCGCTCGTTGGGCGACGGGCAGCCAGAAGCTGATATGCGTTTCTTCGCCAAACGGATTGGGGAAATTTTGGTAAAGCTCCGGTCTTGCCGAGGGCGGGGAAGCTCCCTCGAAGGTGATTTTCAGGTCGGCTACCTTTCCATTCGCATCGTACCCTTCTGGTCGCAATATCCTGGAATTGAGCTGTATTCTGTCGGCGATGGAGAGGGGTTTCATCACCTGGAACACGAGGGTGAGCAGGTCTTGTTTATCGCCAGGGCTGTCGGGGCTGCGCACCCAGCTCAGCGCAAGGAGCCCTTCTTCCTCAAAATGTGCCCATTCGCCAGGTTTTGCCAATCCGGGTTCAACCTGGACCAGGGCGAGGGCTTCGCGGTCGTAAGACAAGCCGAACTGGCATCCGGCCAGTTGCTTCCAGGCGTCGGAGCGCAGCGGTACCCGGATTATTTCCCCGGGCCGGGCATTTTGTTCCTTTACCCGTATCTCGAACAAGCTACTTGCAGAGCGACTTCTGATCAGCCGGGAGTTGGCAATTACATCCCCATTCAGATCGCCAATTTTTATCCCTATGAAATCGGCGCCCGCCATACTGTCCAACCGCGCAGGGATGTTGAGCGATTCCGGATAGGCGGAGAGCCAGGGGTTCTTTGGATTGCTGAACACATATCCCGTCGGGATAAATCGCCAGCTCCGGTTGTTGGGGAACGTGTTTTCCAGTTTGAGCACGACCCTGCGCAACTGGATAAGATCGAGTACGGTGATAGAGCCCGTGTTGTTCACATCGGCTGCAATCAGGCGATAGGGGTTGGGCAAGAACTTCTCCCCGAGGATATGTTGTTGCATGGCGATGAGGTCGGCCGTGGTGAGACCGTTTCCAAAGTCGTCGTTTTTATACGGGGTGAGGGCGAAGGGGTTTTTGAGGTTGACGTTTCCAAAGCGGAAGAGCCCATCTTGTTTGGTCATGAGTTTAAATTCCAGGGCGGGCCCCTTGAGGGATACTTCCACGGACTCGACCTTCAGACTGTCTACCGTGCGGATTTCGCCAGCCACGAAGCCCCGGTAGCTTCGGCATACCTCTGCTTCGTCTGTTGGCTGTGCAAAGCTCAAACAGGCTCTTTTATTGCCCCTTTGGTCCCAGGCATAAATTTCGACAGGGATGAATTTCCAGGCGTCCACGCAGTCTATCCACAGAGAACTCGAGTTGGGATCCGGCGTTTTGTCTGCCAGGTGAATGCTGTAGGTCAGGATCTGCCGAAGCCCGTTTGAATCGGCCTTTCCCTGGCCGTTACAATCAAAAATGGGGTTTTCAATAAAATCCGATGCGAGGAACAGGGCTGCTGCTTTTTCGGGCACCCCATTGTTGTCCAGATCCACCATTTGCGCATCTATGGATACAAAAGGCTTGCACTGCGGCATAGGAATCGTATTATCGAGCACGGATACCGGGATCGTCGTGACGGGCGATTGGTTTCCGCAGGGATCGGTGGCCCTCACCAATAAGCGGTGCAGACCTTCCGGGAACTCTCCCTTGACCGACCAGTTGTTGTTCCCCAGGTAGGCGACCTTGGCATCTGGCACGAATTTGCCAAGCGGGCGCACCCCGCCGGGATAGGACTGGGTGTCCGGCCATATCAGGATAGAGTCCAGCGCGAGTACTCCTTTCTTTCCCAGTGCGATCCCGGTATCCGGCAACATGCTGCAGTCGTCCTGCACCACGATATTCAGTTCCACCGCTTTCGTACACTGCCGGGTATTGGGTATATCCGGCAGCTTCTGGGCGAACGAGATCGTGGGTTTTACGGTGTCGGGGATGGCGATATCCTGGGTGAACATCCAGGCTATCTGCCCTTTGATGCCACTGGCGCAGGGCGTATTGGCAGGGTTGTTGTAGCGCAGGGAACTGACCTTCTCCGCCTCGTCCGGCAAGCCATTGCCATTATCATCAAAATAGATTTCTTCCAGGCCGTCGGTGGGATCCTGGTCTTTTACAAAGACCCCTACCCCATCGGGCCCATCCATGCGGGGATCTTTGGGCACCAGTACGGCCCACTGTACCGGATCCCCGCAGGCATCCACATAGTTGCACCAGTTGACCACGGTATAGGTCCTCTTCACCACCAGACACGCACTGCCGGATTGCAGGGTGGCCTTGTCTTGTACAAACACGCCGAGGACATCACAGCCTTGCACTTCCCGCCTGAGGTTGGAAGAAGGCATCTGGCCACATTGCGCGACGGCAGTATCCGCAGGGAAAAACAAGGCGTAATTGCGCTCCGGCTGCACCGTAATGCGCACGGCTTCCGTTGTCCTGCTCACGCTGACCCCGCCGGCCAGGCGGGTGATGGTCCATGAAATATCCACATGGCCGGCATTACAGGTCAATTCATCGTCCACGAGCATGCGGACGGTGGCTTCCCCGCAGTCCAGTCCGGCTACGATGCGCATGTCCCCGCGCAGCGCCGTCACAATGCGATTATATTCTACAGAGCCCGGAAGATAGGCACCCTGACGGGTCAAGGCGCTCAGTAGGCTATCTTCCCGGCAGCTCACCGTGATGGGCTTGGGAAGGGTCCAGGCGAGTTCCCCTTTATATTCTACCTTGACCGGGGTCGAACAATTGCTTTGGTTGCCGGAAACGTCTTCTACAAACAATTGTACCTGGAGGGAGTCACCGGCGTCGGCGCAGAAGAACTCGACATAGTCCAGAAGAGGCGTCATCAGCCGATTCGTTTTAGAATCAAAAGTAAAGCGCTCCCCGAAATCGGAGATGTCCCCGTCTTTGTTCCAGTCTATGCCATCAAATTGGTTGATGGTTTTATCGTTATTGCTGTCGTACCCTCGCTGAATAAAGTCTTTGATGCTTTTGGGATTATAGGTCCTACGGACGCGCACCCAGTTCAGGCCGCAGTTATCCGTAGAACCCCGGTCTATATCTTTTACCATCACTTTGGCGTATCCCCCGCTGATGCCTACGGTACCGTTCAGGGCTACAGACAGCAGGGTCGGGCATTTGACCACCGGGGCGAACTGGTCGGCGACGGTGAATTCAAATTCCAGGGCGGCTTTGTTCTGGCAATCATCGGATGCTTCGATCAGCAGGCGGTGCCGGCCCGTACGCACACGGGTAGCCGTGAGGTAGTCCTTTCCGTCGAGCCCTTTGACCAGAATTCTCGGGTAACTCGCCGTACGCCATTCAGAAGGTCCGACCGGCTTGCCGTCCACATAATCCGGGCCAAAATACTGGATGGTAATCGCAAGCGAGGGGTTCAACGAGCAATTGTCGCGGACGCGGATCCCAAAGAAGCGTTCCAGGCCGGGCACGTCCACCCCAAAGGAAGACTCGCAGGACTCGACCCCGTTGGAGATAACCACCGTCCGGAAAGCAGTGGTAATCGTCGGGGGCACCTCATCGCGGGAAATCAGATGAAAGGTATCCATCGCAATCGGCAGCGAGGTACATTCGTCGCTGGCGCGGACTACTATTTCCACTCTTTTGCCGCCCTGGCAAAGCGCCAGTTCGTTCAGGATATCCACGCGGAAGTTGTACCCACACTGGGTCAGCGACGAGGCGTTGCCCGCCGCCACTGCCTCCGGGAAGAAGGCCGTTTTTGCTGTGCTTTGGGCACACGCATACGGGTCGGGAACCACATAGTAACGCTCTTTAAAACGCCGGATCATATCCTCGGTCGTCGGAGCGGCGCATACCTTATTGTCGAGCACTATCTCGCGGATACCCTGGCGGCTGTACAGGTCGGGATCCAGTGCCGGGCGGACGAAGAAGATCGTCTGTTCTGTCTGGGTCATGTTTCCCGCGCAATCGGTTCCTGTGAAGGTGCGGACTATTTTGGCCCAAACCTTATCCCTACTGATGCCCTGGCAGTCCGACAAGATCAACTGATCCCGAACGCTCAGGGTCGTACTGCACTGGCAGCCCTCTTTGCAGGCGTCTTCAAAAACAGCCGTACCGGTATAGTAGTCGAAAGCAGGAGTAGTCCAGCTCAGCGGATTGTTCAGCACCCGCTCCAGGTGGGCGCACAAAATCGTATCCTGCCAGGGGGCAGAACCCGCCACTTCGCGCCCGCAGGAGCGAAGTCTCTTTGCCAGTCTGGGGCCGTGCACATCGCGCACCCGCAAGATGCCCTTACACCCCTGGAAGTCGCTGCACAGTTGGTATTCAGGTTTGACCCGTACAATGAAGCGGAACTCTCCGCAAGCCTCCACGCGGTTGTCCACCCCCCCATCTTCCACGATGACTTCCAGTTGTTCGAAGAACCGGGCAGAGTCCTGGCAATTCACGGAAGAAGTACGCATGAGCATGGCGGGGGTAATCCTCAGCGAGCAGGAATCCCCCAAATCGAGCGCGACCTCCGGGATGCAAGTCACGCAGGACGTGCCCGCTTTGGGCAGGATGGTGACGGTAATCCTGAAGATAGACCCCGGGCAGTTGCCAATGCCCGCCGTTACCCGGTACACGACGGTTTGAGGAGAGGGGGAAAGGTTGGTCAATATATCCGTAATGACGGTGCCATCTACCGGCCGCAGGGATTCCCCGCTCACCTGCGGGTTATCGGCGAGAGCCACCCAGGTGAACTGGCTGGTACGGCCATTCCCGAAGAGGTTGACATTTCGCTGCAAGTCGTACCCTACGGCAGAACAGGTGGCCACTTCTTTGCGGTCGTCTTTGCCTTCAGCTCCCTGGACGACCGTCACCGATACCACGTTGGACGTAGAAGCACCGCAGGTAGCGCCACTACAGGACAACAGAGCGCGATAGCGCGTGTTGGCCAGGGGCTCCAGACTGACCGTGGCCCCGCTGAGGCCATTTATGGTTTGCCAGTTCTGCCCGTCCGGGCTCTGTTGCCAGGAGATGGAACAGGCACTGGTCTCGTTGGACAAGGTGCTCGTCAGCAGTAGGGTACTACCCTCACAGACGATACTAGGGCCTGAAATCCGCAGGCTGGGCGTAGGGAGCAGCGAAACCGATACGCTGTTGGAAAGGACGGGCGCACAGTTGCCGCCGCCACTACAGCTCAATACCGCCCGGTATTGCGTCGGCACCACAGGGGATACCGTGATTGTAGAGGATACCTGTCCCTCAAGCCTTGACCAGGCATTGCCGCCGTCCACACTTTGCTCCCAAAGCACGCTACAGGTGCCAATCCCGCCGGAAGGGGTGGCGCTGAGTACCACGCTACTGCCCGGACAAACGGCCCCGCCGCCCGTCACCGTCACCGATGGAGGAGCGAAGACCTGGACAAGTACCACATTGGAAGGGCCTGTCGAACAGGTATTTACGCTACAAGATAACAAGGCGCGATAGAATACAGCAGAAGCCGGCGTAACGCGCAGGGAATCCCCTGACGCCAGGGGGATATCCCTCCAGTCGGTAGCGCCATTAGGACTGCTCTGCCATTGTGGGCGGCACGTGCTTTCCGCATTTTGGAGGATAGCCCGCAGCAATACCGGGCTCCCCGTACATACCGCAGGAGCAGAAGCACTAATTTGCAGGGACGCCTTAGGCGAAACCTGAACCACGAATACATCGGAGGTGTCGCCGCATCGCGTCGGGCAGGCATACATCACCCGATAATGGGTGGTTTGAGCGGGACTGACCCTGCGCGAGGAAGAAGTACCGGCAAAGGATGTCCATACTAACCCATCGCTGCTGGATTGCCAGGTAAACCCGCAAGACGGGCCGGCACCGCTCACCAGTGCTTCTAAGGTAGTGGAATCCCCCGCACAAATAGAAGATGCCCCCCGCAAGCTGACGATCGGCTGTGGGAAAACGCGCACCCTGAAGATATTGGAAATACCTACGTCGCACCCCGCACTGGCGCAGCGGTACACTACCCGGTAGTCCGTGGTAGTGTCCGGTTTCGCTTCCAGGACGGGCGACGTAGCGCCGGGTATGTCCATCCAGGTTCTGGTGCGGGCATTGAAATAGGTCCATTGAAAGCTACAATCCCCTGTACTACCGGAAGCCCTTAGCACAGCCGGGGCACCCGCGCAGATGCTGTCTGGGCCGCTGAGCGACACCCATTGGGTTTTTATGACCGTGACGATAAACTCATTGGAAACAGCCTGCCCGCAACTTGCCGCATCGCAGGAATACAGGACGCGGAAGCGGGCAGTCGTATCGAGATTGGCCAAGGGCAGAGCCCTGGCCGTCTGGCCGTTCAGGTTTTGCCAGGTGTTGTTCACCAGGCGCTGCCACTGGAGCGTACACAGTGCAGAGCCCCCGCTGGCGAGGGCGCGCAGAGAATCCACCCCGCCGATACAAACCGCAGCGGGGCCGCTTATGGATACGGCCGGAGGCAGCAGTACCGTAACCGTTTCCGCATTGGAAAAAGCGGGGGTACAGCCTGTGCCATTGCAATCGTAGCGAGCCCGGTACTGGGTTGTTTTGCTGGGTATCACCGTCACGCGGGTTCCCACCAGCCCCGGAAGGTCTGTCCAGGAGCCGCTCAGGCTGTCCAGCGTCTGCCAGCGCACCGCGCAGGATCCCGTGCCATTGGCGACGGCAGCAGTCAGTTGCACCGGGACGCCCGCACAGACGGCCCGCCCCCCGCTGACGGAAATTTGCGCGTTGGGAAATACGGTTATCGTCTGACTTCCCGAAGTATCCGACTTGCAATTGGAGGCCGTTGGGCAAAAATAAATGACCCGGTACTGCGTCGTTTGAGTCGGGGAGAACGAGGCGCTCCTATCCGGCCCCTGTTGCAGTGTCGTCCAGGTTATCCCATTCGGACTGGACTGCCAACGCAGCGAGCAATCGCCGATCCCACCGGACGTAGTGGCCGTCAAGGTGGCTGTACCACCGGCGCAGATGGTGGTGCTGCCGCTCAGTACCACATCCGGGGCTGCCGCAATAGTGATCAAAGACGAGTTGGACACCCAGGAGCAGGTTCCGCAGGTCAGCAAGACCCGGTAGTGGAAATTGGCAGTGGGCGAGACCGTCAAAGAAGGCCCGTTAGAGCCGGACAGCGTCTCCCACACGCTGGCATTGGAGCTCCGCTGCCAGGTGTACGTACACGTTGCCGCAGCGCCGGCAGCCTCTGCCTGAAGGAGCGCCGACCCTCCCGGACATACAGAAGCAGGAGCGTTCAATTTCAATACTATGTCGCCCGGAACTTCGACCGTTTGCGGGTTGGAGTACGTTACGCCGCAGCCATCCCCATCACAGCGCAGTACGGCCCGGTAAGAAGTAGTTACTTTGGGGCTGACGGTGAGGGTAGGTTCCCGGGTTCCCCCCTCGACGGGCATCCAGCGGTTGTTGGCCGTGTCCCAGAACTGCCACTCCAGGCTGCAGTTCCCCGCTCCTCCTTCTACTACGGCACTCAGGATAGCTGATTTCCCCGGGCAGATACTCCCTCCGCCCGTTACGCTGACGATGGGTTCGTTCAGCACGCGCAGGACAAACGGGCCCGCAAAGGGGCGGCAGGATACTTGGGAGGGGATAGGGTTCAGGATCGCGTACACGTAATACGTGCCCGGCACATCCGGCAGATCGGCATTCTCCAGGGTAGCCGAACTGCGATCAGCCGACAAGAACGCGTCGCCCAGCAGTCCGTCGGGGGTCAGGGAATACACATTGACGGGCGTACTGCTATTGAAATAGACGAAACGGACGCCAAAATCCCAAATGGTCGGCCCCACGGTATTCAGCATGTTCACCAATCCATCCACTTTGAACGTATGTGCGCCACTGCCCACACAAACCCCGCTCGGGCCGGTGATGCTCCCGGTAAGGCTGGGGCAGGTAATGCCGATAGAGACCGCCGTGCTGGCAGGAGCGGTAGGACAGGCGCCTATGTAGCCCCTGATGCTCGCAGAATATACGCCTAAGGGCACGTTGGCAGGTATGCGCACGCGATAGACCATATTTAAGGTGTCTTTCACGCCGATTGGGTAGCGGGCGGGGCCTGCCACCCAACTCAGGTTCCCGCTTACCCCCAGAGGGGAAGCGACAGCCGTATTCAGGGAATTCACTTCGCTTTGTGCATCTACCAGGCCTCGGTTGCTGAGCGACGGGGTCAGGAAAGCCGCGATGCTGTCCAGGGCGAACGCGGTCGCCCCGCGGTTGAATATCTGGTAGTTCAACGTGACCACATCATCGTTGAAGGAGGGCGATTGGGGGAAAAAAGAAGTGGGCTGGGCCGTGTGTTTCCCGGAGAGGGAAGCCTGTGGATCTGCCCCGTTGAACGTACCGGAAAATGTGCCGTTCCCCCCAAAGGTGATGTTGAACCCCCTGCCGGAGCGGCTGTAGTTCACGACGACCAGCGCATAGCTTTTTCCAGGAGTCATGTTCAGGGGCGCCAGAAAATTATTCGAGCCCGTGGAACAACCGCAATATTCTGCTTCGTCCGTCTCCGAATCGCGCAGGCCGGTCGAACCCGTACAGCTCACCCAGTTGCTGAGGGGCTGCCCGACGTTTTCCCCGGAAGACATACAGCGGATCGGGGTGAGCGTCCCGCAATCCGTGACCCCTCTGGGGAGTTCATAGACAATGAAATCAATGTCGTCCGACGCGTGAAGCGGGGTGATGCTGAAGCTCAGCGTACCCGCCTGCCCGCAGGTCCATTTCAGCCAGGTGGACTGGTACTCTTTGGGTTTACAGGAGTTGCGCTCGCATGCATTGGCAATTTCGAAAGGGTTGGCCCCTTCCCCCCCTACGAAATCAATAGTGAGGGGGTCTTTGGAGCAGAGTATTTTACCCGTGGGGCAATCTGCCAGAGGGTTGACTACCTGGTTGAAATTGTTTAGGCACAGCTGGAAAGAGCCGCTTTTGGCATTCCGCGCCGATACGCGGATGTAGTAGGTCAACCCGATTTGCAGCTTTTCGACCAGCGTTTCCACGTAGTTGGAGCCCACGGCATCGGAAACGCATTGTATCGCAGACAAAGCACCGCACGCCCCGCTGTAAACGGTCAGCTGGGGGAACTGAAGGGTCCCCCCGGGCGTGGCCCCGCCCGCACCTTTGACGCTGATCTGCAGCGTCGTCGCCTGCGCGGTGAAGGAGTACCATACGTCCGGACCATTGCCCGTAGCAGGGAAGCAAAAGCCACGGGTATCTGCCGACAACGTAGCCCCGGAAGTAGTGAAGGCCGTAGCCGGCGAACACCAGTTCACTACGTTGGGAAGGGGTATTGCTCTTGCGCACTCGTCATTGGACGGTTGCGCATTGCCTGCGGATACTCCAAAGTATGTGATGGCTACGGCAAGGGAAAGTCGCAAAAAAATGGTGCGCCTGCCCGGTACAGGAAAGACTGATGCCATCCGGAATGAAAGCGTTGCGAGATAAGAACGCATAAGTTCTCAGGATTTTTCCATAGTAAATTTATAGACCCAAAAGGGGTTTGGTTTGATTAGACTGATAAACGACCCCGTCTGGGCCTATGCGTCTGATTCCATGAGAGACCTGATCTTATTCGGGCTTCCAACGAGGCGTTTGGTAGTTTGTTTTCTACATCAAAGTTAAAAAAACTTATAACATGTTTTGAATGTGGCTCCCCTAAATCGCTTTTCCGCTAAAAAATGTAGTTTTGCGGAACAATACGTATATCGCATCTTTTCAGAACAAGGAGCCAACGGATAAGTTGTGCACCACACAAACAGCCAGACTGTGACGGATTTTTTAGACGAGCTAAAGTGGCGGGGGCTTTTACAGGACATGACCCCCGGCCTTGAGGAAGCCCTGGCTCAGGGCCCTGCCATCGGGTATATCGGCTTTGACCCCACAGCCCCCTCCCTGACCATCGGCAACTATGTGCCCATCATGCTCCTGAAGCTCTTCCAACTCTGTGGCCATCAGCCCATCGTGCTCATGGGGGGCGCTACCGGACGGATAGGCGACCCCTCGGGAAAAGATAAGGAAAGAGAGCTCAAATCGTATGAAGAGTTGGACTCCAACCTGGAATTCCAGACGCGCCAGATGAAGAAATTCCTCGATTTCGAACGGGAAGGCAACCCCGCCCTGCTGGTCAACAACTACGATTTTTACCGCGATATGCCGGTGCTTGAATTTCTCCGAACAGTAGGCAAAACCCTGACCATCAACTATATGATGAGCAAGGAATCCGTACAGCGCCGCCTGGAGACGGGCATTTCTTTCACCGAGTTCAGCTACCAGCTCCTGCAGGCATACGATTTTCAGTGCCTGTTCGTACAATACGGCTGTACGCTGCAAATGGGCGGCTCCGACCAGTGGGGGAACATCACGTCCGGTACGGAATTCATCCGCCGCAATCTACAGGAGAAAGCATTCGCCCTGACCAACCCCCTTCTGACCAAGGCCGATGGTACCAAGTTTGGGAAATCCTCCGAGGGGAACATCTGGCTGGACCCCAACCTCACCAGCCCATACAAATTTTACCAGTTCTGGATCAACGCTAACGATGAGGATGTGCCCAGGTTCATGCGCTACTTCACCTTGCGCACTCGCGAGGAACTGGAAGCCCTGGAGGCAGAACATGCCGGCAACCCGCAGGAGCTCAAACGTCTGCTCGCCGAAGAGCTCACCGTCCGCATCCACTCCGAAGAAGACTACCGCTCCGTGCTGCGGGTCAGCGAACTGCTCTTTGGCCGCCATGCGGGCAGAGACGAGCTGCTCGGCCTGAGCGACGCGGAACTCCAGACCGTCGCCTCGGAAATACCCTCCTTCTCCATCTCCCGAACCGCCCTGGAAGCAGGAGTAGGCATCGCCGACCTGCTGGCAGAGCATACGGCCATCAGCTCCTCCAAAGGGGAAGCAAGGCGCGCTTTGCAAAACAACGCCATCAGCGTCAACAAGGAAAAAATCAGCGCACCCGAGCATACCGTAACAGCATCCTCCCTGCTGCACAACCGATACCTGTTGCTGGAAAATGGAAAAAAGAACAAATACATCCTCATAGCTGAGTAAATCATGGAACTACCCCTGTATCAGATAGATGCCTTTGCCGAAGAAGTGTTCCAAGGCAATGCTGCTGCTGTATGCCCCCTGGAATATTGGCTGCCCGATACGGTTCTCCAGGCCATCGCCGCAGAGAATAACCTGCCGGAAACGGCGTTCTTCGTAGCTGAAAAAGAGGGTTTCCGGCTGCGTTGGTTCACGCCCGTAGCGGAAGTGCGCCTTTGCGGGCACGCAACCCTGGCCAGCGCCCATACGCTGTTCCGCCACTTGGGCGCCCAGGGGGACGTACTGCATTTCAACTCCCTGGGCGGCCGGCTGCGGGTCTGCCGTTCAGGTGCCTCACTGGCGATGTATTTTCCGACCGACCAGCCCAAGCCCGCCGAAATACCCGCTTTCCTGGAAGAAGCACTAGGTACCGCCATACTCGACGCACAGACGGGAATAGACGACCTCCTGGTACGCGTCGAATCGGAAGCACTCCTGCAAAGCCTGCGCCCGAACCTTACACAGGTTGCAAACCTGCCCCACCGAGGGCTCATCGTGACCGCCCAGGGCCAAAACACGGATTTTGCATCCCGTTGCTTCTTCCCCAACCTGGGCGTTGACGAAGACCCCGTCACGGGTTCCGCGCACACCCTGCTCACGCCCTACTGGACGACACTACTCGGCAAAGAACAGCTCAGCGCCGTACAGGGAGGACGGCGAAAAGGGTATCTGCAATGCAGGCTCCTGGGCGATGAAGTCGAAATATCAGGGCATGCAAAAACCTATCTGACCGGCGTGATTTATATTTGACTTGTTGCGAGGGGTCAGCGGGGCAACCGCGCAGCAGGGCGTACTTCCACACCGGTCTTGCCCGTCAGACCATCCCCTAAGGCTTCGCGGTACCATTCCGCCCGATTCAACAAAGATTGTACTACCTCCGGATACAAAGCCTGTACATCGCGCTCTTCCCCGGGGTCGTTGTATAGGTCGTACAAGGCCAAAGGGGTCTCCTGCGTGCCGTATTTTCCCGGAAACCCGTCTTTGCCAATGGCACCCGCATGGCTATACGTCTGTGCGGTACAGGGCAATACCAGTTTCCAACGCTTATTTCGCAGCGCCTTCAAGTTGTTCTTGTCGTAATAATACGCAAAATCCTCCCTCGGGCTCGAGAGACTTTTCCCCTCTACGAACGCACATAAACTCTTTCCGTCTATCTTTCGGGAAGGCAGCGGAGCCCCACACCACTCTGCCAGGGTAGGCAATATATCGAGGGTGCTGGCCAGATCGTACGCATTTCTTCCCGCCGGCACTTTCCCCGGCCATCGAATGATGCAAGGCACTTTGACCCCGCCGTCCCAGTGCGTGCCTTTTCCCTCCCGCAAGCCGCCCGAACTTCCGGCGTGGTTGCCAAAGGTCAGCCAGGGGCCGTTGTCGCTGGTGAGGAGGATAATCGTATTCTTTTCCAGACCATTTCTTTCTAAAGCGGCCATCACCGCACCGGTAGAGGCATCCAGTTCCTGCATCACGTCCCCGAACAAGCCGCTACCGCTGTTGCCTTTGAACGCCCGCGAGGCGCCCAGCGGAACATGGGGCATGGAATGCGCGAGATACAGAAAAAACGGACGCTTCCGGTTCGATTCTATAAACTGTACCGCACGTTCCGTGTAGCGGCGGGTCAGCTCGTCCTGGTCGGCCAGAGTGTGCAAGGTACGGGCTACCCGATTGCCCTCTAACAAGGGCAGCGGCGGATAGGTAGAACGATACGAACTCGTATCCGTCCAGGGAGTGCCGTCGTAGTACACTGGCCACATATCGTTGGAATACGGCAACCCAAAAAACTCGTCGAAACCGTGCTGAAGCGGCAAAAACGGCTCTTTATGGCCCAGATGCCATTTGCCCACCATCCCTGTCCGATACCCCGCCTCCCGCAACAACTCCGCCAGGGTCTCTTCGTTGGGGTGTAACGCAATCTGCGCGTTGTGGTCAAGCGCCCCGTGGATGCCGATGCGCGTCGGATAGCACCCCGTCAGCAGAGCCGAGCGCGAGGCACTGCACACGGCTTGCGCCGCATAGAAATTGGTAAAACGGGTCCCCTGAGCGGCAAGCTGGTCCATGTAGGGCGTTTGGTAGGGGCCTCCTCCGTAGCAGCCCGGATCGCCATACCCCATATCGTCCATGAAGATGAGTACAATATTCGGTCGCTGCTCGGGAAGTACCGGCGTCTGCTGCTGGTAGAACATACCCCACCATGTAAAGTAAGCGACGAGAATCCCTGTTATCATTTTCAATCCTATTTTTTATGAACTTTTTACCGCAGGCCATCGGGATGAAAAATACCCCTTTGATCCCTTGCAGACAGGGAAATTAGACCCCGAATCTCATCGTCAAAGAAAATTTATTTTTTCCAGCCAAAATGGGCAACCTTAAAAATAAAAATAAAACAAATAAAACAAATGTATATATAATTGAAAAACAAATAAATTTTGGCCTTGATATTTTATGCCATATTATAAAAACATGGCATATTTTGCCCAAAATGGCGACAAAAAATGCCTCTATCATAGATAAAAAAAACACAATGTGTTGTCTGACACATTATTGACATCGCATATATATTGCGTGCGATTTACCCCCATACTTATGCATTAGCATAATTCTGCATAACATGTTTATGCGCAATGGTATGCCCTTGCAGGATAGTTGTATCCGGCAAGGCGGGCATTGTTTTGCCAATAGGCTTGTTGCGACGAGAGGCCTCGGGGGAATCTAAAATACCTTGTTTTCCCTCCTCGCCAATCCCTCGCAACAAGTCTGTCCAAAGACCATGCCAAAAGGTATTTTTAGATAATCTGTCAATCAAAAAACTATGCGTCTTTACCAGAAGAACCCTGTGCATGTAATTGCATTCCTGACCCTCTTTTCCCTCTGTTCTTTCCAGGCCCTGGGCCAATCGGCCCGCAACAATGGTTGCGTCAAAGCTTCGTTTGGCATTGATGCGGGCTTATACTCCGGCATCATCGAATTCGGTAGCGGTGCCAGCGACGGCGTGGTGGCTACCGCTACGAACGACTGGTTCGCAAACGCGGCCGGCGGCCGGGGGATCATAGATACCAGCGGCACAGCAGCCCTGCGCACCCGCCTGCAGACGGAAAGCAACCCGCAATACGAAAAGCGTATGAACAGCGCCGTACGCAGCAGACTCAACCTGGGAAGCCGTAAAAGCGTGATTTTGATAGACGGCCTCTTTGCCCGCGACCACTTCGGGGGCACGGGCGGCCTCGACGATACGGCCTACCCCGTGGCCAGCAAAAACGGGGAAGACCCCGTTACCTGGACAGGCGGTACCGCCAACGTACTGGGCAAAAACGACCTCATTGACGTGGCCGCCCACATGTTTCGCGATATAGATACGGCAGCGGGCCGCAACGACCTGTGGTTCACCGGCCTCATCAACCGCGCCGAACCGGGCGGGGATGCCTATATGGATTTTGAATTTTACATCAAAGAAATCTCCTATTCCGCCGCTACCGGCTTCACCACCGGAGGCCCGGAACTCGGCCATACCGCCTACGAATTCGACAATGCGGGCAACATCACGAAAATCGGCGATGTCATCTACAACCTGCAGCTCACCGGCGGCGGGGAAACTCCCGGCGTAGAAGTGCGGATCTGGGTGAAGCGCTCCGACTGGGAAGTGGGCAGCCCAACCCGCGTGACCCCCCGAACTTTCAACTGGGGCGCGGATTTCGACGGCCCCTACACGGGCTCGCCCTACGGCTATGCGGTAGTACTGCCCAAAACGACCAGCAGCGACATCTGTGGCTACGTAAACCGCGACAACCAACTCCCGGCCGCCCCACCCTGGGGGACTAAGAACACGAAATCACACGTTTACAGGACTTCATACAGCGCCTTCTCCGTAGTGGAAATGTCCTTGAACATGACCGCTCTGGGCCTCGACCATATCTCTCTTTCCGCAACCGGCGATTATTGCGAGTTCCCTTTCCATACGTTCATCGCCAAGACGCGCGCTTCCAATGCCTTCACCGCCCAGCTCAAGGATTTCATAGGCCCCTTCGGATGGGGGCAGCCGGGCGCTACCGTGGATACCCTCGGCAGCGGGGGCACTTTGTCCTGCCTCAACCTCACGGATACCCTCGTCGCCCTGCCCTACCGCTCGGATGTGACCTACCAGTGGTCAACGACCAATGGAAACATCATCGGCGCCACGAATACACAGCAAATCGTAGTAGATAAACCCGGCACCTACAGCCTCGTACTCACCCTGCCCGACGGATGTACCGTAAAAGGCAACGACGCCACAGTGAGCTACGACCCCAGCAAACCTTTTTTCAATAAGCCTTCCAGTACCTCAACGATATCCTGCAACGGCAATGACGGCACCATAGACCTCACGGTCACCGGGGCTACCACGCCCTATACCTACTCCTGGAAAAAGGTCGGAGATATATCTTTCTCCGCCACCACCCAGGATTTGAGCGGACTGTCACCCGGCAGCTATCTCGTCACCATTACCGATGCCAATTCCTGCCAGATTATTTCCGATACCGCCAAAGTGGTAGGCAAAACCGCGGTCACCGCCACACCTACCCAAGTAAACCCATCCTGCGTCGGCAGCAGCGACGGCAGCCTTTCGCTCTCGGTCACGGGGGGCGTGCCTCCGCTCAAATACAGGTGGAATACAGGCAAAACGACTTCTTCCCTGACCAATATCCCCGCCGGCACCTATACCGTGACCATTACCGACAGCGTCAACTGTACCACAGTCTTATCCTATACCCTAAGCAACCCGACCCAGCTGACCCTATCGCTGAGCAAAGTGGACGATACCGACCCCAGCCCTTCGGTATCGAACGGCAGTGCGACCGCTACACCGAGTGGTGGCACCCCTACCTATACGTATGCTTGGAAAAAAGACGGCGCAGCAGCCGGAAGCACCGCTACCATTAATAACCTTTCCCGTGCGCTCTACGAAGTGACCGTCACCGATTCCAAAGGCTGTACCGCCAAAGACAGCATCCGCATATGGGAACCGGAAATCTGTACCGATGGCATTGACAACGACGGGGACGGCCTCAACAACTGCGACGATTCCGACTGCTTCCCCACCCCACCGGGCACCATCACGCCCTCGGACCCGACGCCCTGTCTGAATACCAACGTCACTTATACCATCACCAACGTATCCGGCATGACCTACACCTGGTCTGTGCCCTCAAACGCGACCATACAGAGCGGCCAGAGCAGCAACAGCATCACCGTGCAATGGAACAGCACCTCCCCCGGGCAGGTGTGCGTCTATTCCACCCGCAGCGGCACCGCGTGCAGCAGCGCAGCGTCCTGCCTCGCGGTTTCACCTGTCGCTATACCCGCTGCACCTACCACTATACTGAAATCAAACTAAGCCCTATTATCCCATCGAAAATTTGAAATCTGATACATCATGGATAAAAGATTTACCACTGTCCCAATGCGCCTGTATGCGCAAATCCTCTTCCCCCGCACCCTGGCGATAATCCTGTTGTTAGCCCTCGGCATAGGGAGCAACGCCCTGCAGGCCCAGACCGTACAGAAACGCCTGTACCTGAGCAGCGGCAATAAGTTGGATCGTTCCAACCCGGCAAACCCACTGGACAATACGATTTCTACCACGGCTGAATTTTATAAAAACACGTCTGTACTGTTTTCATCTACCAGCGCGAAAACAAGTCAGAGTGGTGCATCGGGCGGATTGACCTTCTCTTATACCACTGGCTCAGGGAGCAATCAACTATTGATAGTAGGTATAGCCTGCGAGCCTACTGCTAAAATAGACTCCGTCAAATTTGGCAATTCAAGACTCAGCCTCCTGGATACGGTTCGAACCGGAAATACGATCCGGACGGAATTATGGTATCTCGCTAACCCCACGGCTAGTACCACAGCAAATATTATCATCTATTGGACAGGTACCATGGAAGCTACCGCGGGTGCAGCGTCTTTTTCCAGTGTCGATCAAACGATTCCATTGGATCAGGTCGTTAAACTCAGCACAAATGCCAACCAATCTTCTCTCGCTGTACCTTCCGGTTTGGGCGATATTATCTTTGATGTGGTTGGAACCAATGGAAATGCACAAGTGGATACCAGCGGATTTCTGCTGCCGAACCGAACCCTGATCTTTGCTGACGGTACCAACGATGTTAAATCAGGTTCCTCGCTTCGAAGTGCAACGGTGGGAACGACCACCATGTCCTGGAAAGGCGCCAGTCAATCCTTTGACTGGGCCCAGCTCGGCGTTGCCATCAAAGGGGAATCCAACGATATCACCTTTTCTTTAGACTCTGCCCTGTGCAGCAACTTTACCATACCCTCCGGGCAACCCATTACCATAAAGACCTATGCCACGATCACCAGCGGCACGATGCCGAGTACGGCCTATGTCACTGCCGTGCTCTACGGCGCAGGCAACAAACTGGGGGAATTCACGACCGCTACCTGGAATGCAAGCGACAGTACCCTCACCTGGACAGGTACGCTGTCTTCCACTGCCAATTTGACTACAGGACAATCTATAGACCTCGTAATTTTCAACAGTACGCCTTCCGTGCGGTTCAGGCTCAACTACGATGCTGTTACCCGGCCTTCGTATATAGATTTTCCCACCAGTACGTACATAAATGTAGGAAGCGGTAATATATTCGACGCTTCCTACCCAGGCGGTGCAACCGCTACAAGTACCGAGGGGGGGCGCCCGGTATTCTTACGCGCTACCGCATCCGACCCCTTTGGCAATGACGACATCTCCGGCATAGATTTTCAGGTAACCCGCTCCGGTGGCTCAACGACCACCTATACAGGAGTCCTGAAGGCATCCAGCGGCTGTTCCAGCACCTATGAATACGCCTGGACGCCAAATACCATCGGCACTTATACGATAAACGCCGTGGCAAAAGAAGGTACAGAAGGTACGGTGACGCATACGAGGTCCTTATCTTCTACCTTCAGCGTCACCGCACCGCCTTTTGAGGTAGACCATACCCTGGTATCCCCCGTGTCGGGGCCATACAAGCCGGGGGATACGCTGACCTACCAAATCGTGGTCAGGAATCTTTCCTCTACCAAGAGCATCCCCACCCTTCCCCTGCAGAGCATCTACAACGCGG